>NZ_JBBCUM010000011.1:0-199377 GCF_037147855.1 Allobosea sp. MMO-172 | reverse complement strand
GTTCCGGGACGGTCGGCGGGCCGCGCCTGGTCCGGCCGGCCAGCCGGACCAGGCATACCGCTTCCGCGGAACCACACAACAATACCAAAACTCAAACAGACAATTCCGGGGGGCGCCGCAGGCGCGAACCCGGAACCCACGACCGGGTGAACGGCCAACAACCGCGCATCGAGCGTCTCACCCAGTCGTGGGTTCCGGGCTCGCGCCTGCAGCGCGCCCCGGAATGACAATCGTGGTTCTCCGCCGGCAACGACAGAACGCCTCAAGCCTCGTCCTTGCGCTCCATCCACTTGATCAGCGGCAGCAGCGGCAGCACCCAGGCGAGGCCGAGCGCGATATAGGCGATGGTCTGCACCGGCTTCGACGCCTCGGTGATCCGTCCCTGCGCCAGCGCCATCGCGACGAGCGCGTAGACGCAGACGAAGACGAGGATCAGCACGGTCCCGATCAGCTTGCGGTTGCGTTGTTTCATCGGGCTCTCTTGGTCGCTGCGGCAATGCGGGCGTTGTCGCGCCGAAGCGAGGGGTCTATGTCACCGGCGAGCGCGCTTGTGAAGCGATGCGCGCCCGAAGATCCCCGCCTGCGACCGAAAGTCCGCCCGTGACCCTCGCCCTCGACCAGACACGCGCCGAAGCCAAGGCCGATCATGCCGGCATCCGCCGCTGGCTCTGGATCGTGGCCGCGCTCGTCTTTCTGATGGTCGTGGTCGGCGGCGCGACCCGTCTCACCGGCTCCGGCCTCTCGATCACCGAATGGAAGCCGATCACCGGCGCCTTGCCGCCGCTTTCGGCCGATGCCTGGGCCGAGGAATTCGGCAAGTACCGGGCGAGCCCGCAATACCAGCTCCTCAACGAGGGCATGAGCCTCGGCGAATTCCAGTTCATCTACTGGTGGGAATGGGGCCATCGCCAGCTCGGCCGCTTCATCGGGTTGATCTATCTCGCGGGCTTCCTCGTCGTCGCCTTGCGCCGTCTGCTGCCGGCCCGGCAGGTCGTGACGCTGTTCGGCATGGGGCTGCTGCTCGGCCTGCAGGGCGCGATCGGCTGGATCATGGTGGCATCCGGCCTCCAGCCCGGCATGATCGCGGTCGCGCCGGTCAAGCTGACGCTGCATCTCACCTTCGCCGGTCTGTTCTTCGCCTCGGTCGTGGCCTTCGCGACGGCGTTGACGCCCTTGCGCCGGGTCGAGCCGCCGCGGGGCAGGGCGAGCGCATGGCTGCTCCTGCTCCTGCTCTTCGTGCAGGTCGCGCTCGGCGGGCTCGTCGCCGGCTCGAAGGCTGGCTTCACCTTCAACACCTGGCCATTGATGGACGGCGCGCTGGTGCCGCCGGGGTCCCAGCTCTTCGCCCAGACGCCGTTCTGGGAGAACTTCGTCGATAATGTCGCGCTGGTGCAGTTCAACCACCGGCTCGGTGCCTACGTCCTCTTCGCCGTCGCGCTCTGGAACGTGCTGAGGCTGCGCCGGGCGGCGCCGGGATCGGGCAGCGCCAAGCGCTCGACCGCGATCGCCGGGCTCGTGCTGGCGCAATCGGCGCTCGGCATCGTGACGCTGCTGCTGGTCGTGCCGCTCTGGGCTGGGCTTGCCCATCAGGCGCTCGGCTTCGCCGTGCTGGCGATGGGTGTGGTGCACGTCACCCGCACCGAACAGGCGGCGCGCCCATAAGGAGCGTCACCCCAGCATCTCTCAAAGAAAAAGGCGCCGTTTCCGGCGCCTTTCTCATGTCAGCAGCGATGCTCCTGATCAGGCCAGCGCCTGATCCAGATCGGCGATCAGATCCTCGACATCCTCAAGCCCGATCGAGAGACGCACCACCTGAGGCCCGGCGCCAGATGCGATCTTCTGCTCGTCGGTGAGCTGGCGATGGGTGGTCGAGGCCGGATGGATCACCAGCGAGCGGGTGTCGCCGATATTGGCGAGATGCGAGAACAGCTTGAGGTTGGAGACCAGCTTGACGCCGGCGTCGTAGCCGCCCTTGAGCCCGAAGGTGAAGACCGCGCCCGCGCCCTTCGGCGTATAGCGCTTGGCGAGCTCCTGATACTTGTCGCCGGGCAGGCCGGGATAGCTGACCCACTCGACCGCCGGATGCTTCTGAAGATGCTCGGCGACCTTCTGCGTCGAGTCGCAGTGCCTCTGCATGCGCAGGGGCAAGGTCTCGATGCCGGTCAGCAGCATGAAGGCGTTGAAGGGCGACAGCGCCGGGCCGAGATCGCGCAGGCCGAGCACGCGGGTCGCGATGGCGAAGGCGAAATTGCCGAAGGTCTCGCCCAGCACCATGCCGTTATATTCCGGCCGCGGCTTGGAGAGCATCGGATAGCGGTCGTCGCCGACCCAGTTGAACGAGCCGCCATCGACGATCAGGCCGCCGATCGAATTGCCGTGGCCGCCCAGGAACTTGGTGGCCGAATGCACGACGATGTCCGCGCCGTGCTCGAACGGGCGCAGCAGATAGGGCGAGGCCATCGTGTTGTCGACGATGAGCGGGATGTTGTGCTTCTTGGCGATGGCGCTGATCGCGGCGATGTCGACGATGACGCCGCCGGGATTGGCGATGGACTCGATGAAGATCGCCTTGGTCTTCGGCGTCACGGCGGCGGCGAAGCCCTCGACATCGTCCGGATCGGCCCAGATCACGTTCCAGCCGAAGCTCTTGTAGGAATGGTTGAACTGGTTGATCGAGCCGCCATAGAGCTTGCGCGCCGCGACGAACTCGTCGCCCGGCTGCAGCAGCGCATGGAAGCACAGAAATTCGGCCGCATGGCCGGACGCGACGGCGAGCGCCGCGGTGCCGCCCTCCAGCGCCGCGACACGCTCTTCCAGAACCGCGTTCGTGGGGTTGCCGATGCGGGTATAGATGTTGCCGAAGGCCTGCAGCCCGAACAGCGAGGCGGCATGGTCGACATCGTCGAAGACGAAGGAGGTCGTCTGGTAGATCGGCGTGGCGCGTGCGCCCGTCGCCGCGTCAGGGGCCGCTCCGGCATGGATGGCGAGTGTGCTGAAACCCGGTGCGCGGTCGGTCATGGCTGCTCCCTGACAATCTGACGTCGAAAACGGATCGTTCGATTTAACGAACGGTTGGCGAAGCGTCAATTCGGGAGGTGGCAGGCCGCGTCAGGTCCCCGGCCGATGGATCGTCAGCTTCTGGAAGCCCTTGCCGGCGAGCACCGGCTTCTTGGCCGAGAGGATGCGCGAATTGATGCCCTGCCAGCCGATCTCGCCGGAAAGGCGGCCATATTCGATCTTCGGGCAGCGGTTCATGATGACGGTGACGCCCTTCGCTTCGGCCCGTGCCGCGGCCTCGTCGTTGCGCACCGACAGCTGCATCCAGATCACCTTCGGCAGCGGGTCGAGCGCCAGCGCCTCGTCGGTGATCGGGCCGGCCGCTTCCGAATTGCGGAAGATCTCGACCATGTCGACCGGGCCGGGGATGTCCTTGAGCGCGGCATAGACCGTCTTGCCGAGGATCGTCTGGCCTGCGAGGCCGGGATTGACGGGGATGACGTCATAGCCGCGGTCGATCAGGTATTTCGTCACGATCCAGCTCGGCCGCGCCTCGTCGGCGGAGGCGCCGACCAGCGCGATCCGCTTCACGGATTTCAGGATGTCGCGGATCAGGCTGTCGGGATAGGCGTCGTGGGTCATGAGGCAGTCCGCATAAGGAAGGGCGCGGGGAACCCCTCTCCCAGAGGGAGAGGGGCAGGGGTGAGGGGAAGGCCGCTGGACGTTTGAGCGTTACCCGACCGCTGCTGCGGTGAGGTGGAGGCTTCGCTGGTCCAGGGGCCTACACCTCACCCCTGCCCCTCTCCTTACAGGAGAGGGGTTCCCCGCGCATGTCCGTCGATGGTGCGACTATTCTCCCCACACCGGCGCACGCTTTTCCACGAAGGCGCCGATGCCTTCCTCGGCGTCGCGCGCGAGCATGTTCTCGACCATCACCGCCGAGGCATGGTCATAGGCCGCCTTCAGCCCCATCTCGCGCTGCTCGTAGAAGGCGCGCTTGCCGACCTTGATTGTCGCCGGCGATTTCGAGGCGATGATGCCGGCAAGCCGCCGCGCCTCAGCCAGCGCATCGCCGGCGGGCACGACACGATTGATGAGGCCCATGCGGGCTGCCTCCGTCGCCGGCACCATCTCGCCGAGCAGCAGCATCTCGAGCGCATGCTTGGCCGAGAGATTGCGCGAGAGCGCGACCATCGGCGTGGAGCAGAACAGCCCGATATGGACGCCCGGCGTGCAGAAGCGCGCGGCCTCGCCCGCGACCGCAAGGTCGCAGCTCGCGACGAGCTGGCAGCCCGCGGCCGTCGCCGTGCCCTCGACCGCTGCGATCACCGGCTGGGGCAGGGCGGTGATCTGCTGCATCATGGCCGAGCAGCGCCCGAGGATATCCGTGAAGTAAGCCCGGCCCCGATCGGCATCGGCGCGATGGGCGGTCATTTCCTTGAGGTCGTGCCCGGCGCTGAACACCGGCCCGGCGGCGGTGAGGATCACGGCCTTGACCGCGCGATCGGCCGCGATGGCTGTGAGGGTCTCGCTCAATGCCGCCAGCATCGCTTCGCTCAGCGGGTTGCGCATTTGGGGGCGGTTCAACGTCAGCGTCGCGATGCCCCCGGCATCCTCGCGTAGCAGCACGGGCGCGGCTTCCGGCTTGTGATGGGCGTTCATGGCGCTTCCCTTCCGCATTTCCGCCTATTGTCGGAGGCGGCCGGCCATGCTGCAAGGGGATAAGCCCCGTTCCAGCCTGTGGTTTTCCGCATGACGACCCGCATGAGCGCCTCCGAGATCGATGCCTATCTCGACGAGGTCTTCCCGCAGCTCCACCACGGCGGACGCACCTATTTCATCGAGGATGTCGGGCCGATGACGGCCCGGATGCGCTGCGATTACCATGAGAAGCACCTGCGCCCGGGCGGCACGATCTCCGGGCCGACCATGATGGCGCTGGCCGATCTCGCGCTCTATGCGGCGATCCTGGCCCAGATCGGGCCGGTCGGCCTCGCGGTGACGACGAGTCTCAACTTCAACTTCCTGCGCAAGCCCGGCCAGGCGGCGCTGATCGGCGAGGCCAGGCTGCTCAAGCTCGGCAAGCGGCTCGCGGTCGGCGAGGTCTGCCTCTACTCCCAAGGCGAGCCGGACATGGTCTGCCACGCGACCGGGACCTATTCGATCCCCGTGCGCTGATAGCGGTTCAAGCAGGCCGAGACGCTACTTCTTCGCTGGAATTGGATCGAGCCCGGTCTTGCGGATCGTCTCCGCCGCATCCGTGCCGCCGAGGCAGGCGATCAGCGCCTTCGCGGCTTCAGTCTCCTTGGCGCCGGCTGCGAGCCCGGCCGAGAACACTGTCACGCGCTGGACCTCCTCGGGCAGCGTGCCGACGAAATCCAGCCCCGCGATCGGGATGAGCTCGCTGACCTGCTGGAAGCCGAGTTCCGCCTCGCCCCGCGCCACGATGGTGCCGACGCGCTCGCTCAAGATTTTCTTGGACTTCGCCATGACCTGGCCGCTCGGATCGAGCTTCGGGAAGAGCTCCTCGGAGAGATAGGTACCGCTGGCGCTCGCCGAATAGGCGATCGATTTCGCCTCCATCAGCGTCTTCTTCAGCGCCTCGACCGTGGAGATGTCGGGCTTCGGCGCCCCCGCCTTGACCGAGAGCCCGATCGCCGAGCGCGCGAGATCGGTGCGCGTGCCGGCCATGCCCTTGCCGTCCTTGACCAGCTTGTCGAAGGCATCGCCCGCCAGGATGATCACATCGGCCGGCTCGCCGCGCGCCAGACGGTTGGGAATCGCATCCGGCGCCGCGCCCATCGAGGCGCCATAGGCACTCGTGACCTTCTGGCCGATCTTCACTTCGCAGGCCGGGACCAGCTCCTTGTAGGCTGCGGTGAAGCCGCCCGAGCTGATGACATTGACCTCGGCGAAGGCGGGTAGGGCGCCGAGAAACAGGCCCGCGGCGATGAAGGCGATGCGTTTTTGTGTCATGGCGTATCCTCCTGAGCCGGGATGCTGCGGCAGGCGGCCACATGGCGCAAGAGAAGATGACGGTATCCTGATACCTTTCCATTCATCGCTATGAGAAAATTGCATTTTTCCGGGTTTCGCGTTTTCGGGAATGCTTGACAGTCGGGTTCCTTGCCCCTATCCCGACGCCACACCGCCGCCGGGCTCTCCGGCGGCTTGTCCTTTTTTACGCAACCGAAGGGTACCGCGATGAAGACCACCGTCTCGCTCAAGCCCGCCGATGTCGAAAAGAAGTGGGTTGTGATCGACGCCTCCGGGCTCGTCGTCGGCCGTCTCGCCTCCGTCGTGGCGATGCGTCTGCGCGGCAAGCACAAGGCCGCCTACACCCCCCACGTCGACTGCGGCGACAATGTCATCGTCATCAACGCCGACAAGGTCTCCCTGACCGGCCGCAAGCGTGACCAGAAGGTGTACTACCACCACACTGGCTTCCCGGGCGGCATCAAGGAGCGTTCGGCCAAGTTCATCCTGGAAGGCCGCTTCCCTGAGCGTGTCGTCGAGAAGGCTGTCGAGCGCATGCTGCCGCGCGGCCCGCTCTTCCGCCAGATCCTCGGCAACCTGCGCGTCTACAAGGGCGCGGAGCATCCGCACGCTGCCCAGTCGCCGGAGGCGCTCGACGTCGCCGCGCTCAACAGCAAGAACAAGAGGGTCTGACCGTGGCTGAAGTTCTGCAGTCTCTCTCCCAGCTTGGCGACGTCGCCAAGCCCGCCCAGCCGGAAGCTCCGGTCCACGTCAAGAAGGTCGACGCCCAGGGCCGCGCCTATGCCACCGGCAAGCGCAAGAACGCCATCGCCCGCGTCTGGATCAAGCCGGGTTCCGGCAAGGTCACCGTCAACGGCCGCGACCAGGAGATCTACTTCGCTCGCCCGGTGCTGCGCCTCGTGCTCAAGCAGCCGCTGCAGCTGGTCGATCGCCTGACCCAGTACGACGTCATCGTCTCGGTCAAGGGCGGCGGTCTCTCCGGCCAGGCCGGTGCGGTTCGCCACGGCATCTCCAAGGCGCTGACCCACTATGAGCCGGAGCTTCGCGGCCCGCTCAAGAAGGAAGGCTTCCTGACCCGCGACTCGCGTGTCGTCGAGCGTAAGAAGTTCGGTAAGGCCAAGGCCCGCCGCAGCTTCCAGTTCTCGAAGCGCTGATCGTTTCCGGGATTACCGGTATGCGGAAGGGCGGCTCGCAAGAGCCGCCCTTTTCGTATTGGCTGGCGCTCCGCGCCATTCTCAGCAGGAGCCTGTCATGACCCGCCCCGTTCTTCTCGTCACCGGCGGCAGCCGTGGCATCGGCGCCGCGACCTGCGTTATGGCGGCCGGGCGCGGCTACGATGTCGCTGTGAACTACCAGAGCAACGCAAGGGCTGCCGCCGAGGTCGTCGCGGCCTGCGTGGGGAAGGGCGTGAAGGCCGTCGCGCTTCAGGGCGACATGGCTGATGAAGCCGATATCGTCCGCGTCTTCGCGGAGGCGAAGGCGGCGCTGGGACCGCTGACCCATGTCGTCAACAATGCCGGCATCACCGGCAAGTCGGGGCCGCTCGTCGATACAGATGCCGCGATCATCCGCGAATGCATCGACGTCAACGTCACCGGCGCGATCCTCGTCGCGCGCGAGGCTGCCCGTGCTCTCATCGCCAGCGAGCGAGTGGAGGGCAGGGCGCTCGTCAACATCTCCTCCGTGGCGGCGGAGCTGGGCTCTCCCGGTGAGTATGTCTGGTACGCGGCTTCGAAGGGCGCGGTCGATTCCCTCACCATCGGGCTGGCCAAGGAACTGGCTGGCCATGGCATCCGCGTGAACGCCGTGGCGCCGGGCATCACCGAGACCGAGATTCATGCGCTTTCGACCGGCGAGGCCGGCCGCGTCGCCCGGCTCGCGCCGCTGATCCCGCTGAAGCGCGCCGCGACGGCCGACGAGATCGCGGAGGCGGTGCTGTTCCTGCTCTCGGAAGCGTCGAGCTACACGACCGGCATCATCCTGAAGGTCGGTGGCGGGCGGTAGCTCCAGTTTTGCTATCCTCACCGTGCTGTCATCCCGGACAAGCCGCGAAGCGGCGCCGATCCGGGATCCATGCCTGAACCCTCATCGGAAGCGCTCCGGAATGGATTCCGGGTCTCCCTCCGGTCGCCCGGGATGACGGCGCGATGGGGAAACGACATATAGTGCTCGCCACCGACTGCCTGCCCGGAAACCCATGCGCGTCCTTCTCGTCCTGATCGCCTTCGTCATGATTGCCGCGCCGGCCCTGCTGATGCTGGCCCGCGAGGACTTGCCGAGAGGGCGGCGTATCGGCCGGGCGCTGGTCATCTTCCTCGCGCCCGCCATCGCTCTCGGCTTCATCCATGGCGTGCCAGAGCTCGACGGGCGTGCGCTCAACAACCCCAACGCCTGGACGATGCTGCGGCTCGTGCTGACCGCACTGGCGCTGATCCTGCCGTGGTGCCTCTATGTCTGGTTCAACGGGCGCCGCTGACTGAGGCACACATGACCGAAACCACCGACAAGCCGCCGATCGACCACGCCTTCACCGGCGACAGGCGCGGCGGCGCCGCCGACCCGACCTATGCCGGCGCGCTGTCCTTCATGCGCCGCCGATACGGCAAGGACGTCGCGGGCGCCGATCTGGTGATCTGGGGCGTGCCCTTCGATCTCTCGGTGACCAACCGGCCAGGCACCCGCTTCGGGCCGCAGGCGATCCGCCGTGCCAGCGCGATCTTTGACGGCGATCCGCAATATCCGTCGGGCATCGATCCTTTTGCCCGGCTCTTGGCTATCGATTATGGCGATTGCGCTTTGCCGCGCGGCGATCTTCAGGGCTGTGCCCGTGCGATCGAGGCGGAAGCCGCCGGCATTCTCGCGTCCGGCACCCATCTCGTCACGCTTGGCGGGGACCACTTCATCACCCTCCCGCTGCTGCGCGCCCATGTCGCCCGCCACGGCAAGCTGGCGCTCATCCAGTTCGACGCTCATCAGGACACCTGGGATGACGGCCCGGGCGGTATCGGCCATGGCAGCTTCGTGCTGGAGGCGGTGCGCGAGGGGCTGATCGATGTCGAACGCTCGATCCAGGTCGGCATCCGCACGGTGGCGCCGCGCGATTGCGGCATCGCCATCATCGGTGCCTATGAGGCGCAGGAACTCGGCGTGGCCGGGGTGGCGCAGCGCATCCGCGCGCGGGTCGGGGAGGGCGCGGCCTATCTCACCTTCGACATCGATGCGCTCGATCCCGCCTTCGCGCCGGGTACGGGCACGCCGGTTTCGGGCGGCTTCACTGCCGATCAGGCGCTGCGCATCCTCTGGGCGCTCCGTGATCTCGATATCCGCGGCATGGACGTGGTCGAGGTCTCGCCGCCCTACGACCATGCCGACATCACCGCGATAGCCGCCTCGACCATCGTCCAGCATTACATTCAGGCGCTGGCGCTGAAGCGGGGCGGTTGAATCGATCTGTGAGGAAAGGCCGAGAAGCGACTCGAATAGCTCGCGCTTTCGGGTTCGTGCGCGCCATGTTCGGGCATGACCCGAGCATCTCCTGACACGGAGGCTCCAGCGCCTTTTCCTGCAAGAGATTCTCGGGGTCTGCGCTTCGCTTCGCCCGAGAATGACGCCTGCTCCAAAGCTATGATTGACACCTCGCCCAAGCGCGAACATATACGGTGCCATGATGACGAGCCTCATCCGACGTCGCCCTGTCCAGGCCGCTCCGGCGCGCCCGCGATGACGCTCGGCTGACGTCCGAACGCCCGCGACCGCGCCATCGAGCGCGGTTTTTTTATGCCTTTAGCCAACTCGGCTGCCCAGCCACCGGGGATCCCGATGAGCCAGAACCTGAAAAGCATCTTCATCGACGGCGAAGCCGGCACGACCGGTCTCGGCATCCGCGAGCGTCTGGCCGTGGTGCCGGAGGTTGCGGTCAAGAGCATCGACCCCGACAAGCGCAAGGATCCCGCCGCCCGCAAGGACATGATGGCGAGCGTCGATCTCGTCGTGCTCTGCCTGCCCGACGATGCGGCGAAGGAATCGGTCGCGCTGGCCGATCAGCTCGGCTCCGACGCCCCCAAGATCGTCGATGCCGCGACCGCCCATCGCGTCGCGCCGGGCTGGGTCTATGGCTTCGCCGAGCTGGAGCACGGCCATGCCGAGAAGATCGCCAGGGCCGATCGCGTCGCCAATCCCGGCTGCTACCCCACCGGCGCCATCGCGCTGCTGCGCCCACTCGTCGATGCCGGGCTGATGGCCCAGGATCACCCTGTCACCGTCAATGCGGTCTCCGGCTATTCCGGCGGCGGCAAGTCGATGATCGAGGATTTCGAGACCGGCGTCGCGCCGGCCTTCGAGCTTTACGGCCTCGGCCTGCGTCACAAGCACCTGCCGGAGTTGCAGGCCTATGCCCGTTTGACCCGGCGGCCGATCTTCGTGCCGTCCGTCGGCAATTTCAGGCAGGGCATGCTGGTCTCGGTGCCGTTGCATCTCGACACGCTGCCGGGCCGGCCGAGCACCGCCGATCTCCACCACGCGCTGGCGGAGCGCTATGCTGGCTCGACCTATGTCAGCGTCCTCCCGCAGGACGGCAAGAGCGGCAAGATCGAGCCTGAAGCGCTGAACGACACCAACAAGCTGGAGCTCACGGTGTTCGGGCAGGACGATCTCGGCCAGGCGGTGCTGGTCGCGCGGCTCGACAATCTCGGCAAGGGCGCGTCCGGCGCGGCGGTGCAGAACATCCGCCTCATGCTCCGCCTGCCCGAGGGCTGATCGAACTTCCATCGGGGCATCAAGCCCCGGTTCAGCCTGTCTTTTGACGAGACTTTTTCGCCTCTCGCGGGATAGATTGATCATCCCGCGAGAGAGAGCGACGTGACGGGCAGCGAGTTCGAGAATGCGTTGATCGACGGCATCTATGAAGCCGCGATCGTGCCGGAAGGCTGGGCGGCGGTGCTGCGCGATACCGCGCGGATCGCCCAGTGCCGGGAGGCGCTGCTCGGGACCGTGCTGCATGACGAGGTCCGTCTTCTCGCCTCCTCGCCGGAGTTCTGCGCGAATTACGAAGAGGTGCTGCGCCGCATCCCGTTGCCGGTGAACGAGCGGGCACAGCGCCTGCTCGTGCATGGCCGGCAAGGCTTCATCACCGATGAGGACGTCTTCAGCCGCGACGAGATCGCGCGGGAGCCCGTCTATCAGGAGCACCTGATTCCGGCCGGGTACGGATCGGGGGTGGCGACGGTGATCGGGGCGCCCACCGGCGATACGACGATCGTTCATTGCGAACGAAATTTCGCCGAAGGCACCGTCGATGGGCAGGCCATCGCCGCGCTCGACCGGCTGCGGCCGCATTTCGCCCGGGCAGGGCTGCTCGGGCGCCGGCTGGCGATGGAGCGTGCGCGCGCCGCTTCCCACGCGCTCGAGATGATGGGGCTGCCGGCCGCAGTGCTGAGCCTGCGCGGCCATGTGCTCGATGCCAATGCGCTGTTCCAGGATCTGATGCCGGGCGTCTTCCTCGATCGCGCGGCTCGACTGACCATGGCCCATGCCCCGGCCGACGAGATGCTGGCTGCGGTGATCGCCGGGTTCTCGCGAACGGATCTGCCTCAGCTGGTTCGCTCGCTGCCCGTTCCGTCCAGCCGCGGCGAGAGCCCGATGGTGGTGCATGTCGCGCCGGTGCGCGGCCGGGCGCGTGATGTCTTCTCCTTTGCCGGGGCCATCGTCGTCGCGACACCGGTCGCAGCAGGGGCGGGGCCGGATGCCGGCCTCATCGCCGGCCTGTTCGACCTGACACCGGCCGAGGCACGGCTGGCGGCCGTCATCGCCGGCGGGCACCCGCCGCGGGACGCGGCCCTGCGCCTCGGCGTGACCGAAGCTACGGCGCGCACGACGCTGAAGCGCATCCTTGCGAAGACCGGCACGCGCCGGCAGGCCGATCTGGTCGGCCTGTTGAAGAGCGCTGCCGGGCCGCGCTGACAACGAGGGAAGCCCCCATTTGGGGGATGGCAAACGGGCGTGCTCGCGCCAGAATACGATTCTCAAGAGAGGCCGCAAGGCCACAGGCGACAATCGGCTTGCGCTGCCGAAGCTGGGTCAAGCGGCTTCGGCAGCGCTTTTTCGTTCCGCTTTGCGCCATCAGATCAGGTATCGACCGATCGCGGGCAGCGCGCCGCCAAAAGGAAAGGGGCGCCGAAGCGCCCCTGCCGGTCTCAGCCCTTGTAGGGGATGAAGTTCTGCTTCTGCTCGCCGAGGCCCTCGATGCCGAGGGTGACGACCTCGCCGCCCTTCAGGAAGCGCGGCGGCTTGAAGCCGAGGCCGACGCCCGGAGGCGTGCCGGTGGTGATGACATCGCCCGGATCGAGCCGCATGAACTGGCTGATATAGTGGACGAGATAGGCGGCGCCGAAGATCATCGTCTTGGTCGAGCCGTTCTGCACGCGCTCGCCATCGACCTCGAGCCACATGCCGAGATTCTGGATGTCCTTGATCTCGTCGGTGGTGACGAGCCAGGGGCCGAGCGGGCCGAAGGTCGGGCAACCCTTGCCCTTGGCCCACTGGCCGCCGCGCTCCTGCTGGAAGGCGCGCTCGGAGACGTCGTTGCAGACGCAGAAGCCGGCGATCGCAGCCATCGCATCCTTCTCCTCGATATAGGAGCCGCCATCGCCGATCACGATCGCGAGCTCGACCTCCCAGTCGGTCTTCTGCGAGCCCTTTGGAATGATCACGTCGTCATTCGGCCCGACGATGCAGTTCGGGGCCTTGTTGAAGAGGATCGGCTCCTTCGGGATCTCCGCGCCGGTCTCGGCGGCGTGATCGGCGAAGTTGAGGCCTACGGCGATGAAGTTGCGGACATCGGCGACGCAGGCGCCGATGCGCGGCGAGCCCGAGACGAGGGGCAGTGATTCCGGCGCAAGCGCCTTGATCTTGGCGAGCGAGGCCGAGGTCAGCGCCTTGCCGCCGAGATCGGGAATGACGCCGGACAGGTCGCGCAACCCGCCCTTGGCATCGAGGAGGGCCGGCTTTTCCTGGCCCGGTGCGCCGTAGCGGAGCAGTTTCAAGGTGTTTCCCCCGGTTTCAAACGATCTAATTGGGTGGGAGGGATTCTGATCGGATGCCGGCCGGAAACACAAGCCCGTCATCGCGCATGGGGTATCCGCAAAGCGTGGGTCACGGAATTGTTGCCTGAATGCAACTGCGCCGTCCAAAGCGACGTTTCCGGCAAATCAAATCGCGGGGCAGGCGGCAGGCCCGAACCGCTCAAAATCGACAATAGTTCTTATATAAACGATATGTTTCTGAACGATCTCGGCGGGGCATGTCCGAAATTCATCGTTTTTGAACGGTTTGGGCACTCCGAGGGGGCAATTGCGGAGGCCGTGTGGCGATTCCGGGGCGTCTGAAGCAGGATTGCGGCGGGAAACGGCTCGGGCCATGCTTCGAATCAAGCGAGGTATCTGGCCTCGAAGAACCAAAGAACCGGGATGGATTCGATGAAGGGCCTTGTTCGTACCGCCGCAGCTGCCACGGTCTCGCTCGCCGCTCTCCTTGCGGCTGGAGCGGCCTCGGCGAGTTCCTTCGCCATCCGCAGCGGCCAGAGCGCCGAAGGCCTCGGCATGGCCTATGCCGGCGCGGCCTCGGGCGGCATCGGCATGGGTTCGATGGCCTGGAACCCGGCGACCATCACCATGTTCCCCGGCCGCACCAGCCAGTGGAACTTCACCTATCTGCTGCCCGAGGGGGAATATACCCCGACCCAGGACACCAAGGTCAGGACCCCGACGGGGGTCATCTTGCCGAATACCCACCCGGCGGTTGGCGGCGGAAGCCCGCTCGGCACCGGCAATCTCGGCGGCGACGGCGCCTTCATTCCGGCGTCTTATTCCGCCTGGCAGCTCACAGACCGCCTGTGGATCGGCATGACCACCGGCGCGCCGTTCGGCCTGCGCTCCAAGGCCGAGAACAACTTCAATGCAGCCCAGAGCTATGGTCGCTCGGCCAAGGTGCGTTCGATCAACGTCTCGCCGACCATCGGCTATCAGGTCACCGACTGGCTCTCGATCGGTGCCGCGTTCCAGATCCAGTACTTCAAGGCCAACCTGAAGCAGGCGAACGGCCTGGGTGCTACGGCCGGCAACGTGATCCTCGACGGCGACACCATCGATTTCGGTTACCGCTTCGGTGTGAACCTCACTCCCTGGCAGGGCACCAATATCGGTATCGGCTATCGCTCCTCGATCCGTCAGACGCTGGAAGGCAAGCTGATGGGCGCTCCTGGCCTTCCGGTGATTACGCCTGTCAAGGCCAACCTCAACCTGCCTGACTCCGTCGTCTTCGGCGTGTCGCAGGTCATCAACGAGCAGTGGCAGGCCCATCTCGGCGTCGAGTGGACGAACTGGAGCCGCTTCCGCCGCATCCCGATCGTCAGCCAGCTCAGCGGCACGCCGGTGAGCAGCCTGAACTTCGTCTATGACGACTCCTGGTTCTTCTCGGGCGGCGTCGAGTACAAGTACAACCGCGACCTGACGCTTCGCGCCGGTGTCGGCTACGAGCTCTCGGCGGTGAACGACACCAACCGCACGATCTACATCTCCGACAATGATCGCCTCTGGCTCTCGACCGGTCTGAGCTACAAGTTCTCGGAGAAGGTCAATCTCGACGTCGGCTACACCTACATCCATGTGAACAAGGCGCGCGTGAACTACACCGGTGCTCACCCGCAGCAGGGGGCAGTCATCTACGCAGCCGAGGCTCAGCCGCAGATTCACATCGTGTCGGCGGCGCTCACCTATCGCTGGGATAACCCGACAGAGACGATCCCGGTTCGCCCGGTCGTCCGCAAGAACTGAGCGGCATCGCCTTCTCAATGAAAGCCGGCCTTCGGGCCGGCTTTTTTGTTGCCGTCTTCCCGCCGGCTTTCCCGCCATTCTGTCTCCTGCGCGGGCGCAGTCCCATTTTGCGTGACGGTCTGGAGCAGGGAATGACGATCACGATCGAACGCGCCGGAAGGCTGCATCTTTCCGAGTGGGCGGCCCTCCGGGCCGAGCTCTGGCCCGATGAGGATGCGGAGCAGCATGGGGCGGAGCTGGCCGAGACGCTGTCCGCTGGCCGCGACCGTGATTTCGCCTGCGTCGCCCTGACGGCGGAGGGCCGTTGCATCGGTTTCGCCGAGGCCGCACTGCGCAGCGACTACGTCAATGGCTGCGAGACGTCGCCGGTCGTCTTCCTCGAAGGCATCTATGTGGCTGAGCCCTATCGGCGCTCCGGGATCGCCCGGATGCTCTGCCACGCCGTCGAGGCGTGGGGACGCGAACGCGGTTGCGCGGAATTCGCCTCCGACGCTGCGATCGACAACCTGGCGAGCCTGGCGCTCCATCGCGCGCTCGGCTTCGTCGAGACCGAACGCGTGGTGTTCTTCCGCAAGACCGTCGGCGCGCGACACGCGCGGCGCCTGAACGGGGAGGGTGGCCTGCGAAGGGCTCAGGCCTTCGCCTTCACATAGGTGCCGGGCGCATCGGCGAGCGCCTTGAGCTTGCCGCCCCCCGGTTCGCGGCCTGGAACCTTCTTCGGCGCCTGAGCTTCGAGCCATCCGAACCAGTGCGGCCACCAGGAGCCCGGGTGCTCGTCCGCCTTGGCCAGCCAGTCGGCATAGCGGCCCTTGGCCGGGCCGCTGGTCCAATACTGGTACTTCACCTTGGCCGGCGGATTGACGACGCCGGCGATATGGCCGGAGCCCGCGACGACATGCTCGACCGGCCCGCCGAAGCATTGCGAGCCGTTGAAGACCGACTGGGCCGGGGCGATATGGTCCTCGCGCGCCGCCAGATTGTAGATCGGGATCGTCACCTGTTTGAGGTCGAGCGCCTTGCCGCCGATCCGCATCTCGCCCTTGGAGAGCTTGTTGTCGAGATAGCAGTTGCGCAGATAGAACGAGTGGTTCGCCGCCGGCATCCGCGTCGAATCCGAGTTCCAGTAAAGCAGGTCGAACGGCGTCGGCGCCTTGCCCTTCAGGTAGTTGTTGACGGCGTAGGACCAGATCAGATCGTTCGGCCTGAGCATGTTGAAGGCTCCCGACATGCGCGAGCCGTCGAGATAGCCGGTCCGGGCCATCTGTTCCTCGATCGCGCGGATCTGCTCCTCGTCGACGAAGACCGAGAGCTCGCCGGCCTGCGAGAAATCGACCTGCGTGGTGAAGAAGGTCGCGCTCTCGATGCGCTTGTCGCGCATCGCCGCCATATAGGCGAGCGTCACGCCGAGCAGCGTGCCGCCGACGCAGTAGCCGATCGCCGAGACCTTCTTCTCACCCGTCGCTTCCTCGATCGTGTCGAGCGCGGCGAAGATGCCTTCGCGCATGTAGCTTTCGAAATCCTTGGCGGCGTGGCGCGCGTCAGGATTGACCCAGGAGATGCAGAAGACGGTCAGCCCCTGCTCGACGCACCAGCGGATGAAGCTCTTCTCCGGGTTGAGGTCGAGGATGTAGAACTTGTTGATCCAGGGCGGCACGATCAGCAGCGGCCGCTTCAGCACCTGCGGGGTCGAGGGCGCGTACTGGATCAGCTCGATGATGTCGTTGCGGAAGATCACCTTGCCCGGCGTCGTCGCGATATTGACGCCGACCTCGAAGGAGCTGGCGTCGGACTGGCGGATCTTGAGCTCGCCACCGCCGGCCTCGACATCCTCGGCATACATCTTCATGCCGCGCACGAGGTTGTCGCCGTTCTGCTGCAGCGTCTCGCGCAGGAGTTCCGGGTTGGTCGCGACGAAATTGGTGGGGGAGAGGGCGCCGGCGATCTGCTTGATGTAGAAGCGGGCCTTCTCGCGCGTATGCGGATCGAGATCGTCGGCCTTGTCGACCATCGTCTCGGCCCAGCGCGAGCCGATCAGATAGGCCTGCTTGATGAAGTCGAAGGTCGGATGGTTGGTCCAGTCGGGGTCCTTGAAGCGGCCGTCGCGCTTGTCAGGCTCGGCCACGGGCGCGACCTCCTCGCCGCTGGCGCGCTTCAGGGCGGTGCTCCACAGGTTCATGAAGTCGCCGGTCAGCGAAGCCTGCGCCTCGATGATCTTCGAGGGATCGTTGACCCAGCGTTCGGCGACCCGGCCGAGCGTCTTGACCATGTCGCTGGCTTCGTCGGCCTGGCCGGTCTTGGCCTCGCCGCGTTCGATCGGTTTCAGATAGGCGGCGGTGACCTTGCCGTATTCCTCGACGAGGCGGCCCATATTCTGCGCGAACTGGTCGAAGTCGGGGACAGCGGCTTCGGCCGGGCCGGCGGTGTCCTTCGCCCTGTCGCTTTTCCCGCTCATCTGTAGCCCTTTCCCCCAGTCATTATCGGATAGCGCATGGCGCTTTATTTTGGTCCTATTAAGGACGCAGCCGCTGTGCTTTACCAAGCAAAATCGACAACCCCTGGATGATCCGATGCCGATGGAATTCTCCGCGAAGAAGCCGTTCCTGATGTCGGCCGCCCTGGTTGCGATGGGCATGAGCCTGGCCGGCTGCGGCAGCGACGAGGGCTTCAAGGGCGTGGCCGAGGCCGCGGGCCTGGCGACGACTCCGCAGGAATCCAAGACTTTCGTCCGGGAAACCCGCCCTGCCGATCTCGAATACGTTCCCATCGGCACGAGCGTGACACGCACGGCGCCGCGCAAGCCGGTCGAGGACTACAAGAAGATCGAGGCCGCGCTGGAGGCCAAGCAGAAGGCCAATGTGGCGGCCGGCAGCACCGCCAAGTCGCTCGGCGCAACCCCGCCGCCGCAGCCGGCGAAGATTCCACAGAACTGACGGCGGGCCCCGCCGGCATGTCTGGCCGCTTGGGCGGGCGCCTTCGCACATGCAACGAATCGCAAAAACTTGCGTAGTTTGTTCTGTCATGACGAAAGATGCGGTGCTAAGCACCCTCAACGCAAGGATGTGATCCGGGCGCAATCGTGAACCCGCCCGTCGGCGGCCAAGGACCTGTTCGAGATGACCGATTTCCACCGTATCAAGCGCCTGCCGCCTTACGTTTTCGAACAGGTCAACAAGATCAAGGCCGCCGAACGCGCCAAGGGCGTCGACATCATCGATCTCGGCATGGGCAATCCCGACCTGCCGGCGCCGAAGCACGTCATCGAAAAGCTGGTCGAGACCGCCGGCAAGCCGCGCACCGACCGGTACTCCGCCTCGAAGGGCATCGGCGGCCTGCGTCGCGCCCAGGCGCATTATTATGAGCGCCGCTTCGGCGTGAAGCTGAACCCGGACACGCAGGTCGTCGCGACGCTGGGCTCGAAGGAAGGCTTCGCCAACATGGCGCAGGCCATCACCGGGCCGGGCG
Source organism: Allobosea sp. MMO-172 (assembly GCF_037147855.1). Taxonomy (NCBI): domain Bacteria; kingdom Pseudomonadati; phylum Pseudomonadota; class Alphaproteobacteria; order Hyphomicrobiales; family Alloboseaceae; genus Allobosea; species Allobosea sp. MMO-172. The sequence continues at coordinate 181,093 of NZ_JBBCUM010000011.1, read as the reverse complement.
ATGTCGTGCTCGTGCCGAATCCGAGCTATCCGATCCATGCCTTCGGCTTCCTGATGGCGGGCGGCGTGATTCGTTCCGTCCCGGCGGAGCCGACGCCGGCGATGTTCCCGGCGCTGGAGCGGGCGATGATGCATTCGGTGCCGAAGCCGATCGCGCTCGTCACCTGCTATCCGGCCAATCCGACGGCCTATGTCGCCTCGCTCGATTTCTACCGGGACCTCGTCGCTTTCGCGAAGAAGCACGAGCTGATCCTGCTCTCCGACCTTGCCTATGCCGAGGTCTATTTCGACGAGAAGAACCCGCCGCCCTCGATGCTGCAGGTGCCGGGCGCGATCGATGTCGCGGTCGAGTTCACCTCGATGTCGAAGACCTTCTCCATGGCCGGCTGGCGCATGGGCTTCGCCGTCGGCAACGAGCGGTTGCTCGCCGCGCTGGCGCGGGTGAAGTCCTATCTCGACTACGGTGCCTATACGCCGATCCAGGTTGCGGCCGCAGCCGCCCTCAACGGTCCCGACGACTGCATCCGCGAGATGCGCGAGATTTACCGCAAGCGCCGCGACGCGCTGGTCGAGAGCTTCGGCAAGGCCGGCTGGGAGTTCCCGGCGCCGGAAGCCTCGATGTTCGCCTGGGTGCCGATTCCCGAGAAGTTCCGCCATCTCGGCTCGCTCGAATTCTCGAAGCTCCTGATCGAGAAGGCCGAGGTCGCGGTCGCGCCGGGCATCGGCTTCGGCGAGCATGGCGACGACTATGTCCGCATCGCCATCGTCGAGAACGAGCAACGCATCCGCCAGGCCGCGCGCAATATCGGCCGCTTCCTCAAGGGGGCGGACACGACGCTGCACAACGTCATCCAGATGCCGAAGGCGGGGTAGGGCTCCCTTTCGCCTCCAGATAAAAGGCGGTGGCCATCCCGGGCGGAGCGAAGCGCAGACCCGGGATTCATTCCTGAACCTTTGTCGGTCGCGCTCCGGCATGGATCCCGGATCGGCGCGGCTTCGCCGCTTGTCCGGGATGACGGCGTGAGCTGGTCAGGGGTAGCGACATCCTTGGCTCTGGACCGCGCCCGCAAAACATGGGAACCGATGCGATGCGGACGGATGGCTCCGCATCGCGCCCGGGGCTCGCTTCCATGTCACGCAAAGGCCGTCTGCTCGGCGTCGCTTTCGCCGTCTTCGCGTTGATCTGCCTGGTCGCGACCTACGACTACTCCCGGGGGCGCATTCCGCAGACGCGCTCGGCGCTGGTCTCGGATGTTCTGGCCGTCACCAATGGCCGCGAATGCGCCCGCGACGCCACCGAGATCGTCATGCGCTACATCCCCGTCGGAACCGGCCGGGCCGATGCCGAGCGCGTCCTCTCGGAAGTCACGATCGATCCCCCGAAGCCGTGGTTCTGGACCCCCGCCGTCGAGAACAGCACCGTTTCCCAGGGGACGACGATCGAAGCGCTGCACACCATCAAGGCAACCGCCTTCGGCACCAATCTGCTGCGCATCTATCTCGGTTTCGAGGACGGCAAGGTGAAACGGGTCGCCGCCGAGGTCGTCTGCCATTTCGGCTGAAGCCGGTCTCGCCAAGGCTTCCACGTTGACTCGCGCCGCACCTCATGCGACGCCGCGCGCATGACCAGCGTGCCTCTTTCGCCTGCCTCCCAGCCCCTGCGCATCGGACTTGCCGGCCTCGGCACGGTCGGCGCCTCCACCTTGCGCATCCTGCGCCGGCAGGAAAACGCGCTGGCGGCGCGCTGCGGCCGCGCGATCCGCGTCACCGCCGTCTCGGCGCGCGACCGCAACCGGGATCGCGGCGTCGATCTCGGCGGGCTCACCTGGTTCGACGATCCGGTCGCGCTGGCGAAATCGGACGAGATCGACTGCCTGGTCGAACTGGTCGGCGGCTCGGACGGTCCCGCCAAGGCGGCGGTCGAGGCGGCGCTGTCTGCCGGCAAGCATGTCGTCACCGCCAACAAGGCCCTGCTCGCCGCGCACGGCGTGGCGCTCGCCGAACTCGCCGAGAGCAGGGGCGTGGCGCTTGCCTTCGAGGCCTCTTCGGCCGGCGGCATCCCGGTCGTGAAGACCCTGCGCGAGGCGCTGGCCGGCAACAATGTCAGCCGCATCTCCGGCATCCTCAACGGCACCTGCAACTATATCCTCTCGCGCATGGAGCAGGAGGGCCTGACCTTCGAGGCTTGTCTGAAGGACGCTCAGCGCCTTGGCTATGCCGAAGCGGACCCGACCTTCGACGTCGAGGGTTTCGACACCGCCCATAAGCTTGCGATCCTCACCAGCCTCGCCTTCGGTACGAAGATCGACGCCGAAGCGATTCATGTCGAAGGCATTTCGGCGATCACGCCGCTCGACCTGAAGATGGCCGACGATCTCGGCTATCGCATTAAATTGCTCGGCGTTGCGGAGCGCACCAAGACCGGCATCGAGCAGCGCGTGCACCCGACCATGGTGCCGAAATCCTCCGCTATCGCGCAGGTGATGGGCGTTCTCAATGCCGTCAGCGTCGATGCCGACGCGGTCCGCGAGATCACGCTGGTCGGCCCCGGCGCCGGCGGCGATCCGACGGCCTCTGCCGTCGTCGCCGATATCGCCGATGTCGCGCGCGGCACTGCCGGCCTGCCTTTCGGCCTGCCGGTCGCCCGTCTGGAAGAGCCCAAGCGCGCGCCGATGCAGCGTCATGAGGGCGGCTACTATGTCCGCCTCGCCGTCGCCGACCGCCCCGGCGCGGCCGCGGCCATCGCGACCCGCATGGCCGAAGCCGACATCTCGCTGGAGAGCATCGTCCAGCGTCGCTCGCCCGAGGCCGCGACGCGCGATCCGGGTGGCCGCTCCGGCGCGCCGGTCCCGGTCGTGCTCATCACCTATGCCACCAGCGAAACCACGATCCGCGCCGCGCTCGAAAAGGTCACCGCCGACGGCCATGTCGCGGAACCGCCGCAAGTCATCCGCATAGAGCGGGAACAGGCCTGACCGGCCATACCTGCCAAACTCATTGCAAGGGGACTCTTTTCATGTCCGTCGATCTCCGCATCTCCCCCGACCAGATCATCGAGCGCTATCTCTCGATGGAACTCGTGCGCGTCACCGAGCGCGCCGCCGTCGCCGCCGCTCGCCTGCGTGGCCACGGCAACGAGAAGGCGGCCGACCAGGCCGCGGTCGATGCGATGCGCCGTGAATTGAACCGCCTGCCGATCGATGGCGAGATCGTCATCGGCGAGGGCGAGCGCGACGAGGCGCCGATGCTCTTCATCGGTGAGAAGGTCGGCAACAAGCAGGGCCCGAAGGTGCATATCGCGGTCGACCCGCTCGAGGGCACCACGCTCTGCGCCAAGGACATGCCCGGCTCGATCGCGGTGATGGCGATGGCCGGCGCCGGCAGCCTGCTCTATGCCCCCGACGTCTACATGGACAAGATCGCTTGCGGCCCGGGCTACCCCAAGGGCGTGATTGACCTTGACGCCTCGCCGGCCGACAACATCAACGCGCTGGCCAAGGCCAAGGGCGTCAAGCCGAACGAGATCTCCACGCTGATCATGGACCGCCCGCGCCATGCCAAGCTGATCGAGGAGGTCCGCAAGACCGGCTGCTCGATCCGCCTGATCACCGATGGCGACGTCGCCGGCGTGATCTTCTGCACCCAGCCCGAGAAGACCGGCATCGACCTCTATCTCGGCATCGGCGGCGCGCCGGAAGGCGTGCTCGCTGCGGCGGCGCTGCGCTGCGTCGGCGGCCAGATGCAGGGTCGTCTCATCCTCGACACCGAGGAGAAGCGCGTGCGCGCGGCCGGCATGGGCGTCAAGGACCCGAACAAGAAATACGACATGTCGGAAATGGCCTCGGGCGACGTCATCGTCTGCGCCACCGGCGTCACCGATGGCGGCATGCTTTCGGGCGTGCGCTTCGGCAAGGATTTCATCGAGACCGAGACGTTGGTCTACCGTTCGATCACCGGCACGGTCCGCCGCATCTATGGCGAGCACCGCGAGTTCTCGAAGTTCCAGCTGGATTGAGCACTGTCCTCACGCAGTCATCCCGGGTCTGCGCCGCTGACGCGGCTTGTCCGGGATGACGTGAGAGGGAATCAAATGACTCCGCCCGCCGCCGCCCGCCCGGCGGCGCGGCCCGAGAAGATGCAGCCGCCGAGGAAGGTGCCTTCCAGCGCCCGGTAGCCATGCACCCCGCCGCCGCCGAAGCCGGCGGCCTCTCCGGCCGCATAGAGCCCCGGCACCGGCTCGCCGCTATCGTCCAGCACCCGCGACGACAGGTCCGTCATCAAGCCGCCCAGCGATTTCCGCGTCAGGATGTTGAGCCTGACCGCGATCAACGGCCCATGCGCGGGGTCGAAGATGCGGTGCGGCTTGGCCGTGCGGATCAGCCGGTCGCCGAGATAGTGGCGCGCGCCGCGCAAGGCCGTGACCTGCAGGTCCTTGCCGAACGGATTGGCCAGCGCCCGGTCGCGCGCCTCGATCTGCCCGCGCAGATGCGCTTCATCGATCAGATGCTCGCCAGTGAGTTCGTTCATGCGCGCGACGAGGCGGCCGAAATCGCTCTCGACGATGAAATCCTCGCCCTTGTCCATGAAGGCCTGTACCGGGCCCGGCACGCCGCCGCCGGCGCGGCCCAGCACCTGCTTCCAGCTCTTGCCCGTCAGGTCCGGGTTCTGCTCCGAGCCCGATAGCGCGAATTCCTTGGCGATGATGCTGCGGTTCAGCACGAACCAGGAATAATCGTGGCCGGTCTTCATGATGTGCTCGAGCGTGCCCAGCGTATCGAAGCCGGGGAAGAGCGGTACCGGCAGGCGGTTGCCGCGCGCATCGAACCAGAGCGAGGATGGGCCGGGCAGGATGCGGATGGCGTGCCTCGGCCAGATCGGCGCCCAATTGGCGATGCCCTCGACATAGTGCCACATCCGGTCGCCATTGATCAGGCGCCCGCCCGCAGCCTCGGCCACGCCGAGCATGGCTCCGTCGACATGATCCGGCACGCCTGAGAGCAGGCGAGCAGGGGCTTGGCCCAGCCGCGCCGGCCAGTTCGCCCGGACGAGCTCGTGATTGCCGCCGATGCCGCCCGAGGTGACGATCACCGCCTGCGCCTTCAGACTGAACGCGCCGGCCACGCCGCGCCCGCTCCTCTCACCGCGCGCGACGCTGCTCGGCTCCAGCACCTCACCCTCGACGCCTTCGATCAGGCCGGCGCTTCGGCTGATCCCCGTAACGCGATGGCGGAAGCGGAATGACAGCAATCCCTTCGCCTCGGCCTCCTTCGCCCGGCGCAGGAAGGGTTCCAGCACGCCGGGCCCCGTACCCCAGGTCACATGGAAGCGCGGCACCGAATTGCCGTGGCCGGTGGCGAGAGAACCGCCGCGCTCGGCCCAGCCGACGACCGGGAACCAGCGCATGCCCATCGCATGCAGCCAGCTGCGCTTCTCGCCCGCGGCGAAATCGAGATAGGCCTCGGCCCAGCGCCGCGGCCAGTCGTCTTCGGGCCTGTCGAACCCGGCCGAGCCGAACCAGTCGTCATGGGCCAGCGCGCGCGAATCACGGATGCGCAGGCGCCGCTGCTCGGGGCTGTCGACGAAGAACAGACCGCCCAGAGACCAGAAGGCCTGTCCGCCCAGCGACTGCTCCGGCTCCTGATCGAGCAGCACGACCTTGCGCCCGGCTTCCGCGATCTCGCAGGCCGCGACGAGGCCGGAGAGCCCCGCGCCGACGATCGCCACATCGGTTTCGTGCTGCATGATTTCCCCGCGATGCCGCCTTTGCCGATGGCTTGGTCGCACTATGGCGGGGCTGCCGGGCCCGGCCAAGTTCGACGCTTGTTGACCTTGCGCCCGCTATGGGCGACGCCGTTGGCACGATGAGTCTGGTGCAGCAGTCCCGTGTTTTCCTTGGCGTGAGCCGTTCGGCGCTCGGCCGCCCCTGGCGCGATCGTCTCGACACGGCAGGCCTCGGCCGGGCCGAAGCGCTCTCCCAGCGCGAGGGCTTGTCCGACATCCTTTCGCGCCTGCTCGTCTCGCGCGGCGTCGAGCCCGCGGAGGCCGCGCTGTTCCTCGAGCCGAGGCTGCGCGACCTGCTGCCAGACCCGGCCGTCCTCACCGACATGGAAGCCGCGGCCGCCCGCCTGGCGCAGGCCGGCATCAAGGGCGAGCGCGTCGCGATCTTCGGCGATTACGATGTCGACGGCGCCTGCTCCTCGGCTCTGCTGGCCGGCTTTCTCACGCAGGCCGGTGCCCGCCCGCGCATCCACATCCCTGATCGCCTGATCGAGGGCTACGGCCCCAATAGCGAGGCGATCCGCATGCTGGCGGGCGAGGGAGCGACCCTGCTCGTCACGGTCGATTGCGGCACGACGAGCGAGGAGCCTCTGGCGGAGGCGCGCCGGCTTGGCCTCGATGTCGTCGTGCTCGATCACCATCAGGCGCCGGAGCGGCTGCCGGCTGTCGAGGCGCTGGTCAATCCGAACCGGCAGGACGACCTCTCCGGCCTCGGCCATCTCTGCGCGGCCGGCGTCGTCTTCCTGGCACTGGTCGCAACCAGCCGCGCGCTGCGCCGGCAGGGTCATTGGGGCCGCGGCGGCGAGCCCGACCTGCTGGCGATGCTGGATCTCGTCGCGCTCGCGACGGTGGCCGATGTCGTGCCCTTGCAGGGGCTCAACCGCGCCTTTGTCCGGCAGGGGCTGGCGATGATGCGCAGCCGCGCCCGGCCGGGGCTCGCCGCACTGATGGACGTCTCCGGCCTCGACGGGCCGATCCAGCCCTGGCATCTCGGCTTCCTGCTCGGCCCGCGCATCAATGCCGGCGGTCGCATCGGCGATGCGGCGCTCGGCGCGCGCCTGCTCCTGACCGATGACGAGGTCGAGGCGCGCACGATCGCGACCGAACTCAACCGCCTCAATCAGGAACGGCAGGAGATCGAGCGCCTCGCGGTGCTGGAGGCGGTTTCGCAGGCCGAGCACGAACTCGCCGGCATGGCCGAGCTGCCGGTCTTGCTCGCGGGCAGCGCCGACTGGCATCCCGGCATCGTCGGCCTTGTCGCGGCCCGCCTCAAGGAGCGCTTCCGGCGCCCGGCCTTCGCGCTGGCGCTGAACGGGGAGGGCGGCGCGACCGGCTCCGGCCGCTCGATCGCCGGCGTCGATCTCGGCCGTGCCGTGCGCGCGGCCGTCGAGGCTGGGCATGCGGTCAAGGGCGGAGGGCATGCCATGGCGGCAGGCGTGACACTGGCGGCGGGGCAGGCCAGTGCCTTCCACACTTTTCTCAATGAGCATTTGCAGCGCGAGGTCGATGCGGCCGGCGATGCGGAAGCGCTGCTCGTCGATGCCGCGCTGAGCGCGGGCGGCGCCACGCCCCGCCTGCTCGCGGAGATCGACAAGGCCGGCCCCTTCGGCTCCGGCAGCCCCGAGCCGGTCTTCGTCTTCCCGGCGCATCGCCTGACCGATGCCGTCGAGATCGGCTCCGGCGGCCATGTCCGCATCAAGCTGCGCTCGGGGGACGGCGCCAGCATCGGCGGCATCGCCTTCCGGGCGGCGCAGGAACCGCTCGGCCAGGCCCTGTTCGCTGCGCGGGGCGAGATGGTGCATCTCGCGGCGACGCTGTCGCTGAACCGCTGGGGCGGCCGGGAGACGGCGGAATTGCGCATCCTCGACCTTGCCCGTCCGGTCTGACAGGCTGCCGGCTATTTTCTTGTGAACGGGTGCTTGCGGAGCGGCAGGCCTCCTACTATACCTCGCCCCGCTTCGGCACGAACCCCGGCGGTTCGCGGCAAAGCGGTCTTCGTCTATCGGTTAGGACACCAGCCTTTCACGCTGGGAAGACGGGTTCGATTCCCGTAGACCGCGCCATTCTTGCGCTGAAGTGCTTGATCTGAAAGAAGTTGTTCCGTTTCAACGACTTCTGCTCGCCTTCCTGCTATGGAGGGCGCTACAAAGTGACCATCCCGATGACATCCCTGACCCGCGCCAAGAATGGCGACTGGTTTGCTCGCAAGGCCATCCCTGAGGCCGTCCGCTTGGCGTATAAGGCCGCGTTCGGTGTCTCGCAGGAGGAGCGCTTCAGGCGGCCCGCGTCCATATCGATGGGGCAGGCCAAGCAAGAACTGCGAGACTGGGATGCTGAAGTTACCTCGCGGATCGAGCGACTGAAGGCTCAGCGGACAGGCGGCGGCGTCTCGCTGACCTTCCGGGAGGCTCGTGGTCTGGCGGGCCAGTGGTATGGCTGGTTCATAGCGCAGCACGAGGACGAGCTCGGAAAGGCGAGCGACTGGGACGTTGAGCATGACCGCTGGGAAGACGCCCTCATGCGGTACGCCCCAGTCGACGAGCGCGAGGATGATGACTCGTGGAGGGAACATCCCAACGTTCGGCGTCACCTACGCGCTGTTCTGATGGAGCTGGCGACCGTCGCAACCTTCCTCGCGGCTAAGGGCATTGTGCTGAACCCGGAAGGCGTAGAGCGCTTCCTTGATACGCTGGAGCCTGAATACAGCGCAGCCCTCGCTGCCTTACGTCGCCGAAGTGGGGGTGACTACTCACCAGATGCTCGGGAGGCAAAGTTCCCCGACTTCAAGCCACGGGTCTTGGCCGGCATGGGATGCTGGGCTGTCTTCGAGGCGTGGGTGAAGGAGAGGGACCCAGCAGCTTCGACGGTTAACCGGTGGCGGTCGGTCTTCAAAGCACTGGAGGCGCGCTTCAAAGGGCGAGACATCGCAGAGGTCAGTGCAGAGGACGCACGGGATTGGAAGGACGTTCCTGTAACTCCCGAGCGCTCAGCCGTGGTCGTCAACGACATCTGGCTGCGAGCGTCGCGGGTCGTATTTGGCTGGGCGCTGGACAATAAGAGGGTCACCGCGAACCCCTTCGATGGAGTCCGTGTAGCCGTGCCGAAAGCAGCTCCGAAGGTCCGCGAGAGGGAGTTCATGGAGGAGGAGTGGAAGATCATTCTCCGGGGCACCTTGGCCAAGCCTCCTGCTCAGATGGCGCATTACAACGCTGCCGCCCGGCGCTGGGTCCCATGGCTTTGCGCCTATACGGGTAGCCGCCCCGGTGAGATGACGCAGCTGCGCGGCGATGATGTAAAGCGACATAAGGATGGCTTCTGGCTGATTAGGATCACCCCAGAGGCGGGCACTGTTAAGGGCGGTAAGGCGCGCACTGTTGAACCGCCCCGGGTTGGCCGGAGGTCGTTTGGTTTGAGTCAGGCTGCGATGGCTGGCTCGTCCAGCATCGTGCAATAGCGCTCCTCGGCCTCGGCCGGCGGGATGTTACCGATCGGTTCCAGCAGCCGGCGATGATTGAACCAGTCGACCCAGGTCGGCGTGGCGAACTCGACTGCCTCGGAGCTTCGCCAAGGTCCGCGCCGATGGATCAGTTCGGCCTTGTAGAGTCCGTTGATCGTCTCGGCGAGAGCGTTGTCGTAGCTGTCGCCGACGCTGCCGACGGAGGGCTCGATACCGGCCTCGGCGAGGCGCTCGGTATATCGAATGCTGACGTATTGCGAACCCCTGTCGGAATGATGCACGAGGCCACCGCGATGGACGGGCCGTCGCTCGTGCAGGGCCTGCTCCAGCGCGTCGAGCACGAAGCTGGCATGGGCCGTCCGCGACACCCTCCAACCAACGATCCGCCGAGCATAGGCGTCGATGACGAAGGCGACATAGACGAAGCCCGACCAGGTCGAGACGTAGGTGAAGTCCGAGACCCAGAGCCGGTTGGGCGCCGGCGCGTGGAACACCCGGTTGACATACACGGGTAGCCGCCCCGGCGAGATGACGCAGCTTCGCGGCGGTGATCTGATGAAGCACAAGGATGGGTACTGGCTCATCAAGATCACGCCGGAAGCGGGCACCGTGAAGGGCGGCAAGGCCCGTACCGTGCCGCTGCATGAGCATCTGATCGAGCAGGGCTTTGTTGAGTTCGTGAATAAGGCCGGTAATGGCCCCCTCTTCTACGACGCGGCCGCCCAGCGGGCGAAAACAGTGGACGTTACGGATCCCAAAAAGGCCCCTTGGGTGAAGTCGCGAGAGAAGCTGGCGGATTAGGTGCGCGACCTTGGCGTCAACGACCCGGCGATTTCCCCAAACCACGCCTGGCGGCACACGTTCAAGCGACAGGCGGCGCGCGCGAAGATTGGCGAGCACCCTGAAGCGACGACCGTCCGAGATCATGTCGGAGAGAAAATCGAGGCTCCAGCGCGCATTGGCCCGATCAGGCACGAGCATGGGCCTGCGCGTGCCCAGTGCCCGTTTGCGGCCGCCACGCCGGCGCACCTACAGCTTCTCTTCGCGATAGAGCCGTCGCAGCTTCTTCTGGTTCATCACGATGCCCTGGCGGTCCAGCATGATGTGGATCCTGCGATAGCCGAACCGCCGGCGCTCTCCTGCCACGGCCTTCATCGCCTCGCGCAACAGGGCATCGTCCGGCCGGGTGCTCGTGTAGCGCACCGTCGAGCGGTCGATCGTCAAGGCCAGGCACGCCCGACGCTGGCTCACCGCATGCACCGTGCAGGCATGAGCCACCGCCTTCCGCTTCGCATCGGGCGTCACCATTTTTTGCGGCGACATCCTTCAGGATCGCGTTGTCGAGCATCTGCTCGGCAAGCAGCTTATTCGCTACGCGGCCCTTCGGGTGAGGCGAGCGTTCTCGTCCTCGAGGGTCTTCAGCCGGCGCGCATCCGACACGTCCATCCCGCCATACTTCGCCTTGAACTTGTAGAAGGTCGCCGAGGAGATGCCGTGCTTGCGGCAGACATCCGCCGTCGCAGCTCCAGCCTCCTGCTCCTTCAGCATCCCGATGATCTGCCCTTCCGTGAACCGTGAGGGGCGCATCGTCCGTCTCCGCGAATGACGGACTCTACTCAAATATCGAGGAAGATCAGAGGCTCAGGTCACCACGCACTCACTAAGCCTTGTATCGTTCGACCATCTCGACGATCCGGCGCGCTGCGTCCACGGCGGCGCTCCGGTCCTGCGAGAAATTCAGGCGAATGCTGTGCGGATGCGGGCCAAACTCCGTTCCCGGCGTCACGATGACGTTCGCCTGCTGGCGAAGCAGCCGGACGAAATCGAGCGGTATGATGCGCAAGGCAGGCAGGGTCGGGAACACGTAGCTTCCGGCCTGCGGGCAACGGGTCGGAAAGCCTGCGGCTGTGAAGATCGCCAGCAGATCATCGCGAATGCGCTGATGTTCGCTCACCCGCTGCTCCATCCAGCCCGCCGGCTCGGCGAACCAGGAGCGCAGCACCGCCTGATTGTAGCCGGCAGCCCTGAGCGAGACGATCGCCTGCAGCTTCTCCATCCTGTCGACAATCGCCGGCGCGCCGAAGGCGACACCGAGGCGATAGCCGCTGAGCGATTCGGTCTTGGACGGGCCCATGATCGTTACGCACTGCTCGTCGGAAAGGCCGTTCGCACGGATATGCGTATAGCTTTCGCCGTCATAGCGCAGGCGGGAATAGAGCTGGTCAGCGACGACCGTGACGCCGTATCGCTTCGCCATATCGGTGATCCGACTGATCTCGCGCTGCGAGTAGACCGCTCCGGTTGGGTTGTTAGGGTTGGAGAAGACGAAGACCTTCGCGCCGGCGGCGAAGGCCGCCTCCAGTGCCGACAGGTCGAGGCCCGCCCCTTCGCCGCCACCGAGATAATCCATCGCTATAGGCATGACCTCGCCGCCGAGGAACTGCACCAGCTTGCGATTGGCGAAATAGTCCGGCTGGACGATCGCAACCTTGTCGTCTGCCGCGATGGTCGCAGCCATCGCCAGAAACAGCGCGCCCTGTGTGCCGGGCGTGACGATGATGCCGGCATCGGTCGAAACGGGGGCGCCAGTGAAGACCTCGAGCCGCTTCGCCAGTTCGGCGCGGATATCGGCCGAGCCGCGATACTCGGTATAGGCTTGGCGCCCGCCGATCCGCACAGCCTCCGCAAAATGCTCCATTGCGTCGGATGGCGGGGGGAAGGCGTCCACGTCGCCATGCGAGAAGTCGACCGCGCGGCCGGGCAGGGGCTCGCCGATCATCAGGGCGCGGATATCGGCATCTGAGCGCCGCACCTCCTGGCCGGGGGCATTGTCGGTCGAGAGGGCGGCAAATTTGCTGGCGAGCGAGGACATGGCGTTTCCTGTTGGGTTTGACGGAAGAAGCGATTGAGCGCGATCGGGCGCGCTTATCGAGGCGCGATCGCGCTGCGGAAAACCTCCGGCTCGACATTGCCGCCCGAGAGCATGACCACGGCGCGGCGTCCACGCAGAGCCTCGGGCCGCGCCAGCAGCGCCGCGAGCGCAACCGCCCCGCCGGGTTCAAGAACGAGGCGCAGATGTTCGAAGGCGAACCGGATGGCGGCGAGCACTTCCTCGTCCGAGGCGGTCAGCACCCGCGTCAGCTTGTGGCGATTGAACGCGAAGGGCAGTTCGGCCGGTGTCGGCGCCAGCAACGCGTCGCAGAGCGAGCCGGAAATGCGTTCGTTGACCTCGCGACGACCGCTTTCGAGCGAGCGCCTGGTATCGTCGAAGCCTTCAGGTTCGGCCGCCCAGAGCTCAGCCGGGCTGCTGACGGCCGCCATGGCAAGGCCGGTTCCGGCCGCGAGCCCACCGCCGCCGCAAGGCACGACGACAAGATCGACCTCGCCCTCGGCCTGCGTGGCAGCTTCGAGGAAAGCAGTGCCCTGGCCGGCGATGACGAAGCGGTCGTCGCCCGGCGGCACGATCGCGACCGGGGCCCGCGCGGCGATGCGTGCCGCGATCTCCTCGCGCGATTCCCGGCCGCGTTCGTAGAGCACGACCTCGCCCTCGTTCTCACGCACCTTGGCGATCTTGTTGGCGGGCGCATCGCTTGGCATGACGATGGTCGCGCGGATACCGAGCATGCGGCCCACCGTCGCCACGGCCTGGCCGTGATTGCCGGTCGAGTAGGCCACCACGCCACCCGGGAACTGTGCGCGATCCAGGCGATGGAGCCGGTTATAGGCGCCCCGGAATTTGAAAGCCCCGGAGCGCTGCAGGTTCTCGCATTTCAGCAGGATCTCGCCGCCGGTCAGGCGGTCGAGGGCGGGGGAGCGCAGCAGCGGCGTGCGCACCGCCACGGGTGCGAGGGCGCGCGCAGCGTCGAGGACGTCGTCGGGGTTGGGGCGGGGCAGGTCAGTCATGTCAGTGGGCCAGGATGCGCGAGAGGAAGAGGCGAGCGCGTTCCGAGGCTGGTTCGGCGAAGAAGCGCGCGGTTTCGGCGACCTCGACAATCTCGCCGCGATCCATGAAGACGACGCGGTCGGCGGCGGCCTTGGCGAAGCCCATCTCGTGAGTGACGACGACCATGGTCATGCCCTCGCGGGCGAGCTCGAGCATCACGGCCAGCACCTCGCCGATCATCTCCGGGTCGAGCGCCGAGGTCGGCTCGTCGAACAGCATCGCCACCGGGTCCATGGCGAGCGCCCGCACGATGGCGATGCGCTGCTGCTGACCGCCCGAAAGCTGCGCCGGATAGGCTGCTTCCTTGTCGGCGAGACCGACACGCCGGAGCAGGCTGCGCGCCTTCTCCACGGCTTCATTGTGGCTCCGCTTGAGCACGTGGATCTGCGCCAGGCAGATGTTCTCCAGTACAGTGAGATGCGGGTAGAGCTCGAAATGCTGGAACACCATGCCCACGCGCGAGCGGATTCTGGCGGCTGCCGCGGGCTTGGACGGGAGGTCCTCACCATCGATCACGATGCGTCCGGCCTGCACCGGCTCGATACCGTTGATGCATTTGACGAAGGTGCTTTTGCCCGAGCCCGACGGCCCGCAGATGACCACGACTTCGCCGCGCGTGACTCCGAGGCTGCAGTCCCGCAGAACCGGGACGTCGCCATAACTCTTGGACAATCCTTCGATCCGTATCATCTCGACCATGTCGTTCACGCTGTCCCGCGTTGCAGGGGAATGGGTCACCGGCGGCACTAGTGCGCGCGCTGCCGGTCACTGCTCAGGCGCTGCGCCAGGGCGCTGCCGGCGGTGCAGAGGGCGAAGTAGACGAGTGCGGCGAACACATAGAGCTCGACGATGCGGTTCTGGGTGTTTGCGATGATGCTGGCCGAGGTCATGAAGTCGTGGAGGGAGACGACATAGACCAGGGACGTATCCTGAAAGAGCACGACGCCCTGCGTGACCATCAGCGGCGCCATCTTGCGCAGCGCCTGCGGCAGCACCACGAGGCGGACCGTCTGGAGATAGGTCAGGCCCGAGGCCTGCGCGGCCTGCCATTGCCCCGGCCGGACGCTCTTCAGGCCGGCCCGAAGAATCTCGGAGTAATAGGCCCCCTCGAACATGACGAAGGCGATCAGCACCGAGTAGAGCGCTCCGACCGGCCGGCCGAGCAGGAGGGGCACCAGGAAGTAGAACCAGAAGATCACGAGGATCAGCGGGACGGCCCTGAAGCCGTTCACATAGAGCGCGGCCAGCATCGCCAGAACGCGGAAGCGCGAGAGGCGGACGATGGCAATGACCAGGCCCAGCACCAGGCCGCCGATCATGGCGACGGCGGTCAGCCCGAGGCTGAGGCCGAGGCCCTTCGCCAGGAAGGGTAAAGCGTCGAGAATGACCGAGATGTCGAAGCTGGACATTGCTCATCCCCTCGCGGCGGGGCCAGGGATCGATACCCTGCGCTCGATGACGGTCATCAGCGTCGTCACCGCCAGGGCGATCGCCATGTAGACGACGGTCGCGGCGGTGAAGGCCTCGAAGCCCTGATAGGTGAAGCTCTGAATCTGCTGGGTCTGCGCCGTCAGCTCATAGACGCCGATGGTCAGCGCGATGGAGGAGTTCTTGAAGATCGTCAGAAATTCCGAGGTCAGCGGCGGAACGACGATCCTGAAAGCCTGGGGCAGCAGGACGAGCCGATAGGCCTGTGCCGTGGACAGCCCCGAAGCTCGCGCCGCCATCGACTGGCCGCGGGGCACGGCAGCGATGCCGGCGGCGACCTGGACCGCGACGCGCGAGGCAGTGAACAACCCCAGCGCCACGATCGCCGTCACGATTTCAGGGTAGGGCAGCCCCCGCTTCAGCCATGTTCCCGCGGCCTTCGGCAGCAGCTCTGGCACCACGAAGAACCAGAGGAACATCTGCAGGAGCAGCGGCACGTTCCGGAACAGATTGATGTACGAGCCGGTGACGAAGCGCATCGCGCCGGAAGCGCCGCTGTGAAATATCCCGATCAGGGTTCCCAGGCCGAGGGCAATGGTCCAGGCGGCGATCGAGACCGCCAGCGTCATGGCGATGCCCTGGCCGAGCCACTCCAGATAGGGGGACTGGAAGAGGACGCCCCAATTCCATGCATAGTTCATGGCGTGCTCTTCCCCGCCCGGCCACCGAAACCGCCGACCCGCCTCACTCCGGGATTCCGATGGTCTGGAAGGTGGTCGCCAGCGACGCAGACAGCGGCACGCCGATCGGTTCGAACCAGGTACCGTAGATCCGGGCGAGCTCGCCGTCCCGCGCCAGCCGGGCGAGCGTCGCGTTCACGAGGGAGAGGAACACCGTGCTGTTCTTCTGAACGAGGAAGCCGTAGCTGTCGTAGGAGAGCGGCTTGCCGACGACCTCGTAATCAGCGGGCGCCGGCGCCTTGCTGCGAAGCCCGAACAGGAGGATGTCATCGGTCGAGAACGCGTCGACGCGGTCGGTCGATAGGGCGAGAAACCCTTCCGAATTGTCCCGAACCGGCACGATGCGGATGTTCAGCTTGTCGCGTTCGACGATGGATTTGATCAGGCGCTCGGGTACGGAGTTGATCGGCAGGGCGATCGACTTGCCCTTGAGGTCGGCGAGCTCGGTGATACCGGATTTCGACTTCACCAGGAACCGCGTCGAGGAGATGAAGAAGGGGCTCGAAAAGTCCACCTGGGCCTGGCGCCCGATCGTGTTGACCGCCGACTCGCAGGAGATGTCGACCGTGCCGTTGGCGACCAGCGGAATGCGGTTCTGCAGGTTGACCGGCACCCATTTGATCTCGAGTTCCGGCAGGCCGAGCGCCGTCTTCACCGTCGCCGCGACCCGGGTGCAGAGATCGGTCGAATAGCCGGTCGGCTTTCCCTGCGCGTCGATATAGGAGAACGGGATCGAGGCTTCGCGATAGCCGATCGAGATCGCCTTCTTCGCCTTGATCCGGTCGATTACGGCATCCGTCGCCTGCGCGCGCGCCGCCGACACCAGTCCCAGTGCCAGGCTGGCGCCAATAGCGGCCAGCCCCAAGATCCTGCCCTTCATGTCCCGCTCCCTTATCGTTGTCGGTTGATGTCGAAAGACTCAGGCGATGGCGTCGAGCAGCTCCGCGAGGCTCGACACCGTCAGGTCCGGCCTTGCCTCGGCCGCTCCTTCGCCGGACAGCCCAAGCAAGCGGTCCGGCCGATTGATCCAGGCCGATTTCAGCCCGAGCCTGTTGGCGGGCGTGATGTCGGCGCGTAGGCTCTGGCCGACATGCAGGACGCGCTGCCGCGGGACCCCGGCTGCATCGAGATCGGCGAGTGCCGTGGCGAAGTGCTCGTCGCTGGGCTTGTAGGCGCCGACGCGCTCGGCCGTGACGACGATGTCGAAGCGGATGTTCATCTTGGCGCAGGACGAGGCCAGTGAGGCGTTGTCGATGTTCGACAGCGCCCCGATCCTGGCGCGCGCCTGCAGCGCCTTCAGTCCGGCCTCAGTGTCGGCGTAGGCCGGCCAGTCGTGCGGCGTCCGCGAGAAGGCTTCGCGCCGGGCGGGGTCAACTGCAACGCCGTAATCGGCCGAGATCTTGTCGAAGCAGCGGCGCAGAACCTCGGGGTAGAGATGGGCCGGACGTTCCTTCTGGATCACAGCGCGGGCGCGGTCGAAGGACATGATCAGCTCGTCGCCGGTCGCGGTGACGCGCTGCTCGCCGGCCCAGATCTCCAGGAAGGCGACGATCGACGGCTCCCAGTCGATCAAGGTGCCGTAGACGTCGAAGGTGACGGCGTCGAAGTCGGACAAGCGAAGCATTGGAAACCCGTTCCATTCAGGCTGAGATAAATTAGCGATAATCGCTAAATGCACGCTCGTCAACCCCTGTGCCTGAGGCGCGAACCTGCAATCACAAGAGGGCTGCTAGCCGTTATGGCCAGCAATTGACTTATGGGGGTACCTCGATGAAAAGGTGGGTGTCGACCCTTTCAAATCGCTAATATTGAACAAGGCGGACGCCGTTTGGACCACCTGAACATCGCGGGCCCGGCATCGCTCCGGGACAGCCGGTCGGCCGCCACGGTCGTCGCCGACGACTTGCGCGCCGCAATCCTCCGCAACCGGCTGCCGGGCGGCGAGCGGCTGCGGCAGGACGCAATCGCCACGCAGTTCGGGGTGAGCCAGATGATCGTTCGCGAGGCCTTCAAGCAGCTCGTCGGCGAGGGCTTCCTCACGGCCGAACCGCGCCGCGGTGTCGCCGTCGCCGTCATGAGCCGGGACGAGGCCTGGGAGATCAGCCAGCTCCGCGCGCTGCTTGAATGCCAGGCGCTCCGCTGGGCGATCCCGAACATGGTCCGCGCCGATTTCATCGGCGCCGCGAAGGTGTTGGACGAGCTCGACACGGCCGGTGCGGTCGACGCCAAGATTCTGCTGAACGGCCGCTTCCACCAGGTTCTCTACGCACCGGCCAGGCGCCCGCGAACCCTGGAGATGATCGAGACGCTGCGGATGAACTTCGAGCGCTATCTGCGCTACACTTGGGAGCAGACGCATCATCTCGAGCAGTCCCAGGCCGAGCATCGCAGCATTCTGACGCTCTGCGAGATGCGCGACGTCGAGCGGGCTTGCGACCTCCTGCGAAAGCATGTTCTCGCGACAGGCGATCTCCTCGTCGATAGCCTCACGCCAAAGGCCTAGAACCGCCGGATGGGCAGTGGTGCTTCTTCGAAGATATTATTATCGTTAATCGCTAGAGTAAGGGGCCGCTCACCGAGCTGCTCCTTAGGATCTGGGACAGGGAATAGGCGCATGAATTACCAGCGGGTCGGCATTATCGGAGCCGGTGTTATCGGGCAGGCGATCTTCGACGTCATCGTCACTCAAGGCCTCGCCGCAGTTGACTACGTCCTGGTCGATGACCGCTTTGCAGCGCCGGCCGGCGTGCAGCAGCTGCGCGAACATCTCACGACCGATGTCCAGCGCGCGCTCGCGGCGCCCACGGACCTGGTCATCGAGGCGGCCCATCCCGATGTCATCACCCGATTGGGCGCGGAGCTGCTCGCGAAAGGCGACCTCTGCGCCTTCAGCTCGTCAGCGCTGGCTGATGTGTCGGTCGAGACCGCCGTCAGGCGAGCCGCCGCGACCGCCGGGACCCGTCTCCTGATTCCGCATGGAGCGGTTCTCGCGCTCGATGGGCTCAGCGACGGGCGCGATGCGATCGAGCAGGTCATTGTGACCACGACGAAAAACGGGGCGAGCCTGGGCACGGACACCAGTGCTCGCGGCGTGCTCTTCGAGGGTTCGACGCGGGACGCCTGCGCCCGCTTTCCGCGCAATGTGAACGTGCATGCCGCCCTGGCCATTGCCGGGATCGGCTTCGACCGCACCTGCAGCATCGTCGTGGCCGATCCCGAGACGCGAAAGATGCGCCACCGGATCCAGGTATTCGGTCAGGGCTTCGAGTGGGACATCTCGGTCAGCTCGACCACACTCGGGGGCGTTTCCGGAGCCTATACGCCAAAATCGGCCGTCGGATCGATTCAACGCATCTTCGGCTTCCATCCTGTAGCAGCTTGTTGAGACCAACAGGACCAACCGCGGTCAAGCGCTATGAGCGGAACCTCGCTCCTCCCCTGAAAGCGGACCTGCCACCCGAGGAGAATGGCGGCCAGGTCCGAGGATGGGCCCGCATGCGCGGCTGGCTAACTTGAAGATCACCATCAACCCTGACGGAGCGCCGATTACTCGCTCGCATTGCGATGTCTTCGCCGTCTCCGACAGCATCAAGGACAAGGCTGTCGCGCTGGATCTATCTGCGAAGGCTGAAAGCGGGTGAGTTCGCCGATATAGGGTTTCGCGATCGGATAGGCATAGCCGCCGCTGCGGCTCGTCGACAGCTGCAGGTCGACCAGCCCTTCCAGGATT
Source organism: Allobosea sp. MMO-172 (assembly GCF_037147855.1). Classification (NCBI taxonomy): domain Bacteria; kingdom Pseudomonadati; phylum Pseudomonadota; class Alphaproteobacteria; order Hyphomicrobiales; family Alloboseaceae; genus Allobosea; species Allobosea sp. MMO-172. The sequence goes on along the minus strand of NZ_JBBCUM010000011.1, from coordinate 162,018 downwards.
TTGACGCCGCAGGCCACACCATCCACGACAGGCACGCCAAGTTCGCGCGCTAGTGGGTCAACGAGGTCGGCCATGCCGGCACAGCCGAGAACGATGCAATCCGCCTTGTCCTCGGCAATGGCCAGGCGGCATTCCGCCAGGATGACGGACGCTGCGTCCTTCCCTTCGGTTTCGAGATCGAGCACAGCAAGCTCCGTCGTGCGCACGCTGCGGCAGGCATGGTCCATGCCGTAGGCGCGCACGAGATGCTCGATGATGATCCGGCTGCGATGCTGCGTGGCGACGATCGAGAAGCCGCCGCTGACGAAGGAGGCCATGTGCATCGCCGCCTCGGCGATACCGACGACCGGGCCGTTTGCAATCTCGCGCGCAGCGCGCAGGCCGGGATCGTCGAAGCAGGCGATGAGATAGCCATCGCAGCCCTCAACCGCACCCTTGCGAACCTCGTCGAGTACGCCGAGCGCACTGATCGCCTCGTCATAATGCCCTTCGATCGAGACAGGGCCCATGCTTGGGCTCACGGCCAGAACTTCCGTCCCCGGCCGGGCGACCGCCGCGGCCGCCTCGCCGATCTTGCGCGTCATCGACAACGTGGTGTTGGGGTTGATGACCTTGAGCTTCATCTCGTGCCTCCCCTGCCTACTCGGCCGCGATCAGGGCGTAGTTCTTCGGCTGCCGGTGCTGCGCGAAGTTGAAGATGTGGTCGCGGATCTCGCGGCAACGCTCAAAATCGGCTGTGGCGGTGATGACCTCGTCCTCCAGCGTCGTCGTCACGGCGGCAAGCTCGCCGGTCGGCGCGACGATGCAGGAATGGCCGAGCAGCATGCAGCCTTCCTCCACGCCGGTCTTGCCCGCCGCGGCGGTCCAGGCGCCGTTCTGATAGGCTCCGGCCTGCATCGAGAGCAGATGATGGAAGGAGCTGAGCTGGTCGTGCTGCGGCACTGGTGGGTTGTGCAGCGGCGTGTTGTAGCCGCCGCAGATCAGCTCGGCGCCCTTCAGCCCCATCACGCGCCAGGTCTCCGGCCAACGCCGGTCGTTGCAGATGAACATACCGAGCTTGAACGCATCGACATCGTAGACCGGGAAGCCGAGATCGCCCGGTTCGAAATAGCGCTTCTCCAGGTGCTGGAACGGCCGGTAGGCTTCATGGTCCTTGTGCCCCGGCAGATGGACCTTGCGGTACTTGCCGGCGATGCGCCCGCGCTTGTCGACGGCGATCGCCGTGTTGAAGCGGCGTTTGCGCCCGCCCTCGGTTACGAGCTCCGCGAAGCCGATATTGAAGCCGATGCCGAGCTCTGCCGCCACTTCGAACAGGGCACGTGTCGCTGGACCCGGCATCTCGGTCTCGTAGAAGGAATCGAGCTCGGCTTCGTCGTCGATGAGCCAGCGTGGAAAGAAGGTGGTGAAGGCGAGTTCCGGGAAGACGACGAAATCGGCATTCCGCGCTGCCGCCTGCTTCAGCATGTCGATGAGCCGCGCCACGACGCGCTCGCGGCTGTCGCTGCGTTGGATCGGCCCCTGCTGGGCGACCGCTAGAATGATCTTGCCGGGCATGGCCCTTCTCCTTTTCAAATGATCCGTTTCAGCGCAGGGCGGCATTGCCGCGCGGCTGGTAGCGTGCACGTTTGAGGAAAAGGCCTTCTCCCGGCGCGCCGACATAGTCGCGGTTCTCGACGATCACCTTGCCGCGCAGCAGCACGGTGCGCGGCAGGCCCTTCACCTGGCGCCCCTCGTAGGAGGAATAGTCCATGGCATTGTGCATGGCCGATTGGGTGATCGTCATCGCGGCTTCCGGGTCCCAGATCACGATGTCGGCGTCTGAACCGACCGCGATGGTGCCTTTCCGCGGAAACAGGCCGAAGATCTGGGCCGGGCGGGTCGCGACGAGGTCGACGAATTCTGTCAAGCCGATCCGCCCCTCGTTGACGCCCTGATAGACCAGCATCATCCGCTCCTCGACGCCCGGGGCACCGTTCGGGATTTTGCGGAAATCGTCCTTGCCGAGAACTTTGTGGCGCCCGAAGGACCAGGAGCAATGGTCCGAGGAGACCGTTTCCAGAACCCGGTCGGCCAGTGCGTCCCAGAGCAATTCCTGATCGGCAACGCTGCGGGCCGGCGGTGTGAAGACGAATTTGGCGCCCTCGAAATCCGGCCGGTCGAGATCGTCCTTGGTCAGGTAGAGATATTGCGTGCAGGTCTCGGCGATGGCGTCGACGCCGCGCCGCTTCGCTCGCAGCAGTTCGTCGAGTGCTTCGGCGCAGGTGAGGTGAACGATATAGATCGAGGTGCCGACGATCTCGGCAAGTGCAATGGCACGCGCAGTCGCCTCGGCCTCGACGCGCGGTGGCCGGCTCAGCGCGTGGTAGAGCGGGGCGGTCTTGCCCTCGGCGACGAATTTGTCGCGCAGATAGTCGGCGGCGTCGCCGTTCTCGGCATGGACCATGACCAGCGCGCCGCTCCGCTTGGCCTGCTCCAGCGCCTTCAACATAACGGTGTCGTCGATCATGACGTCGCCGCGATAGGCCATGAACAGCTTGAACGAGGGGATACCGCGCTCCGGCAGGGTCGCCAGCTCCGCGAAAACGGCTTCGTTCATATCGGTGACGATGATGTGGTAGCCGTAGTCTACCGCCGCCTTGCCGGCTGCCCTTGCATCCCAATCGGCGATCGCATCGGAGAGACTGCCGCCTCGCTTCTGCGCACAGAAATCGATGATCGTGGTCGTGCCGCCGCAGGCGGCTGCGATCGTGCCCGAGCGGAAATCGTCGGCGGAGCGCCGCTCGCCTTCGCCCGCGTCGACATGCGTGTGAACGTCGACACCGCCCGGCATGACATAGCAGCCGGCAGCGTCGATCTCCCGCGTCGCGGGCGGGAAGCTGCCGCCGATCTGCACGATCCGGCCATCGGCGATCCCGATATCGGCCCTTGAGAGGCCGGCCGCGCTGACGACCGTCCCGTTGCGGATGATCACATCCATGGCGCCGCTTCCCTTTCGCGTTTGTTGTTGTCCGCGCCCGGTTCAGCGGTTGCGCAGCTTTGGATTGAAGGCGTCGTTCAGGCCCTCGCCGATCAGGTTGATGGCGAGCACCGTGAGCAGGATGGCGATGCCGGGAATCGCGGTGAGGTACCAGGCGGTGCGCAACTGGTCGCGCCCGGCGCCGATCATCGTGCCCCAGCTCATCACATTGGGATCGCCGAGCCCGAGAAAGGCCAGAGAGGACTCGGTCAGGATCGCGCTCGCCACCATGATCGAGGCGGTGACGATCACTGGCGAGAGCGTGTTCGGCAGGATCTGGCGGAAGATGATCCGGATATCGCTCATGCCGATCGAACGGCAGGCCAGCACGAAATCGCGCTCGCGCATGGTCATGAACTCGACCCGGACAAGGCGCGCCACCGGCGGCCAGGAGACCAGCGAGATGGCGAGGATGATGGTGACGAGAGAGGGGTGGAGCAGGGTTACGATGACGATCGTCAGCAGGAAGGGCGGCACCGTCTGGAAGGATTCGGTGCAGCGCATCAGGATGTCGTCGACCCTGCCGCCGTGATAGCCGGCGAAGGCGCCGGCGACGATTCCGAGGAACAGGGCGGCCAGCGTGGCGGCGATGCCGATGCTGAGCGAGACCCGGGCGCCATGGAAGATGCCGGCGGCGAGATCGCGCCCCAGCGAATCGGAGCCGAGCGGGAAGCCGGCTTCCTCGCCCGGCCACAACATCGGGCGGGTCACCATCGACCAGGGATCTTCGGGAAAGACCAGCGGCGCCAGCAGCGCCATGGCGAGGATCGCGGCCAGCAGCACGCAGCCCAGGACGGTCGTCCAGCGCTGGCAGAAGGCGCGAAGGAACTTGCTGCGCAGGAGCGTCACGACAGGGTGATCCTTGGGTCGACCAGCGCATAGACGATGTCGACGACGATGTTCATGACGAGAACCAGCACGCAGCTCATCACCAGCACGCCCATCAGCAGGTTGAAGTCGCGCTGGAAGATCGCCTCCGAAGCCAGCCGGCCGAGCCCCGGCCAGGCGAAGACGGTCTCGATCAGCACGGCTCCGCCGATGATCGAGCCGACCTGCAGGCCGACCATGGTGACGATCGGCAGGAGTGCGTTGCGGAAGACATGCCGCCACGCGACAGAGCCGTCGGACAGCCCCTTTGCCTGCGCGGTGCGAACATAGTCGGAGTTCTGGACCTCCAGCATCGAGGCCCGCATCAGCCGGGTATAGATCGCGACGTAGAACAGCGAGAGCGCCGCGCTCGGCATCACGGCATGGCGCGCGACGTCGAGGATGCGCTCCCAGGTCGAAAGGCGCGCGCCCAGCGTGATCATGCCTCCAGTTGGAAACCAGCCGAGCTGGACCGAGAACAACACGATCATCATCAGCGCGATCCAGAAGATCGGTGTCGCGTAGAACAGCAGCGCCGCGAGCGAGATGACGTTGTCGATCGGCCGGTTGACGTTGCGCGCGGCGGTGACGCCGAGCAGGATGCCGGCGCCGACAGCCGTCGTGATGCTGATGCCGAGCAGCAGCAGGGTCGGCGGCAGCCGTTCGAGTATGAGCTGGAACACGGGCTGGTTCGTCCGCAGCGACACGCCCAGGTCGAAGCTCAGGATGTTCAGCGCGTATTTGTAGAACTGGACGATCAGCGGTTGGTCCAGCCCGAGCTGCTGGCGCAGTTGCGCGAGATACTCGGGGGTGGCGGCCCCCGCTTCCCCCGCAAGGACGTCGACGACGTCCCCGGGGGCGCTGTGGAGCAGCACGAACAGCAGGGAGATGATGACGAGCATGGTCAGCACGCTCTGCATCAATCGCCTTGCCACGAAGCGGGGCAGGTTCGACACGCCTGGTTCCGATCGCGCTATTCGGCGAGCCAGGCTGTGGCGAGATTGCCGTAGGCGCCGTCAGGCCCCACCGTCGGGTTGCGCAGCTTCTTGTTGTAGACGGTGGTGAAGCTGAACTCGAACAGGTTCATGATCGGCAGGTCTTCGGCGATCGTCCGCTGCGCCTGCGCGAACAGGGCCTTGCGCTTGGCGAGGTCGTTCTCCTCGCGCGCCCGCTCCCAGACCTTGTCCAGCTCGGGATTGCTGTAGCCGGAGGCGTTGGCGAAGGCGACGCCCTTGCGGATGTTCGGGGCATAGTAGAGGCGCTGCACGCCGGCCGACGGATCGGCGAACATGAAGATGAAATTGATGGCCAGGTTGAAATCGTAGTCGGTATAGACCCGGCGCAGGAAGGTCGGATTGTCCGAGGAGCGGATTTCGACTTCGATGCCGATCCGTGCCAGGCTCTGCTTCAGGTATTCGGCCATGCGCGAGAACTCGGGCGAGGGCGCAAGCTCCGTCGTCAGCTTGAAGCGCGGCGCCGAGCCCTTGCGCGGGAAGCCCGCCTCGTCGAGCAGGGCGTTCGCCTTCTTCAGATCCTGATCGTAAAGGGGCACGCCGTCGGTCGTATAGAAGGGCGAGTCCGAGGTGAGCGGGCCGGTCGCGATCTTGCCGTAGCCGTAGAGGATGTTGTCGAGGATGAACTTGCGGTCGAGCGCATGCATGATCGCCTGGCGCACGCGCTTGTCCTTGAGGTATTCGTTGCGTGTGTTCACCTCGATCAGCGCCATCGGCGCGAACATCTGGTAGCCCTCCGTCGTCACGGCCAGCTCGGGCTTGGCCAGGAGGCGCTTGAGATCGGACGGCGCGACCGGATTGAACTGCCCCAGATGCGCCTCGCCGGCCTCCACGGCCGCCGCGCGGGAGCCGCCTTCCGGCATCACCTTGACGATGACCTGATCGAGATAGGGCAGGCCCTCCTGCCAGTAGTTCGGATTGCGCTCCAGGCGGACATACTGGCCGCGCTGCCACTCCTTGAAGACGAAGGGACCTGTGCCGACAGGCGCGTTATTGGCCGGGTTGGTGCGGATATCCGTGTTCTCGTAAAGGTGCTTCGGGATGACCTGCGCGTCCCAGTTGCCCAGCATCGAGAGCAGGAACGGCACCGGCTTGGAGAGCTTCACCACCACGGTCATGGCGTCCGGCGTCTCGACGCCAGCGAGGTTCGACCAAGTCACGCCGCTGCGTGGATGCAGCTTGCTCCACACTTCCGAGATCGAGAAGGCGACATCGGCCGCGCTGAACGGCTTGCCGTCGTGCCATTTCACGCCCTCGCGCAGCTTGAACGTATAGGTCAGGCCGTCGGGGCTGACCGTCCAGCTCGTCGCCAGCGCCGGAATCGGCTGCTGTTTCGCGTCATAGGCGACAAGGCCCTCCATGATCTTGCTGGAGACGAGCACGATCGGCGTCGAGGGGTTGAAGGCGGCGGTCAGCATCGCCGGCTCCCAGTTCTGCACGACATTGAGGATGCCGCCGCGCCGCGGGGTTTCCTGAGCCAGAGCTGCACCTGCTCCCGGCAAGCCCGTCGCCAACGCCACCGCGGCCGCGCTGCCCAGCAGCGCGCGGCGCGTGATCGAACCCGTCCCGCTTCTCGTCATCACCGATCTCCCCTTTGTGATGGTCAGTCATGTGAAATGACGACCACATACAATCATCATTGATGATGATTGTATGTTTGGCAAGGAGCGAATGCAGGTGGCCGGAGCGCAGCGGAAGCCGGTAGCGCAGCAGGGACGTGTCCGGGCGCAGCCAGCGTCAGGCCGCCCTTTGACATGCGTTATTGCAGGGGGAGCATCGCCGGCCGGCGGGGCGATTATCGGCCGGTCAGCCGCTGATCGGCATGGAATCGCGATAGCTGCGGACGATGGTGATCAGCTTGTCCAGGTGCCGGCGCATCGCATGCTCCGCCTCCGCCGCGTCGCGCTCGCGGATCGCCTCGGCGATGCGGGGGTGGTCGAGCGCCATGCTCATCGCGGTGCCGGTATCGTCTGCAATGCGATCGAGCAGCTTGGCGAGCGGATCATGCCGTGGATCGAGCAGCATCATCGTCATCGCGGCGAGCATCTCGTTGTGGGAATAGCGGGAGATCAGCTCGTGGAAGCTATGGGCAGGCGCAGGCACGGCGCGACTGCTCGTCTCGACGCAATCGACATGGTGCGCCGCCGTAGCAACGATGGCTGCGATCTCCGCATCCGTCGCGCGCTGGGCCGCCAGCCCGGCCGCCTCGATCTCGACCGCGCGGCGCACGTGCAGAAGGTCGATCAGCTGATCGATGGTACTGCCGCCAGCGGCAGCCGTGACGCGGGCGCCGTGGGCGGCGAGGCTGCCATTCTGCACGAGCTCTGCCAGCCGGTCCTCGCCCTGCCGGGTCAGAACGCGTCCGCGCTTGCCGAGTGAACGGGTATGGCCGAGTTCGTCGAGTTGCCGGAGATAGCGACCGGCTGTCGCTTCCGCGACGTCGATACCGGCGTTGCGGAAGGCTGCGGCGAGGCTGAGCGCCCCGGACGGCCCCTCCGAATCCGCCAGCAGCCGCAGCGCGATCAATTGCATGCGCTCTTCCAGCGGAAGATTCGCATCCGAAACCACGCCGATATCACTGCTCATCGTCTGATCCACCGCCCGGCAATGGATGCCGGTCCCCGCATCGTGCGGCGCTCTGCAGCATGGACATCCCCAAACCATCGTCATGCCGCCTGCATAGCCAAATTGACACGCTGCGTGAATGTCCCTGCGGAATCATTGTGGCACGGCGGGCCTTGAGCCTGCCGTGCCCTGCGCGATGCCTGCTCTTCAGGGCTTGAACGCCGGGAAGCTTTCCGGCGAAAGCTGGTCGATCGAGCGCTTGGCCCAGTCGCCTTTGGGCGTGCCGGCCCACATCTTCTCAGCCGCGGCCTGAACCTCGGCGGCGAGTTTGGGCATGTCGACATTGGGAATGTGCCGTTCGCGCATGATCCATTCGCCATCGACGATCGAGCTGTTCAACTCCTCGGCCTGCGCGGAGTAGACGATGTTGCGGATCGGGTCGCGCACCGGGGTCATGAACATGCTGCGGCCCTCCCAGAGCAGCATGTCGGCCTTGGCGCCGACCGAGATCCGGCCGAGATCGTCGCGTCCAAGCGCCTTGGCGCCGTTGAGCGTGGCAGCGTTGAAGACGTCCGCTGCCGTCGCGACCTCGGTGCGCCGATCGACGATCTTGCTGACGACCGCGGTCCAGCGCATCGCCTCGATCATGCTCTGTGGGCAGGTATCGGTCGCGATCGTCATGTTGACGCCGCGGGCGAGGTAGCGCGCGAAGCTCTCCATGGCGATGCCGCGCCGGGCGAAGACCCAGACCGCATGGGCAACATTGGTGCCGGTATCGGCGAGGATGCCGATGTCATCGGCGTGGTAATTCGTCCAGGAGGTGCCGCCCGGCATAATGGCATGGCCGAGGATGACGTCGGGGCCGAGGAAGCCGAGCTTGTTCAGCCATTCGATCGGCGTGCAGCCGTGGCGGCGCGTCATCTCGATGAATTCCGGCACGGATTGCGAGACGTGCAGCGCTAGCGGCACCTTCATGTCCGTCGCGGCGGCGCGGGTGCGCTTCAGCATGGCCTCGGAGGTGGTGTCGACCTGATAGGGCGTCAGGAAGCCCTTGATGCGGCCGTTCATCATGCCGTCATGCTTCTCGATGAACTGCACGGCCTTCTCGAACCCGTCCTGGCCGTCATCGTCCAGCCAGGTGTATTTCACCGTCTTGCCATCGTCGGTGTACCAGCGGCCGGAGCGATGGCCCTGACCGACATAGGCGCGCAAGCCTGCCCCGCCGGCCATCCTGACTGTATCCTCGCCATAACCGCCGATCTCCATGATCGTGGTCGTGCCGGTCCGGATCAGCTCCGGCACGGAGAAGGCGATGCAGGCGCGGCGCATGTCGTCGGTGATCGAAACGTCGCGCGCGATCAGGAACTCGAACAGACCCGACAGATAGAAGGATCGGGGCCCGCGATCCTCGACATAGCTTTTGTCGAGCGGAGATTCGCTCAGGTGTGCGTGGGTGTTGATGAAGCCCGGTGTGACGATCTTCTCCGGCGCATCGACGACCTCGTCGACCTCGCCTTCGAAGCTCTTGCCGACATGGATGATCCTGTCGTTCTCCCACACGACCACGCCGTCGCGGAGGTGGCGATGGCCTCCGTTCTGAAAAGCGATGATGTGGCCAGCCTTGATCATTCTGCGCATGCGTCGTCCCTCCCGATGCCGAGCCATCGGCTCTGTCGTTTCAGTAGCGCAATGGATAATCATCATCAATAATGATTAAGGATGGTCAGCCCTGTGGAGCGCGCGCGATGCCGGCAGATGCCGCCCGGAGTCTGATGCAGCTACGTCAAACCGGCCGGACCATGCAGCCGATCACCGATCTCCCCTAAGAGATCGGCTATACGGTCCAGCGTGAGGTCGCCGAGGCCCTTGGCGAAACCGTTGGCGGCTGGAAGGTGGCGCTCGGCCCCGGCGGCGTGCCGATCGGAGCGCCGCTTCTGGCCCCGACCATCTATGGCAACGGCGCCCGTCTCGATCTTCCGGCCAGTGACTTCATCCAGATCGAGACCGAGCTCGCGCTCTGCCTGGCCAGGGACCTCACGCCGTGGGCCACCCCCTATACGCGCCAGTGCATTGTGGCGGCGATCGCGTCCGTCAGTTCGGCCTTCGAGATCGTCATCCCGCGTGCTGGCGAGCCACCCGAGATCCCCTTTGGTTTCTATCTTGCCGATTATCTCGGCAACGGCGCCACGGTCATCGGCCCTCTATCTCTTGGACACCTCCGCCGCAAGGATGCAGGGCCCAGCTCTGGCTCTATGAAGCGCGCAGCGCGACGGGAGAACCCCCGCAGATCGATCCGCTAGCTTCGCTCCTTGCCTATGCTAACGGCCAATCGGACCAGATGGGCGGTTTGCGCGCAGGGCAGATCGTCATCACCGGCGCGATCACGAAGCCGCATCTACTGAGAAAGGCCAGATCTGCACGCGGGCAAGTCGACGAGCTATGTTCGGTGAACTTTTTTCGACCAGAGTTGCCGTCAACAAACGGATTGGCTCGCCCGACAACTTGAGGCATGCGTGCCTCGGTGACCGATAAAGTTAGAGCGACTACGACCGTTTCGCGCCATTTCCTGACATGCGGCTAATGCCGTAAAGCAGGCACTCAGCGCACGCCCTAAAGCGCGCCCGCGAAGTGGGTCCGCGGGGGCAGCCCCAAAGGTTTGTTGCCCTTATAGCTTCGATTGTCCTCATCGCGACAGCGCCGCCACGCGGTCGAGCGCGGCGCCGAAGCCGCGCAGAGAAATCGAGAGCGGCAAGGCGGCACCGCCATCGGCGGTGGCCTTGATTTTGAGGGCCGTGCTGGCACGAAGCGCCGTCACCGTCGAGGCGTCGAAACTGATATTGACGAGACAGCCGGCGGGCACGCAGGTCCGCAGGCGCATTGGCGGCATCGCCGGTTTGTCGTCGATCTGGAAGGTGACGCCGGCATCGAGCGCCAGCCCGAGAGGCAAAGCGAGCGTGCCAGTGACCGTATTGCCGGCCGGCGCGTTCAGTTCGATCGCGAGCACGCGCTGGCCGTTCTGCTGATTTTGCTGCTGCAAGAGGGCGCAGCGTTTGGCGTTGTCCGCGACCTGACAGGCGACACGCCAGTCCTGATAGGCTTCCTGAAGGGAAGTGGCCCCGCCGGGAAGCGCCGGGGCCTGTTGGGCCTGAGCCGGGAAGGCGGCCAGGGAGGCAACTGCGAGCGCCGTGAAAAGCCTGAGCTTCACTTCTTTAGAACCTGACATTGAAGTTTGCGCGAACGGACTGGTCGATGGTGTTGCCGCCATATTGCCCGCCATAAGAGATGCCGAGAGTGGCGTTCCTGGTAATGGCGACGTCCAGTCCGACATCCAGCACCAGCGCATCCTTCGCGATCGGCACGCCCGCGACAGTGAAGGGCGAGCCGCCGGCCAACGCAAAAGTGGCGAGCGGCGTGGTGTCGCCGAAGGCGTGACGCCAGCCGAGCGTGCTGCGCAGTGTTGCCGTTATCGTGCCGAGATCGAAATCGGTCGAGGCGTGCAGGCCGAGCGTCGTGAAGGTGACGCCCGTTCTGGCGCTGTTGCTGCTCAAGGCCGCAGCGCCACCGTTCTCCGCGAAACCACCGGTGCTGAGGTTCACATAGGCCAAGTTGGCAAACGGCTCGAAGCCGAATCTGCCGGCACGGATGCCATAGCCCAGTTCGCCGAAGACCTGTGCCGTGCCGGCGCGATAGTCACCCTTCAGGCTGTCACCGAAGCCGGGGAACGCCACGCTGCGGCTGGTCGTGATGTCGTGCCACGTATAGGCCGCACCCGTGCGGAAGCCGAGGTTGCCCCATTGCGTGCCGGCATAGAGGCCGAGATGATAGTTGTCGCTCGAACCCGATGAGGCGCGGTCACGCACGTTGAAGGTGGTGCGGCTGTATCCCGCCATCATGCCGAGCCGCCAGGTGTCGAAGATCGGGGCGTCGCCGCCGATCAGGAAGCCGCCGGTCGAGCGCGAGAGGCGCGCAGCGTTGCCGTCGCCGTTCGTGAAGCCCCAGCCACCGAAGCCCTGCCCCCAGAGCGCAAAGCGGTCGGTCGTCGGAGCGACGGCGATCGCCCCCGAACCGAGCGATGCGAAGGCGGCATAGCCCGTCTTGCCATCGGCCGGGTCGGCATAGGCCATGACCGGCGCACGCGAGGCGCCGACCGCGCCGAAGGCAGCGCGGATGCGGTTCGTCGCAGCATCGCGCACGAAATGGCTGTCCTCGATCAGTGCCGTGGTCGCCGAGGCGTGGACCTCGCCCGAGAGCTGATCGAATGCGTTCCGGGCTGTGGCATCGGTTGGAAGGGCGAGGATGGCGTTGTAGAGCGCATTGCCGGTGAAGAGCGGATTGCCGCCCGAAATGCTCTGGATGCCGTAGGCCGCGGCCTTCTGATTGCGGGTCGCGCCGGCGTCGGCGAAGTCGCGCATCCTCGATAGATCGAGATAGGCGTTGTTGGCGTCATAGCTGGCGGTAACGCCGACAAAGGCCGAGATCGGACCGACAACGAAGGTTCCGGTGAGGCCGCCGGTGGTCGTCAGAACCGTATAACGCGCGAGCGCCATGCCGGAGGCCGAGATATCGAGCGTTGCGCCGCTGATATTGGCGGCGCCGGTGACGGTGATGCGGTCGGAGGCGCCGGTGCCATCGATCTGTGCGGCAAACCGCGAACCGGCGACCATGGCCAGATTGCCCTGCACCGAGAGCGTGCCGATGCCACCGTTGCCGGGCGCGATCGTGCCGCCCGCGTTGACGCTGGTGTTGCCGATCGTGCCGATGCCGGCAACCGTTCCGTTGATCGTCAGCATCTGCGACGAGGCGATCGTGCCGTTGACCGCGAGCGTTGCGCCGCTGTCCACATTGGTCGGGCCGGTATAACTGTGCACGCCATCGAGCGTCAGCGTGCCGCCGGCCAGCGTCAGCCCCTGCCGGCCCGCGCCGCCGTCGCGGATCAGGCCGGAAAAGGATGAGTGTCCGGCGGTCGAACCATCGATGGTCAGGACGCTGTCGGCAGCGCCGCCATTCTCGATGATACCCGAACCGGCCGACAGACTCCGGACGGCGCCGACCACCGTGCTGTAACCGTTGAGCCGCAACCTACCGCCGGGACCGCTATATCGATTGTCGAAATTGACCGTCACGCCCTTGGTCAGGGCATTACCGGCCAGCACATTGAGCACGCTGGCTTCGCTGAAATACTGCGTCCCGCCGCTAACCGCATTGGCGGCCGAAGCGTTGAGCGCGCTGGTGCCCCAGAAATACTGTGTTCCGCCATTGACGGCATTGGCGGCAGAGGCGTTCAGCGAACTGGTGTTGTTGAAATCCTGCATCCCGCCGCTGACGGCATTGGCGGCCGAAGCATTGAGTGCGCTGGTGCCCCAGAAATACTGCTCCCCGCCGCTGACTGCATTGGCGGCAGAGGCGTTCAGCGCGCTGCTGTCGAGGAAATTCTGCGTCCCGCCGCTGACGGCGTTGGCAGCCGAGGCGTTCAGCGCGCTGGTGTCGCCGAAATTCTGCGTCCCGCCGCTGACGGCGTTGGCAGCCGAAGCGTTCAGCGCGCTGGTGTTGTAGAAATTCTGCGTCCCGCCGCTGACGGCATTGGCAGCCGAAGCGTTGAGTACGCTGGAGTCGATGAAAAACTGCGTCCCACCGCTGACAGCATTGGCGGCCGAGGCGTTGAGCGTGCTGGTGCTGTAGAAATATTGCGTCCCGCCGCTGACGGCATTGGCGGCAGAGGCGTTGAGCGCGCTGGTATCGTAGAAATCCTGCTGCCCGCCGCTGACGGCATGGGCGGCCGAGGCGTTGAGTGCGCTGGTGGCGTTGAAATTCTGCCTCCCACCGCTGACGGCGTTGGCGGCCGAGGCGTTGAGTGCGCTGCTCTCCCAGAAGTACTGCGTCCCGCCGCTGACGGCGTTGGCGGCCGAGGCCTTCAGCGCGCTGGTGTCGAAGAAAATCTGCGACCCGCCGCTGACGGCATTGGCGGCGGAGGCATTGAGCTTGCTGCCGTCGTAGAAATACTGCGTCCCGCCGCTGACGGCATTGGCGGCCGAGGCGTTCAGCGCGCTGGTGTTGTTGAAATTCTGCGTCCCGCCGCTGACGGCATTGACGGACGAGGCGTTGAGCGCGCTGCTGGTGTAGAAATTCTGCGTCCCGCCGCTGACGGCATTGGCGGACGAGGCGTTCAGCGCGCTGGTGTCGAGGAAGATCTGCCACCCGCCGCTGACGGCATCGGCAGTCGAGGCGTCGAGCGTGCTGCTGGTGTAGAAATACTGATACCCGCCGCTGAAGGCATTGGCGGCAGAGGCGCTGAGTGCGCTGGTGTTGTAGAAATACTGCCTCCCACCGCTGACGGCATTGGCGGCAGAGGCGTTGAGTGTGCTGGCGCTGTAGAAATACTGCTCTCCGCCGCTGACGGCATCAGCGGCCGAGGCGTTGAGCGCGCTGGTGTCGTAGAAAAGCTGCGTCCCGCCGGCAAATGGGCCACTCGTCGTCTGGTTGCCGGTGAAGGTCTGCGCGGCAGCTTCCGATCCCGGGCAGATGGCCGCAACTCCAGCCAGCGCCGTGCTCCCGAGCAGAAGGGAGATGCGGCTCTTGCCACGTCTGTTATTCAAGATCCTCGCCCCCGCACCGTAGCCAGCCACTTGAGAAATAAAGGCAACGCGCAGCTTGCGATCGGCGCAGGGGCTCTTTTTCTTCGGCCCACGGGCTCATCTCATGGTGAGCCGGCCTGTCATGATGCGGGCAGTTGAAAGCGGCTTGGGGACGATTTAAACGAAGACATGGAGGACAGGCTTCTATTATCGACAAAATCCGTCGAGCCGGATTTGCGCAGCGATTACTGGCGCGAGATGGTTGCCCCGTTTTTCGATGCCCAGCCGACAGAAAGTACGCGCAACACCCATCTGGAAGGATCGATCGACGTACGTTTTATTGCCGGACTGATCGTCTCCCGCACGACCTTCAGTGCCCAGCATCTTAACCGAAGCCGGCGCCTGATCCTGAGGAGTGAGATGAGCGATTTCTACATGCTCGAACTCTTCACGGCGGTGAACGGAAAGATGGATTGCCAGGGGCACACGATGACCATCGAAGATGGCGATGTCTGCCTTCTGGATCTTGGCCGGGCTTTTACAAGTCAGTTTTCTGCTGGTTCAGGGCTGCCCCTTGTCTTGCCGCGCGCGCCGCTGGATCGGGCGCTGGCCGGCCGGCCCCTGGACGGCCTCGTCCTCAAGGCCGGTCTGCCGGTCACCCAGCTGATTTCCGATCTGATCTTGAGTCTGGAGCGCTTGCCATCCATGGGCATCGCGGTTGCGCTGGCCATCGAGGAGGCGGTCACGACGCTGCTCGTCTCCGTGATTGCTGGCCGGACGATCGACGAGCTGCCGGAGGATCCGGTGCTGAGCCGGGTATTCCGCCAGCGTGTCCTGCAATTCATCGATGCGAACCTGCACCGCCCGGACCTCGATCTGGCCCTTCTCATGCAGCAGTTCCGGGTGTCGCGCGCCCATCTCTACCGGATGTTCGCCGGGGACGGTGGGGTGCGGGCCGTCATCCGCGACAGGCGGCTGAATGCCGCCTACCGCCAGCTCCTTTCGCACCGAGGCAAGACCGGTTCGATCACCGGCATCGCCCACAAACTGGGTTTTTCCAGCAGCAATCAGTTCTTGCGGGCTTTCCGCGATCAGTTTGGCGTGACGCCGAGCGAGGTTCGGGATGAGGGCATGTCGATTGCGTCTGGCGAGGCGGAACGCGGTTTCCAGGCCTATCTTCGCAAAGTGAAGCGATAGCCTGGATGTTCAGTCCCGGCAGGGCCATGTCTTGCTGGTCTTGCCGGCCTTCGCAATGATGGCGGCGATCCGCTGCCATGCCAAAGCCAAGCCGCAGCCCCTAAAAATAAGAATCTCCACAAGGCGCAAAACGGGCACTTGATCCGCTGGCCAGTTCAGGAAACCCGCCGCATTGCAAACCCGTCTGGCCCAACGGCGTATCGAACCCGCACATGTCGATGGCGCGCCTTGCAATGCGGTGCTTGATACCTCTGCTGGTGCAAGCCTTGCGGCAATGCGGGAAGTCGTAGCCCTTGTCGGCATGCAGCTTGTCAGGCCGTTTGCGCGGGGCCCCTTGCCTTGGCGGATGACCGGCACGGCATCAAGCAAGGGCGCAAGCATTGCCATACAGACGCGGCGAGCGTTAGGCCAACGTTACCGTCGACCGCTTCCTCAAAAAACGGCTTCAGGTCGATATCCCAGACGAGGCACGCCGGAAAATCTGGATGTGGCTGGCAGCCAACAACGCATCCCTTGGTATCCAACGCCCTCGTTGATGCCGAAGGCCACCCGATCCGGCTGCCGACAACCGGACCTTACCGATGTCGGAAACGGGCCAGCTTCGGAAGTCAGGCAGTTCGAGCTGGCCGGGTTTAGGCTTAGGGTAGAACAAAAATTACATCGTTATTTCAATTATATAAGTGTTCGCAGTTTTATCTTGAATGGCGCGCCAATACTTGATATTTATCGATGATTGCCCGTTTTTAGCTTGCTTGAAGCCGGCTTTAGGCTCGCTTTGGTGCAGCACGAATCCAGCCTCGACGCTCGGCCTTCGAAGGCGTGATGGTCAGCGCCATGTCCGCCGGCCGATCACCGTATTCGTCGATTAATCGGCTTCCGCTTCGATCAAGGCGGCGGGCGAGGCCGGCATCTCCGCATCATCGTCACGGGCTGAAGAAGGGGCGATGCGACCGTCGCTGATGTCGCACGCGCCGGGCGCTTCTGCCGAGGACCAGTGCTGCATTCATATAACACCGCGCTGAGGCCTGGGGCAGGCGGGCTTGGCCCCCGCCTATATTCGCTGCTTTACTGAGTTCCGGAATCGCGCTCCGCCCCGTTGCTGATGGATCAATATGCCGCCGCTCGGCCTTACGTCTCGCCAGAAGCAGATTCTCGCCGCTGTGCAGGAGGTCGGCTTCACGACGATCGAGAGTTTGGCAACCCGCTTCGAGGTGTCGCCCCAGACCGTCAGACGCGAAATCATTCGCTTGCAGGAACAGAATTATCTGCAGCGCTTCCATGGCGGCGCCGGCCTCGCGTCAGGCGGCATTCGCTCGGCCTATGCGCAGAAACTCACCATTTCAACCAAGGGCAAGCAGCAGATCGGAGCGGCTCTGGCGGAGATCGTGCCGGCAGGCGCTTCCGTGTTCCTCGACGTAGGTACCACTGTCGAAGCTGCTGCCCGTGCATTGTTAGGCAAGCCAGGGCTGCGCGTCGTCACGGCGAGTGTTTCGGTCGCGCAAATCTTCTGCCAGGGCGGCGTCTTCGAAGTCGTGGTCACAGGCGGAACCACGCGCGGCGCCAATGGCTCCCTTGTTGGCCAGCAGGCCATCAAGGTGATTGCCGGTTTCCGCTTCGACTATGCCATTCTCGGTGCCGGCGGCTTCGACGACGATGGCGCGCCGATGGATTTCGATCTCGAGAAGATCGCCGTTCGTCAGGCGGCGATGGCGCGGTCTCGCCAGACCGTGGTGCTTGCGGACCACAGCAAGTTCGGCCAGGTCGGCACGGCGAGGATCGCCGAACCCGGCATGGTCGATATGTTCGTCGTCGATGCCGAACCGACCGAGCAATTGCGCGAAAGCTGGCGCAAGAGCGGCAGCCGCTGGCTTGTCGCATAGGCGGATAGAGGTAACTGCGTAGCCGGCAACCCTTGTAACGCTGATCGATATTGATCAGGATGGAAGAAATTATGCGCGAGCGCTGATCAAAAGCGCCGCTTCCGGGGAGGTTGCCATGCTGCGTGCCAAGATCGCGTCCCTTTGCCTGCTTGCTCTCGGTGTCGGGCTTGCCGGACCGGCCCAGGCGCAGGATTGCGCCAATCGCGGGACGCTCGATGCCCGCTATTGCGACGCCAATCGCGACCTGCTCGCCGATACGCCGGCCGATGCGTCCAAGCAGAAGGACCCGGACACGCTGATCTTCTCCTACACGCCGGTGGAGGACCCGTCGGTCTACGAGAACGTCTTCGCCGATTTCCTGGCTCATCTCAGCAAGACGACCGGCAAGAAGATCAAATGGTTCGGCGCCGAATCCTATGCCGCGCAGGTCGAGGCGATGCGCTCGGGCCGTCTCCATATCGCCGGCGTCGCCAGCGGGCCGACGCCTTTCGCGGTCAATCTCGCCGGCTTCGTGCCGATCGTCGCGATGGCCAAGAAGGACGATTCGATCGGCTATACGCTGCAATTGATCGTGCCGAAGGATTCTCCGATCAAGACCATCGCCGATCTCAAGGGCAAGCGCGTCGCCCACGTCGCGCCATCCTCGAACTCAGGCGATACCGCGCCGCGCATCCTGTTCAAGGAGAAGGGCATCGTGCCCGGCAAGGACTACGAGGTCCTCTATTCCGGCAAGCACGACAACTCGATCATGGGCGTGGTCAACAAGGACTACGACGCCGCGCCGGTCGCCTCCAGCGTGGTCGAGCGCATGGCCGACCGCGGCATGTTCAAGCGCGACGATATCCGCATCGTCTATGAATCGAGCCCGTTTCCGCGCACGGCCTTCGGCATCGCCCATGACCTGAAGCCGGAACTGCAGGCCAAGATCAAGCAGGCTTTCCTGAGCTTCGATTTCCTCAATTCGGCGCTCGCCAAGGAGTTCAAGGACACCAAGGGCTTCAAGGAGCTGAGCTACAAGGACGCCTGGGGCGACATCATCCTGATCCAGAGCAATAGCGGCATCACCTATACCCAGGATGGCCTCTCGAAGCTGAAGGGCGATTGATGTCTGCTGTTTCGGGGGCTTCGGCCGGCGGCGCTCCGCTGCTGGCCGTCGCGGGGCTGACCAAGGTCTATCCGACCGGCAAGAAGGCTTTGGGTGGCGTCGATGTCGTCATCGACCGGCCGCAGCTCGTTGCCGTGATCGGCTCGTCCGGTGCCGGCAAGAGCACCTTCATCCGCTGCATCAACCGGCTGGTCGAGCCGACCGCCGGCAGTGTGCGGCTCAACGGCGAGGATATCGTCGCGCTCGACCGCAAGGGCCTGCGTGCCGCGCGGCGCCGGATCGGCATGATCTTCCAGGAATACAACCTAGTCGAGCGGCTGAGCGTGATGCAGAACGTGCTCTCGGGGCGGCTCGGCTATACCGGTCTCTTCGCCTCGCTGCGCTATCGTTTTCCGCCCGAGGATATCCAGGCTGCCTTCGCACTGCTCGATCGCGTCGGGCTCGACGGCTATCATAACCAGCGGGCGGATGCGCTCTCCGGCGGCCAGCGCCAGCGCGTCGGCATCGCGCGCGCCCTGATGCAGCGGCCGGACCTGCTGCTGCTCGACGAGCCGACCGCCAGCCTCGATCCCAAGACCTCGCGCCAGATCATGCGGTTGGTGCGCGAGCTCGTGGCCGAACGCCAGACCCCGGCGATCATCAATATTCACGACGTCGCGCTCGCCCGCGCCCATGCCGACCGCATCATCGGCATGAAGGACGGGCTGATCGTGTTCGACGCCGAGGCCTCGGCTCTGACCGATGCGGCGCTGACCCGGATCTATGGCGAGGAAGACTGGTCGGCCCCGCATGACGAGGACGACGAAGCTCCCACACCGGCTACAACGATGGCTCCCGTCGGCGCGCTGTCATGACCACGGCCGTCGCCTCCTATCCGAGCCGCTGGCGCGCGCCGAGCATCTTCGGCAGCCCCAGCCGCAGGCTCGCCTTCTGGGCCTTGGTCTGCGCCTATCTGGTCTGGTCGCTCTCGACGCTCAATGTCGATACGGCCCGCATCCTCGCCGGCCTGCCGCGCGCCTGGACGATCCTGGCGCGGATGGTCCCGCCTGATTTCGGCCGCTGGGAGCTGCTGCTCACCGGCATGGTCGAGAGCGTGCAGATCGCGATCGCCGCGACGATCATCGGCGCGGTGCTGTCGATCCCGATCGGTATCGCGGCTGCGGCCAATCTCTCGCCGCGCCCGCTCTACCTGTTGGCGCGCGCCTTCATCGTCACCGGCCGGACCTTCCACGAGGTCATCATTGCGATCTTCTTCGTGAAGCTGTTCGGTTTCGGCCCCGTCGCCGGCCTGCTGACGCTCGCCTTCTCCTCGGCGATCTTCCTCGGCAAGATGCTGGCCGAGGATATCGAGAACATGAAGCCCGGCCCGGTCGAGGCGATCCGTGCGACCGGCGCGAGCTTCGGCCAGACCTTCTTCTACGCGGTGGTGCCGCAGGTTCTGGTCAAGACGCTGGGCGTGCTGATCTATCGGCTCGATTCCAATCTCCGGCATTCAACCGTGATCGGCATCGTCGGTGCCGGCGGCATCGGCCAGACGCTCTCGGCCTCGTTCTCGCGCTATGATTTCGACTTCGCCAGCGCGATCCTGCTGACGATCGCGGCGATGGTCGCCTTCGGCGAATGGTTCAGCGACTGGGCCCGGCGGAGGCTGAGATGACCGCGCACCAGCTTCCGCAAGGCCGCACGCCGAAGCGCAGCTATCCCGACCATTGGGAACGCTATTCGCTGCGCGAGCGCATCGTGCAGTGGGTCTGGCTCGGCGGCATCGCGATCGCCGCTGCCTGGTCGGTCTCGGCGCTCGACATCGAATGGGCCTTCTTCGCCGATGCGCATGAGCAGGCGGCCGACCTGATCTCGCGGATGTGGCCACCACGCTGGACCTATCTGCCGCGCATCGTCCAGCCGCTGATCGAGACGCTGCATATCGCGACGCTTGGCACGATGATCGCCATCGTCTTCGCCCTGCCGGTCGCTTTCCTCGCCGCGCGCAACACCACCTACAACCAGGCGACCTGGCTGATCGGCCGTGCCATGCTGGTACTGTCGCGCTCGATCAATACGGTGATCTGGGGTCTCCTCTTCGTCGCGATTTTCGGGCCGGGGCCGGTCGCCGGCATCTGCGCGGTCGCGGCGCGCTCGGTCGGCTTCATCGCCAAGCTCGTCGCCGAGGCGATCGAAGAGGTCGATGCCGGCCAGATCGAGGCCGTCGAATCGACCGGGGCCAGCACCTTGCAGGTCTATGGCGTCGCCATCCTGCCGCAGATCCTGCCCGTGCTGATCGGCACCTCGATCTATCGCTGGGACATCAATGTGCGCGAGTCGAGTGTGCTCGGGTTCGTCGGCGCCGGCGGCATCGGGCTGCTGCTCTACGCCTCGATCAACCAGTTCGCCTGGTCGCAGGCGATCGTGATCCTGATCGCCATTCTCGGCATCGTCATCATCAGCGAGGCGCTTTCTGCCTATGTCCGTTCTCGCATCGTCTGATCTGCCTCGGCAGACATGCTTCCTGGAGGGCATGGCCCAGCTGGCCGGGCGCTATGACGGTTTCCTGCTGGACCAGTGGGGGGTGCTGCACGACGGCGCTGTCGCTCATGACGGAGCCGTGGCCTGCCTTGAAGCGCTGCGCGCAGCCGGAAAACGCGTCATCATCCTCTCGAATTCGGGACGCGGAGGCAGCGAGAACGAAGCGATTCTCGCTAGCATGGGCTTTCAGCGCGGCCTCTACGATGTCGTTGTTTCCGCGGGCGATGATGCCCGCGATGCGCTGCTGAAGCGCGACGAGCCCGCTTATCGCGATCTGGGGCTGCGTTGTCTGCCGCTCACGCGCCCCGGCGAGGAGCATCTGGCCGGCGGCCTGGGCCTCGCGCTTGTGGAAACCCCCGAGCAGGCCGATTTCCTCTTTACGCTTAGCATCGATGCCGAGAGGCAATCCGTCAGCGGGTGGCGGCCCCTGCTGGAACGCGCCCTGCGGCTGGGCCTGCCGATGATTTGCGCGAACCCGGATCGCCAGCGTGTCCATCCGGGCGGGCGCCTGCTCGAGGCGCCCGGCGCAGTCGCACTCGCCTATGAGCGGATGGGCGGGACGGTGCATTATCACGGCAAGCCGGAAGCCCGCATCTATCGCACGTGCCTGCAGCGGCTGGGATTGCCGCCCGGTCGTCTGCTCGCGATCGGAGATTCGCTCGAACACGACGTTGCTGGCGCGGCGCGCGCCGGTGTGGATTGCCTCTTCATCGCGGGAGGCATTCATCGTGACGAGTTGAGCTGGAACGAGGGTAATCAGGCGTTTCAGCGGAGCTGCAACGCCCTGTTCGCCCGCAACACCGATGCGCCGCAATATTGCCTGCCGACATTCGCCTGGGAGCCAGGCGGGGGAACCAAGAGCAGTTCCATCGGCTCGTTCGGGTCGGCAACGCCATGACGGAATATTCGCAACGGTGACGCCCAGAGGGCGCCTATGACGGCGCGTCGCAATGTCGGGAGCAACGTCAAGCGCGCCGAGGTCCAACGGCGGGGCATCGGGATTGGCCGCCTTGCGCCGCTTCCGAAGGTTGGCTGAACTCCCGACAATGGACACGCCCTTGCGGCGAATTCAGGCCTTGCGTCGCCGCTCGGGGGCTTGCGATGCACCGGCCCAAGGCAGAGGCGCGCGTCAGGCTAGTCCAATCAAGCGGGCGATCTCGGCCTCATTCGCGGCGAGGTGGTCCATCATTTGCCCGGCGTGAGGCACACGCTGCCCGGCACCTGCATAGGGAATGGCGCGCCTGACGAAGGCGAATAGCTCGGAGGTCACGGCGCCGAGCGGCTTGACCTTGCGCATATCCACGGCCTGCGCCGCCACCATGAGCTCCATGCCGAAGATCGAGCGGCAGAGCGCGGCCAGCTCCGCCGTGCGCCGCGCCGCGAGGCCAGCCATGCTGGCGCGATCGAGATTGCCGTTCGAATGGCTCGAACTCGCAAGCTCATTCACCACCGGGGCGCCGAGGAGCCGGGCCTCCGACGTGATCGACTTGTGAAACTGCGCGAGGCCGTTGAAGCCCGGCAAGCCGACGCCATCCTCCTCGATCAGGCCGACGCTCAAGCCCGACCAGAAGGAATCGGCCTGCTTGGCCAGCCGCTCCGTCGAGCTGGTCACGACCGGCACCATCGCAAGCCGGGCGGTATCCAGCGCCATCGCCAGCGCCACCATGTCGAAATTGGCGACCGAGACCAATTGGCGCTGCTCGATCGCCACGATCGGATTGTTCTGGCTCGCGCTCAGTTCGACGGCGAGCTGCCTGCCTGCAAAGGCGAGGCTGTCCGCGGCGTTGCCGTGAATCAGTGGCAGCGAGCGGAAGCTCAGCGGGTCCTGGAGATGACGCGGCCCGCCGGGCTGCATCAGGTAGCTGCCGGCGAGATAGGTGCGGATCGCGCGGCCATGGCGCAGCACGCCGTCGAAGGGGCGCGAATTCAGCGCGGCCTCCGAAACGATCGAGGGATTGGCCGCGAAGCCTTCCATGCTGAACGCACCTGCCAGGGTGGCGAAATCGAGCATGTGCGAGAGGTCGTGGAAGGCAAGCGCCGCCGTGCCGATCGAGAGTGCGCTGGAATTCAGCAGCGCGAGCGCCTCTCCGGCCGCGAATTCATGGTCCTTGTAGAGGTCCAGCGCCAGATCCGCGATCGGCGACATGTCGCTCTGGCCCATCGAACCCCAGAGATGGACGTCGATGCGGCGATCGGTGTTCAGCGCCTCGACCAACATCTCGGCCATCACCGGCCGAACGCCGAGATAACCCGTCGCCATGCTGTTGAGCAGGACGACCATCATCGCCCGCACCGTCTCGCGCGAGGCGAGGGGGCCGTGCCCCATGTTATGGGTCAGAAGCAGGCGGCGGTTGAATTCGGGAATCCGGTCGGGAGCAAGCATGGTGCCGGTCTTGGCGCCGACGCTGCTGGTGACGCCATAGATCTTCTCGCCCTTGCGGACGACCTCGTCGACGACCCCGCGCGCCTGGCCGATGCGTCCCATCGCCTCTGGCGCAAGAACCACGCGCGCTCCGAACCGGGCGGCTTGGACGATCCCCGCCGGGTCCAGGGTCCGGCCGGAAATCTCGACGATGGCCTGCATGATGATCGGTCCCGGGGTTTGGCGGCAATCTGCAATCGGGTCGCGCAGCGCCGCAGAACCGATCAATAAAAGGACAATAATCTAGTTCATTGAATTAATGATGTGCCTGCGGCTCGTCAACAGCCGGCCGTTGCGGTAGCCTGCGGATCGTCGCAGGTCAGATTGGGAGCCGCATGATCGTCCGCAGCGTTTCATCAAAGCCGTTGGATTTCAAAAGATCCGGCATTTCCCGCTATCACCAGCTCGCCACCCTGTTCCGGCGCCGGATCGAGGCCGGGCAATGGCAGGTTGGGGAACAGATTCCGACCGTCGACGAACTCGCCACCGAATGCGGCGTGGCGCGGGCGACGATCCGCCAGGCGCTGGACCTGCTGGAAGACGAGGAGCTGATCGAGCGCTATCGCGCCCGCGGCACCTTCGTGCGCCGGCGGCCGGCCGAGAATCTGTGGTGTGCCGTCGGGACGGATTGGTCGGGCCTGCTGCGCCCGAGCTATGACGCGACGATCGAGATATTGCATGACGAGGCCGACAGGGCCCTGCATGGCTTCGAGGGGCAGATCGGAACGCTTGCCCCTTCCTATCGGCATGTCCGGCGCCGGCATTGGCGGCATGGCCAGCCTTTCCTTCTGGCGGATCTCCATATCGACGAGCGGCTTCGTGATCGCATGTCCCAGCGCGACCTCGAATCGAAGACGGCTCTGCGGCTGGTCTCCGAAGTCGAGGGTGTCGAGATCATGGATGCCCGCCAGACGCTGACCATCGGCACGGCCGATATCGAGACCAGCGAGGCGCTCGGGATTTCTCTGGATTCGCCGGTCGCCTTCGTTCATCGGCAAGCCCTCGATCAGGACGGCATGCTGATCCTCGACGCGAAGGGCATCTATCGCGGGGATGTCGTCAAGTTCGACGTCAAGCTGCGCTAGATATCAGCGCCCTTCGAACCGGGGCGGGCGCTTCTCCAGAAAGGCGCGCATGCCTTCCTTCTGGTCCCTGGTGTCGAAAAGCTGGACGAAGGCCTTGCGCTCCAGCGCGAGCGCCGTCTCCAGGGGCACGTCCTGCCCGAGCTGCACGACGTCCTTGATCGCCTGGACCGCCAGCGGCGGCATCGCTGCCACCGTGCTTGCCAATGCCAGGGCGCGATCAAGGGCGCTGCCATCCGGCACGACCTCCGAGAGCAGCCCGGCCTGGAAAGCCTCAGTCGCGGTCAAGGTCTCGCCCGTCAGGGCGAGCTTCATGGTGCGGTATTTGCCGATGGTGCGCAGGAGGCG
The DNA here is from genome assembly GCF_037147855.1 of Allobosea sp. MMO-172. Taxonomy (NCBI): domain Bacteria; kingdom Pseudomonadati; phylum Pseudomonadota; class Alphaproteobacteria; order Hyphomicrobiales; family Alloboseaceae; genus Allobosea; species Allobosea sp. MMO-172. The sequence continues at coordinate 137,428 of NZ_JBBCUM010000011.1, read as the reverse complement.
CTGCGTGCCGCCGGCGCCGGGCATGACGCCGACGCGGATTTCCGGCTGGCCGAAGCGTGCGCTTTCGCCGGCGACGATCATGTCGCAGCACAGCGCCGTCTCGCAGCCGCCACCCAAGGCATAGCCCTCGACGGCCGCGATCAGGATCTTCGGGCAGTGCCGCAGCACCGTGAACATCCGGTCGGTCGCCAGCGCCTGATGCTGGGCCGGGCCCATCGGCTCCATCTCGGCGATATCGGTGCCGGCGATGAAGTAGCCGCCGGCCCCGGTCAGGACGATGACGCGCACGCTCGCATCGGCCTCGAGTGCAAGGACCGCGTCGGCAATGCGTGCCTTGATATCGAGGTTGAGCGCGTTGCGGCGCTCCGGACGGTTCAGCGTGATGACCGCGACACCATCGGAAGCGTGGTGCCGGGTGACAGGTTCGGACGAGGTCATCTAGCCGCCCCCGAAGACCGGCTTGCGCTTCTCGGCAAAGGCGCGCTGCGCCTCCTTGGTGTCCTCGGATGAGGCCAAGGCAACGGTCTGCGACTGCTCGAAACGATAGCCGTCGCGCAGTTCGAGACCCTCTGTGACGTTGAACGACCGCTTGGCGGCCTGGACCGCCGAAGGGCTCTTCGACGCGATCTCGCGCGCGATCTCCTGGGCCAATCCGAGCAGGCGCTCGGCCGGCACGCAATCCGAGGCGACGCCCATCCGGTAGAGCTCGGCGCCGCGCACCCGGCGCGCGGTGTAGATCAGCAACCGCGCATCGGATTCCCGGAAGAACCGCCTGACATGGCTGACGCCACCGGCCAGCCCGACATCGACCTCGGTCATGGCGAAGAATCCCTCTTCCGCCACGAGGATGATGTCGCAGCACAAGGCCAGCACGCAGCCCGCGCCGATGGCCGCGCCGTTGACGGCTGCGATGACCGGCTTGGCGCATTCCATCACGGTGTCGAAGGAGGCGCGCACGAGGCGGTTATGGCGCGGATAGGCGCCGGCTTCCTCCGCGAGACCGGGCCGCTCCTTCAGGTCGGCCCCTGCCGAGAAGGTCTTGCCGGCGCCGGTCAGCACGATCGCCCTTACATCGGTGCGGTCGCTGAGGCTGTCGAAGACAGCGACGATCTCTTGCCGGAACTGGCGGTTCTGCGCGTTCACCGGGGGGCGGTCGATCGTCACCGTCGCGACGAAATCGCTGACGCTGACCGTCAGGCATTCCAGGGCGTCAGCCATCTCAAACTCCATATCGTAGCGGTGCGGCTTCGCGCCGGCGTCAGAATCCGTAGAGCGTACGGGGATTGTCGACGAGGATACGCCGTCGCTGCTCGGCATCCGGAACCCAGTCGGCGAACAGGTCGAGCAGGTGGCCGATATCGGGAGTTCGCTCGGCCAGGCGCAGATGCGGCCAATCAGAGCCCCAGATCATCCGCTCGGGGTTCGCCGCGATCAGCGCATCATGGAACGGCCGGGCATCGGCATAATCCGGCAGGTCCTGGGAGATGCGGCACAGGACGAGCTTGATCCAGAGCCAGCCTTCCCGAAGCGCTGCGAGAATCGCGTTGAAGGCGGGATCGCCCAGCCCGCGCGCGATCTGGAGGCCGGCCATGTGGTCGAGCACGATCGGAATGCCGCTGCTGCGATAGAGCGGCAGATTCGCGGCATGCCGGTCTATTCCCGCCCAGACCTCGGCATGCCAGCCTCGCGCCCGCATGCCGGGCGCCACGGCGGGGAGGGTGTCTGTGCCGACCGAGCCTGGGAAAGGGCCGGTTCCGCCCGGCACCGTCATGTCGTTGAACCGCAGGCCGCAGATACCTGCTGTATGCCAGCTGTCGAGATCGGACGGAGGCACCCGTTCGCTTGCCGCTGCAATCCCTCGCAAACGGCCGTTCGCGGAGGACAGGGCATCGAGGATCGGCGCAGGGTCTTCGCCATAGGCGCCGGGCTGGACGAGGACGCCGCGGGACAGGCCGATGCGGTCCAGCATGTCGCGATGCGCCTGCGCCGGAGCGAGCGGCGCCGCGTAATGCATCTGGTGGGACACCGGAAAGCGCTCATAAGGCCCGAAGACATGCGCATGGCAGTCGCACGCCCCTGCAGGCAATGCCCATCCGGGCGCATGATGTGACCGTGGTGCGACCGTTTCAGTCACGGCTGCTCGCCTCGTCCGGGCGGGTGGAAGCCGGCAGGCATGTCGGCCCGTCCTGTAAGCGGGGGAGAGGAGGAGAGGCTCCGTCCGGCAGCGGGATGCCGTGGGCGTTCAGCGTCATCGACACCATCGTGTAATAGCCGATCACGCCGGTGAGCTCGACGGCGCCGCGCGGCCCCCATCTCTCGACGACCGCGGCATGCACGGCATCGGGAACCGTGCCGGCCTGCAGAAGCAGGCGGGCATAGTCATAGATCTCCTGCTCTTCATCCTCGGCGAAGACCGGCGCCTGGCCGAGCCGGATGGCCTCGATGCAGGCGGCGTCGAGGCCCGCGACCTTCGCCGCTTCGGCATGGATGTAGAATTCCAGCTGACTGTTCCAGTGGCGCCCGACGACGATGATGGCGAGTTCGTTGAGCTTCGCGGGCAGCAGCGTCGAGTAGCGCAGGAATTCGCCGAGCCTGGACCAGCGCGTGGCGAGTTCCGGGCTGTGGATCACGGCCCGCAGCGGCCCGACCAGCCGCCCGCGCGGCCCGGAGATGACCTCGTCATAGACCTTGCGCTGATCGGCGGTGAGTTCATCGACGGCCGGTAGGTGAAGGCGCCCCATTCTGTCTTCCATCAAGCTTGTTCGGCCAGGCCGATATCGCGAAGAATCTCGTCGGTATGCTCCCCGAGCAAAGGCGGGGGACGGTCGAACGAGAGCGGCTCGTTCTCGAAATTCAGCGGGCTCACGACCTGCGGAACTTTGCCGGCCAGCGGATGCGGCAGGTTACGCAGCATGCCGCGGTGCCTGACCTGAGGGTCGTCGAAGACCTCGGGGACCGTGTTGATCGGGGCGCAGGGGACGCCGACCGCATCGAGCGCCGCAATCAGAGCGTCGCGATTGAAGCGGCCGAAAGCAGCGCGCAGCAACGGGTCGAGCAGGCCGTGATTGGTCACGCGCGCCGGGTTGGTGGCGAAGCGCGCATCCTGCGCCCATTGCGCCTCGCCCAGAGCCTCGCAGAGCTTGGCGAACTGCCCGTCATTGCCGACGGCGAGGACGATGAAGCCGTCGGCGCAGGGGAAAACATCCTGAGGCTGGATATTCGGGTGACGATTGCCGCCGCGCACCGGCGCGCGGCCCGAAACCAGCCAGTTCATCGCCTGGTTGGCGAGGAATCCGGTCTGAACGTCCAGCATGGCGAGGTCGATATTGTCGCCCTTGCCGGTCTCGTTGCGCCTGACCAGGGCCGCGAGCACGCCGACGGCCGTGTACATGCCGGTCATGATGTCGACGATGGGAACGCCGACCTTCTGGGGTCCAGCGCCCGGCATGCCCTCGCGCTCGCCGGTGACGCTCATCAGGCCGCCCATGGCCTGGATCGCGAAATCATAGGCCGCGGCCGATCTGCGCGGGCCGCTCTGGCCGAAGCCGGTCACCGAGGCGAAGATCAGCCGGGGATTGATCGCCTTGAGCGCCGCGTAGTCGAGGCCGTAACGGGAGAGCGTCCCGACCTTGTAGTTCTCGACGACGATATCGCTCCTGGCGGCCAGCCGGCGGATGATATCCTGCCCTTTCGCGCTGGTGATATCGACGGTGATCGAGCGCTTCCCGCGATTGACCGAGAGGTAATAGCCGGCCTCGCTGGTCGGGTTGCCGGCCTCGTCCTTGAGGTAGGGCGGCCCCCAAGCCCGCGTGTCGTCGCCGGCCTCGGGACGCTCGACCTTGATCACGTCGGCGCCGAGATCGGCGAGGATCTGGGTCGCCCACGGGCCGGCCATGATCCGGCTGAGATCGAGGACGCGGACATGGCTGAGGGGGCCTTGGCGCTGGGTCTCAGCCATCGTCGCGGACCTCCGTCGCGATGGCCGAGGGGCGCTGGCGGAAGGCGTCATGCCATGGCGCCAGCCGGGGATGGCTCGCCCGCCAGTCCAGATCCTCGAAGCGGAAATCCAGATAGGACAGGCAGCAGCCGAGCGCGATCCCCGAAAGCTGCAGCGGCCCGGATGTGATCGGGCCGGCTTCATCCTCGAACCGCGCGAGGGTGGCCGATGTCTTGGTTGCGAAGCTCGACAGCCATTCCGCCGTCTGCTTCTCGGCGGGCTTGTTGCGCTCGTTGCGCCAGAGGATGAGCAGGTCGAGAAAGCCGGTCGCCAGCGCATGCCGGCTCAGCTCGCGCCAGCGCTCCGCCCCCGCGGCAGGAATGATGACGCCGCCACCGGCCAGTGAATCGAGATATTCGCAGATCACCCCGGAATCGATCAGCGCCGAGCCGTCGGCCAGCACCAGGGTTGGGATCTTGCTCAGCGGATTGTCGGGCAACAGGTCCGGATTCGGCTTCGTCATCTGGACGACCGTGCGCCGCAGCGTCAGTCGATCGGTCAGGCCCAGCTCATGCGCAGCCACCATCACTTTCCGCACGAAAGGCGATCGTGGCGACCAGTGAAGTGTCATATCGCCCATTGCTCGCTCCCGGTTCGATCGGCGCAAATCTATTAGTTCAGTTTTATGGCCTATAACAACCTGGCGCTGGCCTGTCGAGCGCGGTGGCGTATCGAGTTGGTGGCGCGGGCAGGGGATAAGCCCTCGGATCACGCAGATGCGCGCGGCGGTAAGGCTCTCAGGCGCGGCTGGCGATGCGGTTGACGGTTGCGTATTGCGTCAATAGGCTAGTCTTATGTCCTTTTAAAAAGATAATCGGGAGGAAACGATGAAGGCAATCCATGCTGCTTTCGCGGCAGCGGCGATCATGGGGACGGCTGCAACGGCGCAGGCCGGTACGCTCGAGAAGGTCAAGGAGCGGGGTGAGCTGATCTGCGGGACGAGCCCGGGCGTTCCCGGCTTCTCGCTGCCGAATGCGCAAGGACAATGGGGCGGGCTCGATGTGGACCTGTGCCGCGCCGTTGCCGCGACGGTCCTGGGCGATGCCAAGAAGGTCAAATACATCTCGCTGAATCCGAAGGACCGCTTCGCGGTCGTGCAATCCGGCGAGGTCGACGTGCTCTCGCGCCAGACGACATGGTCGCTGTCGCGCGACACGACGCTCGGCCTGTCCTTCTCGGCGATCACCTATTTCGACGGCCAGGCGCTGATGGTCAAAAAATCCATGGGCATCAAATCCGCGAAGGATTTGGGCGGCGCGACGGTCTGCGTCCAGGGCGGCACGACGACCGAACTGAACATTGCCGATTTCTTCCAGAAGAATGGCCTGAAATACGAGCCGGTTAGCTTCGCTTCAGGCGATGAGGCGATCAAGGCCTTCGAGACTGGTCGTTGCGACGTCTTCACCACCGATGCATCGGCGCTCTACGCCTATCGCCTGAAGGTCGCCAATGGGCAGGATTTCGTCATCCTGCCGGAGCTCATCTCGAAGGAGCCGCTGGGGCCGGCTGTTCGCCGCGGTGACGAAGCCTGGGCCAATATCGTCCGCTGGGCGCATTACGCGATGGTCAATGCCGAGGAACTGGGCCTCACCTCGGCCAATGTCGACGAGCGAGCGAAATCGACCAATCCAGAGATCAAGCGCTTCCTCGGCATCGACGGCAATCTCGGCGAGGGCCTCGGGCTAACCAAGGACTGGGCCTATCGGATCGTCAAGCAGGTCGGCAATTACGGGGAGAGCTACGAAAAGTACCTCGGACCGGCGTCGCCGCTGAGCATCCCGCGCGGCGCCAACAATCTCTGGTCGAAGGGTGGCCTGCAATATGCCCCGCCGGTCCGCTGACAGGCGCGCCGCTTCCTGAAGCGCCCTGCAAACGCAGGGCGCGATCGCGCTTTCGCGCCCGGTGGGGACCGGGCGCTGCGTCGAGCCGGGCGCCAAGCCAGCCCGGCCGATCCAAGAACGACAACAACAGAAGGGGAGAGATGAAATGAGAGCGTTGAGCCTGAAATTCCTGGCGGTCATTGCCGCCCTGCTGGGCACCGCCGCGACGGAGGCCGTCGCCCAGGGCTACCCGACGAAGCCTGTCCGCATGATCGTCCCCTTCGCGCCGGGCGGACGGGTCGAGGCCGTCGCGCGCCTGATCGCGGATGCCCTCAGCAAGGATCTGGGCCAGCCTTTCCTGGTCGAGAGCCGCCCTGGTGCCGGCGGCGCGACGGGCGCGGATTTCGTCGCGAAGGCGCAGCCCGACGGCCATACGCTGCTGCTCTGCTCGGCCGGCGTGCTGTCGATCCTGCCCAATGTCGACAAGAAGCTGCCCTATGATCCCGTCAAGGATTTCACGCCCGTGGCGCGGCTCATCGAAGGCTTCACCTTCATCGGCGCCTATCCCGGCCTGCCGGCCAAGTCGATCGCCGAACTCGTGGCGCTCGCGAAGCAGAAGCCGAACAGCATCGGCTACGCCTCCAGCGGCGTCGGGACCTACAGCCATCTCGCTGGCGAACTCGTCAGCATCGCCTCCGGCGCTGCGCTCAAGCATGTTCCTTATCGCGGCAGCGGCCCGGCCCTGAACGATATCGTCGCGGGGCATATCCCGCTGATGATCGGCGGCGAACTCGGCGAGCTCGCCAAGGCCGGCAAGATTCGCATCCTCGCCACCACCAACGAGAAGCGCTCGCCGGAATTCCCGGATGTGCCGACGATGAAGGAGAGCGGCTTTCCGCAGTTCGTCGCGCATTCCTGGGTTGGCCTCGTCGGGCCGGCAAAGATGCCCGCAAACGTTGCCGACAAGCTGAACGTGACGCTCGCACGCGTCATGGCCGATCCCGCGACGCAGGAGAAACTGCGCGGGCTGGGCGGCGAGCCGGCCTATCAGCCGGCGGCCGATTTCGGAAAGACGGTGGCGCAGGATCGCGACATCTATGCCGAGATCATCGCCAAGGCCGGTCTCAAATTCGATTGAGCCGCCGGCCCTTCACCCGTTGAACACGAGCCCCGTGCCGACACCCTCCGGCACGGCGACCGTCCCTGCTTCCAGATGCAGCCCCGAGAAAAGGTCGTTGTCCAGCAGCGCCATCTCGGAAAACTCATGCGGAAAGCGCGGGGGCGGCAGGCTCGCCGCCAGATGCAGCGTATGGGCATGGACGATGCTCGAACCGAAGACCGCGCCGAAGCGGAAATCGACATTCGCGGCGCGGCAGATCGCGATCGCCTGCGCGGTGCGGCTCGGGCCGCCGTGATTGAGGATGCGCAGATTGATCGAGGCGACATGGCCTGCCTCGACGATCCGCAGGATCGATTGCAGGTCCTGGGCGCTCTCATCCGCCTCGACGGGAATGTCGAGCGCGGAGGCCACGGCGATCAGGCTCTTGAAGTCGCGGGCGGAGGTGGGCTGCTCGACGAGTTCCAGGCCATAGCGTGCCATGGCGTTGATGGTGCGGACCGCCAGCTTGGGCGAGTAGGACTCGTTGGCGTCGATCATCAGCGCGATATCCTGCCCGACCGCCGCGCGCACATCGCGGACGCGTGCGATATCGAGCTCCGGCTCGCCGGAAACCTTGACCTTCAGGTGCCTGAAGCCGGCCTCCGCCAGCTCCACGGCAACTTCCGCCATGCGCTGTGGCGATTTCAGGGGGATGATCCGGGTGTTGGCGAAGCGCTCCTGCCGCTTGCCGCCATACAAATCGTGCAACGGCACGCCGAGCGCACGGGCGCGCAGATCGAGCAAGGCGCACTCGATTCCGGCCTTGACCGGCAGGGCGCCATGCAGCCGTCGGTCCAGCCCGTCCATGATGGCGCCGATCGCGGTCTCGTCCTGTCCGGCCAGGCCCTCGCAGAGATAGTCGAAGCTCGCCTTGACCACGGCGAGGGGCTCCGTCCAGGGCGGCATCGCGCGGATATAGCCGTAGCCTTCCACGCCCCGCTCGTCCGTTATGACGATGGCAAAGCCCCGTATCCCCGCGAGCGGCCCCTGCGCAAAGCGCCATTCGGGGTCGGTGAGCCGCTGGTCGATCGCGACCGTCCTGATTGTCTGGATGGGCATCCCGCCTCCCGAACGTTCCACACCGTGCATATGCCATCGGCCGGCTTGCTTGCCTAGCAATAGTATATAAAACTAGTCTATAGGCATAATGAGCGCGCGCGCCTTTTCCGGAAGCGAGAGGTCATGCAGGAGCAGAACGAAGCCGCCCCGCAAGGCCCGGTGCAATCCGGCCCGGAAGCGGCGAATGCGGGGAGCGATCTCGCAGCCGGGCTGATGTTCGGTGCATTGGGGCTCGCGGCTCTCTTCATCGGTCGCAGCTATCCCGCCGGGAGTTCGCTGGACATGGGGCCGGGTTACATCCCGCGCGCCGTTGCGGTGGGTCTGCTCGGGATCGGGCTCCTGCTCGCCATCAAGGGCGCGGCATGGCGCCCGAGGCGGTGGCCGGCTTTTCCGGTGCGCGCGGCGATCGGCGTCAGCCTGGCGATCGTCCTGTTCGGCGTGCTGATCGAACGAGCCGGCCTGTTCGTCGCCTGCCTCGCCTGCGTCCTGGCTGCGGCGCTCGGCGATCCGCAGGCGCGCTGGCGTGAAGTTCCGCTGGTCGCAGTCGTCTTCGCGGGCTTTGCCGCCGTGCTGTTCGGCTATGTCCTCAGGCTGTCGGTTCAGGTCTGGCCGCTGTGAGCGACATCGTCTCCTCCATCGCCGGCGGGCTGGCCGTCGCGGCGACGCCGCTCAATCTCTGGTACTGCTTCCTCGGCGCCTTGATCGGGACGCTGATCGGCGTCCTGCCGGGCCTGGGGCCGATCGCCACCATGGCGATGCTGCTGCCGCTGACCTATTACCTTGAGCCGACCGGCGCCCTGATCATGCTGGCCGGCATCTATTACGGGGCGCAATACGGTGGCTCGACCACCGCCATCCTGATGCGCTTGCCCGGAGAGTCGTCCTCCGTCGTCACCTGCCTCGACGGCTACGAGATGGCGCGCAGGGGCAGGGCGGGCACGGCGCTTGCCACCGCGGCGCTCTCCTCCTTCCTGGCAGGCACGATCACGACCTTGCTGATCGCCTTCTTCAGCCCCGCCCTGACGGCGGCGGCGCAGCGCTTCGGGCCGGCCGAATATTTCTGCCTGATGGTTCTCGGCCTGATCGCCGCCATCGTCTTCGCGCAAGGATCGCTGCTGAAATCGATCGGGATGATCCTGCTCGGGCTGCTGCTCGGATCGGTCGGGGCGGACGTCAATACCGGCCTCGATCGCTTCACCTTCGGCGTCAACGAATTGCGGGACGGCATCGGCATCGCGGCATTGTCGATGGGGGTCTTCGGCATCGCCGAGGTCGTGCTCAACCTGGCGCGGCCGCAGGAGGAGGGCGGACGAACCCAGCCGGTTTCGGCCCTGCGCCTCACCGCCGAAGACTGGCGCCGGGCCTGGCCGGCAGCCCTGCGGGGCACGGGCATCGGCGCCGTGCTCGGCATCCTCCCGGGCGGCAGCGCGATGCTGGCGTCCTTCGCCGCCTATTCGACGGAGAAGAAGCTGTCTTCGTCGCCCGAGCAGTTCGGCCACGGCGCGATCGAAGGCGTGGCCGGCCCGGAGGCCGCCAACAATGCCGGCGCGCAGGCTTCGTTCATTCCGATGCTGGCGCTCGGGATTCCCAGCAATTCGGTCATGGCGATGATGGCCGGAGCGATGCTGATCCACGGCATCGCGCCCAGCCCGAACCTGTCCGTGGCGCAGCCCACGCTGTTCTGGGGGCTGATCGCATCGATGTGGGTCGGCAACCTGATGCTGCTCGTCATCAACCTGCCGCTGATCGGCCTGTGGGTTCGGCTGCTGCAGGTGCCTTACCGCCTGATGTTCCCGGCGATCCTGCTGTTCTGCTGCATCGGCATCTACTCGGTGAACATGAGCGTCTTCGAAGTCGTGATGCTGGCTGGCTTCGGCCTGGCCGGCATCGTGCTCACCCTTCTGGATTGTCCGCTTGCCCCGCTGGTGCTCGCTTTCATCCTGGGGCCGGCCATGGAAGAGAACCTGCGCCGTGCGATGCTGATCTCGGGCGGCGATGTTCAGATCTTCGCGAGCCCGATCTGCGTGGCTCTCCTCGTTGCCACGGCCGCATTGCTCGTGATGATCCTCGTCCCATCGTTCAGGCGCACACGATCGAGGATGGTCGATGCGTAGCGACAAGCGCATGCACGGGGCGGAAACGCCTGCCGATCCAGCCCGCTTTCCGAAAAGGCGGCAGGCTGCTTCGGAGGCTTTGGATCATCGCCGGAACGGCGAAGGGCTGCTTCCGCCCGCATTGGAGACAACGACATGACCAGCCCGTCATTCGCGACCCGTCGCCTGGCCCCTCTCGCGGAGGACACGGTCGGTCCCTACTATCCCTATTCCTTCATCGACGGCGACCGGAGCGACCTGACGCGCCTCCATCACGGGCTCAGCGTGGGGCCGCAGGGCAGGCCGATCATCCTGCGGGGGCGTCTTCTCGATTGCGAGGGACAGCCGGTCGACGACGCGCTGCTGGAGTTCTGGCAGGCCAACACGGCCGGAGTCCTGCGGGGGCCGGGCATGCCGGACCACCCCCAGCTCGACCCGTATTTCGACGGGTACGGCCGGCTGATCACGACCCTGGAGCCGTTCGCCTTCAAGACCATCAAGCCGGGCGCGATCGCTGCCGGACAAGGCATGGGCGCCCGCGCGCCACATATCACGCTGACGATCTTCTCCGACGGGATCACCCGGCTGGTCACGCAGATCTTCTTCGACGACGAACCCGAAGCGAACGCGCGCGACCCCCTGCTCGAAAGCCTGCCGGCCGAGCTGCGCGACCGGCTCGTCGCCAGACTGACGTCCTCCCCGAGCGACGGTCCTGCGATCTACGAGATCGCGATCGTGATGCGCGGTGAGGGCGAGACCCCATTCTTCGACGATCTTTCGAGCTGACGAACGGCGGAGCAAGCGCATGATCATGAACCGAGGGCGCCTGATGCTGTCCGGACCGACCGACGGGGCAGCGGAACGGCGCGTGCCGATCGAACGCCTGCATCTCATCCCCCAGGCGGCACGCCTGAGCTTCGTTCCATGGGCCGCCGACCTGCCGGGGCTCAAGCTCGGCGAGAACGACCTGACTCGCATCGCGCCCGGCCGTCCGCAGGCCGAAGGCGAGGTCATCGAGATTTCAGGCCATGTCTTCGACGAGTTTGGACGCCCCGTCCGCAATACGCTGGTGGAGATCTGGAACGCCAACAGATGGGGGCGCTACACCCATGTGAAGGACCCCGTCCGGGAACGCCTCGATCCGAACTTCCTCGGCTTCGGCCGGACGATGACCGACGATCAGGGGCGCTACCGCTTCCGCACGATCCGGCCCGGCTCCTATCTGGCGCGCCCCGACATCGATCGCTGGCGGCCATCCCATGTCCATGTCTCGGTCCGTGGCGGCTCGGCCCGCCTGATCGCGCAGATGTATTTCGAAGGCGATCCCCATCTCGCCCGCGACCCGATGTTCATTCTGCTTGGCGAGGCACAGCAGCGACATTTCGGGCAGGCCGCCGGGAAGGGCGTCGACGGCGAGGCCCTGTATCGGTGGGACATCGTGATCGGCGGGCGCAACACCAGCTATTTCGAGAGCTGAGCGCGCCACAGAGGGGGCCTGATGAGATCGCGGCGCTCAGCGCGACCGCGGGTCAAGGGCGTCGCGAAGGCCGTCGCCGAGCAGGTTGAACGACAGCACCGTCGCGAAAATGGCGATGCCGGGCCAGAGCGCCATCCAGGGCGCGTTGCTGAGGAAGCGCTGGGCCGAGTTCAGCATCGAGCCCCAGGATGGCGCCGGCGGCTGCAAGCCCAGGCCGAGAAAGGACATGCTGGCTTCCGCGATGATCGCCATCGCGATGGTCAGCGTCGCCTGGACCATCAACTGCGGCAGGATGTTCGGCAGGATATGCCGCGCTGCGACGCGCCATTGCGGATTGCCCATGGCCCGTGCCGCCTCGACATAGTCCTCGCCCTTGATCGACAGGACCTGGCCGCGCGTCAGGCGGATGAAGAACGGCGTGGCGGTGATGCCGATAGCCAGCATCGCATTTGTCAGGCTCGGCCCCAGGAAGGCGGCAAGCGCGATCGCGAGGATCAGGAACGGGCAAGCCAGCATCGCGTCGGTGAAGCGGCTGATGAAGCCATCGACGAAGCCGCCGAGAAAGCCGGCAGCGAGCCCGAGCGGCACGCCGATCGCCATGGCGATGCCGACCGAGGTCAGGCCGGCCATCAGTGAGGCCCGGGCCCCCCAGATGATGCGCGACAGCATGTCCCGGCCGGCCTCGTCGGTTCCGAGCCAATGCGCCGCAGACGGGGCCTTGCGCACGGCCGTCCAGCTCTGCGCGGTCGGGTCATAGGGTGCCAGCAGGGGCGCGAATACGGCCACGAACACCATGAACAGCACGACCGCGAGCCCGACCAGCGCGCTCTTGCGTTTCGACAGGCGGCGCCACAGACGGCCCTGGAAGAAATTCGCCACGGGATTGGCCGAGGATTTGATGTCCATCATCGTCGACACAGGTCAGCTTCTCAATCTCGGGTTGACGAGGATGTATCCGATATCGGCCAGCAGATTGAGGATGATGTAGAACAGCGAGGTCACGAGAACGACGCCCTGCACCACCGGGTAATCGCGGGTGAAGACCGCATCGACGATCAGCTTGCCGAAGCCCGGGATCGTGAAGATCTGCTCGGTCAGGACAGCGCCGGACAAGAGCGCTCCGAATTCCAGCGCGCCCAGCGTGATGATCGGCGTCAGCGCGTTGCGCATCGCGTGCTTGAACACCACGGTCCATTCGTTGAGACCCTTGGCGCGCGCGGTGCGGACATAGTCGCTGCTGAGAGCCTGCAGCATCGCGCCGCGGGTGTGGCGCATGATCACGCCGGCGATCCCGGTGCCGAGCACGAAGGCCGGCATGATCGTGGTGGCAAGGTTCATCTTCAGATCCTCCCAGGGGCTGACGAAGCCGGAAGCCGGCAGCCAGCCGAGATAGACCGAGAAGAACAGGATGAGCAGGATGCCGAGCCAGAAATTCGGCACGGAAATGCCGGCGAGCGAGGCGATATTGGTGGCGTAGTCGACGGCGGTGTTCTGGCGCAGGGCCGAGATGACACCAGCAACGATGCCGACCGTGAGCGCGATGCAGATACCCATGACGGCGAGCTGGAGCGTCACAGGCAGCTTGAGCAGGATAAGGTCGAGTACGGGGCGGTTATGGCGCATGGATTCGCCGAGATCGCCGGTCGCCACGCCTTTCAGCCAGTAGAGGTACTGCACGACCAGGGGCTGATCGAGATGGTACTGGGCGCGGATGGCGGCGAGCGTCGCTTCGTCCGGGTTCTCGCCGGCGAGCACCAGCGCCGGATCGCCCGGCAGGAGATGCTGCAGCGAAAAGATGATGATCGACAGCAGGAGGACCGTCGGGACGAGCTGCGCGAGGCGGCGGGCGATCAGTGTCGGCATGGTTCAACCGCCTGTCACGCTCAAGCCCGGCCGGGTGGCCAAGGCTTCGAGAACCGGGCGTTGCCTCTCGAGCGTGGGTTTGTGTGTCTCTTGGATGGCGCGATGCGCGGCCCCGTCATGGCTCCGGGCGCGGATGCGCCTGGAGCCTGGACCGATCGGGGAGGGGATGCTCATCGCTGCCCTGGTGCCGGCTTACTTCTTCCGGCTGACATTGGTCAGGCGGATGATGCCGTCCGGCGCCGGCTTGAACCCGGTCAGCGCCGAGTTGTGCGCGAAGATCCACTGCGAGTGGTAGAGATAGACGATCGGCAGGTCCTTCAGCAGGATCGCGACGGCCTTGGCGTATTCGGCCTTGCGCGCCTCGACATCGCCGAGCGAGCGGGCTTTCGCGAGGATCGCGTCGAGCTGCTCGTTGCAGTACTTGGCATCGTTCGTCGCGGCGCCGCAGGAGAGCATCGGCGTGACGTTCAGGTCGGGATCGACGCGGCCGCTCCAGCCGACGAGGTGGGACTGGAATTTGCCCTGGCGGGCGATGTCGAGCAGCGTCATCAGCTCGGTCGGCTTGATCGAGACCTTGATGCCGATCTCCTGCACCATCGCCTGGATGAGCTGCGCGACCTGCTGGCGCTCGGCATCGGTGGGGACGAGCAATTCGAGGTCGACCGATTTCACGCCGGCCTCGGCCATCTTCTTCTTCGCAGCCTCAAGGTCACGGGCCGGAACCGGGAATGCCTTGTCGTAGAACGGGCTGGATGGCGGGAATGGCTGGTTGCCGGTGCTGGCCTGTCCGTCAAAGACGACGTTGCTGATCGCCTGACGGTCGATCGCGAGGCTGAAGGCCTGGCGGATCGCGGCCTTCTTGCCGGCGTCGAGATTGGCGCCGTCGCCGCCGATGCTGAAGGTGATGCCGTAATAGCCGAGGCCGACGACCGGATCGACGGCGAGCGCCTTGTCCTTCTTGACCGCATCGACATCCGTCGCGGCGAGGCGTTCGATCATGTCGAGCTGGCCGGAGCGCAGGTTCAGCAGGCGGACATTGGAATCCGGCATGCCGCGATAGATCAGGCGGTCGAAATGATACTTCGCCGCGTCGTAGTACTGCGGGAATTTCTCGAGAACGATGCGGTCCTGGACGACGCGCTCCAGGAACTTGTAGGGGCCGGAGCAGACCGGCGCATCGGTGAACTTGTCGCCGAGTTTGGCGCCGGCGGCCGGGCTGATGATCATGCCGGCGCGATCGCTGAGGGCGGCGAGCAGCGGAACGGACGGCTCCTTGAGGCTGATCTTGACGGTCGCCGCATCGGCGGCTTCGACGCTCTTGATCGCGCTGATCTCGGCCTTGCGGCGCGAGATGCCGGACGTGAGCGCACGCTCCAGATTGTACTTGATCGCTGCGGCATCCACGGGCGTGCCGTCATGGAAGACGGCGCCCTTGCGCAGCTTCAGCGTCAGCACGGTGCTGTCCGGGCTCCATTCCCAGCTTTCCGCCAGCATCGGGATGATTTTGCCGGTCTCGTCGATATCGACGATCTTGTCGCAGAGCGACTGCAGGACGTGGCGGCCGACGAAGCTCCAGTTGGACACCGGATCGAGCGTATCCGGATCGTCCTGCAGGCCGATCTTCAATACGGACTGCGCCATGGCGGGAGCCGCCGTTGCCGCGAGGGCGCCAAGCGCCAGGCTGGTAGCGAGTGCAAGAAAAGCTGGTTTCATCGGTGTTCCCCTTTTCTGTCGTTTTTCTGTCGTTTTGGCCGGCTGCCCGCTCAGCGGGCGACCGCGTAACCCTGAACCCCGCGCGGATTGGCGCCGGCCTTGATCAACTGCACGTCGCCGTCCATTTCGCGCGCGACCGCCGAGAGGCGCCCTTCGGACCATGCGTCTCCGACCGTGATCTTGTGCCCTCGCGCCGCGAGACCCTCGCGGACCGCTTCCGGGAAGCGGGATTCGAGCGTCACGGCGCCATAGCTGATTTCGCGCGGCCAGAAGGAGGAGGCGAGATGGTCCGTGTGGAAGGACGGGGCGTCGATCGCTTCCTGCAGATTCATGCCCTTGTGGAGGTGGCGCAGCAGCATGATGAGCTGCCATTGATCCTGCTGGTCGCCGCCGGGCGTGCCGAACGCCATATAGGGCTTTCCGTCGCGATAGACGGTCGACGGCGTCAATGTCGTGCGCGGACGCTTCGACGGCGCCAGGGTCGAGTTCAAGCCCTCTTCGAGCCAGAACATCTGCGCGCGCGTCGTCAGGCTGAAGCCGAGGCCGGGAATGACGGGGCTCGACTGGAACCAGCCGCCGGACGGCGTCGCGGAGACCATGTTGCCCCAGCGGTCGACGGCGCTGACCTGCACGGTGTCGCCGCGCTGCGCGCCTTCGCGGGTCAGCGCCGGCTCGCCCTGCTTGTCATTCGGCAGCTTGACCTCGCGGACGGTCGGCTCGCCGCCGCCGAGGCCGGGCTGCGCGATCGTACCGACCTTGCGCAGCGGCGGCAGGTTGGGGTTGCGGCCATCGGGCGTACCGGGCAGCACCTCCATGGACGCCGTTCCGGTGATCAGCGCCCGCCGGATATCGGCATAGCCCGAAGACAGGAGCGCCTTGATCGGCACGTCGGAGTTGTCGCCGTACCAGGAATCGCGATCGGCCATCGCGAGCTTGGCCGTCTCGACGACGAGATGCACGAAATCGGCGCTCATCGGGTCGAGATCGGCGATATCGGTGCCCTTGAGGATCTGCAGCATCTGCAGCAGGACGGGCCCCTGGGACCACGGCCCGCATTTGAAGACCTCATAGTCGCCATAGGTCACGGAGACCGGCTTCTCGACCAGCGGCTTGTAGTCGGCCATGTCCTGCGCGGTGATCAGGCCCTTGTGGTGGCGGCCCGAAACGTCCCAGACCTCCTGCGTCGCGCAGAATTCCTCGATCTGCTCGGCGACCGGGCCACGATACCAGAAGTCGAGCGCGGCATCGATGCGTGCTTCCCGGTTCTTGCCGGATTTCGCGTGGTCGAGGATTTGCTGGTAGAGCGCAGCAACCTGCGGATTGCGGAACAGCTTGCCGGATTGCGGCGCGACGCCGCCCGGCAGATAGAGCTCAGCCGAGCTCGGCCAATGGGTTTCGAAAAGCTCCCGCATTTCCCCGATCGTCCGGGCGATGCGCGGCACCAGCGGATGGCCCGTGCGGGCGTAATAGATCGCCGGCGCCAGCACGTCTTCCAGCTCGGCCGTGCCGTAGTCGCGCAACAGGGTGAGCCAGGCACCGAAGGCGCCGGGAATGCAGGCGGCCAGCAGGCCGGTGCCCGGAATGATGTCGAGGCCGAGGCCCTTGAAATAGGCGACTGTCGCCCTGGACGGCGAGGGGCCCTGGCCGGAGATCACGATCGGCGTGTCGGCACCGGCCGGCGTGACGATGATCGGGACCTCGCCGGCGGGGCCGTTGAGGTGCGGCTCGACGATCTGCAGCACGAAGCCGGTGGCAACCGCGGCGTCGAAGGCTGTGTGTCCCTTCTCGAGGATGGACATGCCGACGGTCGAGGCGAGCCAATGCGTCGAGGATACCGCCCCGAATGTGCCCCTGAGTTCCGGCCGCGTCGTGAATGTCATGGCAGTTCCTCAACTCCAGCCTTGTCCAGCCGCCCGAAAAGGTGCCGGAAAGGCCGGGGATCGCGCGAAAGAGAGTTAGGCAGGCCTCGGGAAGCCGCGCTGCGTGGCAGATGCAGCGACACCTTCTTGTATATTGTTTGTCCACAATGCAATAGGATTGTGTAATCTTCGGACGCGATCGCGACGGTGGTCTCTGGAAGGGTCGACATGCGGGCAGGGGAGTGATCGATGTCGGAGATTTCTGCCGCTATCCGGAAAAGTCGCAGCGATTTCATAGCTGAACAGCTGGAAGAGGCTGTCATCAACGGCGCGTTTCCAGCGGGCGCGCGGTTCGACGAGGCATCGATCGCCCTGCAGTTCGGCGTGTCACGCACACCTGTCCGCGAAGCATTGCATATCCTGTGCGGGCGAGGACTGGCCGAGCGCGAGCCCTATAAGGGCGTGGTCGTGACGCAGATTTCCGCCGAGCGCATCGACGAGATGTTCGAGGCCATGGCCGAGCTCGAAGCGACATGCGGCCGGCTGGCCTCGCATCGGATGACGATGAGCGAGCGCGGCGCGCTGGAAAGCCTGCACCGCCAGATGAACGTGCTCGCCGAACAGGGCGACAACGATGGCTACAACGACTTCAACACGCGTTTCCACAACCTCCTGTTCCAGGGCAGCCATAACAGCGACCTGATCGCGGCAGCCCAGACCCTGCGTCTGAAGCTGGCGCCGTTCCGCAAGTTCCAGCTCAAGGACAAGGGCCGCATCAAGCAGTCCTGCCGCGAGCACCAGCAGATCGTCGATGCGATTCTGGACCAGGACGCCAAGGCTGCGGAAAACGCGTTGCGCCGCCATCTCGTCTCGGCTGCCCAGGAGGTCCTCCTCAAGCGGCAGCGTCAGGAAGACGATGCCGTCGCCAAAGCCACCCCCTGAAAGGCTGCCCAGCAATGTCCGATGCGATTGAAGTCGATGCCATCCGCGCGGTGATCGCCACCATGCAGGCGGCCTGGAATCGTGGCGACTTCCACGGCTACATGGCGGGGTTCGCCAATCCCGATGTCGTCTTCGTTTCGCGCGGGCGCATCCAGAAGGACTGGCAGGCGACCCTGGACCACTACATCGCCGATTATGGCGGCGCGCCCGGCTCTCAGGGGCAGCTCGCCTTCAGCAATATCCGCGTCGAGATGCTGGCGCCGGACGCTGCCCAGTTGATCAGCGACTTCAGGCTGGAGCGCGCAGCCGGCAACCAGACCGGCGTCAACACTCGCCTGATGCGCAAGCGCGACGACAAATGGATCATCGCGCTCAATCACGTTTCGCAGATCGAAACCGATCATCCTGCTCAGAAGGGCCCGGCCCGGGGCTGAACTTATGAGCCGAGCCATGTCTCGCGGTATCGGCCAGCCTCAAAGCTCTCATCACGGCGGCCCTGTCCTTGGACCTGTTTCGTGGCGATGTGAAGGACGCGCTCGATCCAGGCCCGCGCCGACCTGATCTGTGACGGCGCACGAAGCAGCGCATGACAATATGAGTGTTCGGCGAGGCGCCGGCGCTCCTCCGGGAACAACGAGCCAGCCAAAGCCGGACGATCGTCCGAGAACCGACTGAAAAGAGGATAGCGATCATGACAATTGGAGTGGGCGGTTCAAGCTTCGAAGCCGAACTCGCTGGGCTCGAAGCGATCGGCGGTGGCGTCGAGCCGATCGCGGTCAGCGAATTCAAGGCCCGCATCGGGAAGGTGCAGCGCCTCCTGCGCGAGCAGGGCCTGCAAGGCCTCTATCTCGATACCTCGGTCAATCTGCTCTATTTTACGGGTATCCAGCTCAAGCCCTCCGAGCGGCTGCATGGCGCTGTGATCCCGGCCGAAGGCGAGATCGTCTATCTCAGCCCGGCCTTCGAGGAGCCCAAGACGCGCGAATACATGCAGTTCGGCGATGATGTGCGCTGCTGGGAAGAGCATGAGGACCCGACCGCGCTCGTCGTGGAGACGATCCGCAGCCTCGGCTACGAAAGCGGTTCGATCGCGCTCGACCCGGACACCCCGTTCTACACCGTGGACGGGCTGCGCAAGGCGGGCAATCGCTTCGACTTCACCAATGGCGCTGCCATCGCCGCAGCCTGTCGCCAGGTGAAGTCCGCAGGTGAGATCGCCCTGATCCAGCGGGCCATGGACGTGACCATGGCGGTTCACCGTGCTGCCGCGCGCACGCTGCGCGTCGGCCTGACGACGACGGAACTGGTCGAGTTCCTCGACCGCGCGCATCGCAAGTTCGGCCTCGGCCTGACATTCGGAGCTGCGCAATTCGGCGAAGCGACCGCCTATCCCCACGGCGTTCCCTATCCGCAGACGCTCGCCGATGGCGACATGGTCCTCATCGATATGGGCACCAAGCTCGGCGGCTACCACTCGGACATCACTCGCACCTATGTCTTCGGCGAGCCGACCGAACGCCAGCGCGAGATCTGGAATCTCGAAAAGCGGGCGCAATTGGCCGGTTTTCAGGCAGCCGTGCTGGGGGCTCCCTGCGAGGCCGTCGATCAGGCGGCGCGCGGCGTGATCGAGGCGGCCGGATTCGGCCCCGGCTACAAGGTGCCGGGCCTGCCGCATCGCACGGGGCATGGTCTCGGTCTCGCGATTCACGAGGAGCCGTTCATGGTCAAGGGCAGCCGCACCGCGCTGGCGCCCGGGATGTGCTTCTCGGTCGAGCCGATGATGTGCATCTACGGTGAATTCGGCGTTCGCCTGGAGGATATCGCTTACATGACTGAAGCCGGTGCGCGGTGGTTCACCCAGCCGGCTCACAGCGTCGATGATCCCTTCGGCTACGAAGCCTGATCGATCGCCCGCGCGTCGTCGTGGCCAACCCCTGACCCTTGCTCAAAGGCGGCCGGTTGGACGAGGCCGATCGGATGCGGCAATCCGGGTCTATCGCGTCGAATCGTCGTGGATCGGGGAGACTTGCTGTTCGCTGTCTCTCCATCGCCGCTGACCCGGTACGTTCCCCTCCCGCTACTCGCTCATCGACAGCAGAAAGGTGCCGCAGTGACCGGGGTAAGCCAGTGATGAGTCGACGCCTCGCCTCTCTCGCCTTGGCCGCCGCCATGATGGCGGGCGCCTGCGCGCCCCGCCATCCGGCGCCGGACTATGCGCTCGCCGAGCCGGCCGGGCCCTACAGGCTCGCCAGCGGCGACCGGCTGCGCGTCATCGTCTTCGGCCAGGACAATCTCTCGAACATCTACGCTGTCGATGGCGCGGGGCGCATCGCCATGCCCCTGATCGGCTCGATCGAGGCGCAGGGACGCACGACGCAGCAGCTCGCCCAGGCGATCGAGGCCAAGCTGCGCGGCGGCTATCTCCGCGAGCCCAAGGTCTCGGTCGAGATCGATACCTACCGGCCGTTCTTCGTGCTCGGCGAAGTCACCAATTCCGGCCAGTTCCCTTTCGTGAACGGCATGACCGTGCAGACGGCCGTCGCCATCGCCGGCGGCTTCACCCCGCGCGGCCAGCGCTCCTCCGCCGAAGTGACGCGCCAGATCGAAGGGCAGACCGTGACCGTGTCCGTGCCGATCACCTATCCGGTCCAGCCAGGTGACACCATCGTCATCAAGGAACGTTGGTTCTGAGATCGCGCAGGTGGGCGCGGCGGCTTCAGTCCTTCAACTCCAGCAGGAAATAAGTGGTCGGCCCGCTCGGCAGGTCGTTGCTGAGGCGGAAGGCGACGGGGCCGGTGCCGCTGGCGGCCGGCGGCTTGACGCTGCCGTCGAGGCCGACGGGCGAGAGCTGCCATTGCCGGGTGCTGCGGGCCAGCTTGATATCGACATGTCCCTTGCGGATCAGGACAGGCAGCTTGCCGAAATCCTCGATGATCTTCTCGTCCCGGTCGCGGAAGATCATCCCGGTATTGCGGGCGTCGGTCGCGAAGATCACCAGGAAGCGATTGCCCTTGGCCAGTGAGGCCGGCTTGTCGAGCGAGGAGATCGCGATCAGCCCATCGCCCTGCGCGCCCTCGACGCTGAGGGTCTTGAGCGTGACCGGCAGGCTCGCCGCGTCAAAGGCGACGGCCTCGCTGGCCGGTGTCGTCAGGCGCAATTGCCGGTCGCGGCGGTTCAGGACGATCTCGCCGGTATCGCTCTGGAAGAGACCGGCCGCCAGCTTCGTCGCGTTCTCTGCCGGGAGCATCCTGCTGGCTCTCAGCTTCTCGACGATCGCCTCGGGCTGGTTCGCATCGCGTGGCTGGAGCACGGCGATCCGGTCGCCGATGCGGTCCGCCGCTTCGAGGCCGATCCGGCCGAGCAGGGCGAGTTCCGTCAGGCGCTCCGGCTCGCGCGCCTGCATGTCGGGGCCAAGATCAGCCTCGCCGCGCACCGCGAAGGGGATGGTGAGGCGCGATGCCGCCACATCGCCGCGCCGGAACAGCAGGGCGGAGAGCGTTTCCCCCGCGCGCGCGACCGGATCGAGCGCAATCGCATAGGGCAGCATGGCGCGCTTGTGCGGATAGGGTTCGCCATAGGAGAGGGCGATCGGGCCATGCGCGTGCCGGCAGAGCGCATCCCAGCCCTGCAGCGCCGCATAGGCCGGGAATACCAGGCCGCCCTCGTAGCGATAGCGGTTCCAGAACAGATGGTCGTATTCGCTGATGACGAAGGGCTTGCCGAGCCAGCGCGCCGCCGCGGCCATGCGCATCGAATTGGCGGCATCGCCGAGCGAGCTCTGCTGGAGGAGCTTGCTCCCCGGCGCATAGCCACTGGCCCAGTCGTGATAGGTGTTCATCGTCACGACATCGAGCCCGCGCCGGCTGAGCGCGGTCTGCACCGTCGGCCAGTTGTTGTAGGTGCTGATCAGCCCTTTGTAGCCGAAGCCGCGCAGCGTCTCGCTCATCCTTGCGGCGGACTTGGTCTCGATCTCCGTGAAGAAGGCCTGCAGGTCGCGCAGGCGGGGGCTGTCGGCATAGCGGTCCGCCGGCAGCCGGATCGAGCCGTTCTCCAGCTTCTCGGTCCAGCCGAGCCCGCCCCAGGCCTTGGCGAGCGCGGCGCTGGAAGGATAGCGCTGCTGCAGCCAGCTGTTGAACGGGGCCGCGAACATCGGGTCATAGGGCGCCTTGCCCGGCCGATCATGGACGACGCTCTCGAACTCGAGGCTGTTCTCGTTGACGAGGATCACCAGCGCGAGAGCATCGTCATGGATCGGCGCGACGCCGGTATAGGGATTGACGCGGGTGAAGAACTTTTCGGTGAACTGCCTCCAATGCGCGAAGGCCGTGTCGTCGAGATGCAAAGCGAGCTTGAGAGTGCCGCCCGGATCCCAGCGATCGTCATGGCCGCCATAGGCTCCGCGCCAGGAGGAGAGCCCGTCGATCATCCAGTGGATGCCGTTCCGCTTTAGCGCCGCCAGAAGATAGTGGATGCGGTCGAGCGTCTCCGGGTCGAAGTCGAAATCCTTCTTCCGGCCGAACATCAGGCTGCCGTCGATGAAATGCAGGCGTGCCAGATTGTAGCCGTGCAATGCCAGCTGCCTGACATATCGATCGGCATTGGCGCGGTCGGGGAAGCCGCCGGAAGCCGGGCTCCAGGCCAGGGAGGCGCAGGACAGGCGCGCCGGCTCCCCCGGTGCATTCGCATAGGCGAGCCGGCCATCGGCGTTGGCGATCAGGCGCCGGCCGGGCTCGATCTTCGCGTTCGGCAGAATGGCGGAGAAATCCAGCGGGCTGCCGGCGCGCAGCTCCAGTGAAATCTCGCGCACGGGCAGCCATTCCGCGGGCTGCGCCTGCGCGCCCGTCCAGCCGAGCGCTGCCGAGAGCACCAGCGCAAGCCGCAGCAGCCGCATCATCGGTCACCTCCTATGACGCGACTTTCGATCGGAGCATCTGGTTTCAGGCGCTGGCGCAGGAAGCCCGCGGGCAGCGCTGCCGCGTGGAAGAACCAGGCGACAACGGTATATAGCCCCATGCCCAGCCCGCCCTTGCGCCAGCTCATCAGCGCTACGATTCCGGCGAGCAGGGCGAGGACCAGCCCGAGAGCGAGCCCCTTCTGCGGCAGGAACAGCAGGAGTCCGATCGAGAGCGCCCACCAGAGATAGACTGCCCCCCAAAGCCGAAGCTCCGGCAGTTCGCGCAGGAGCTGGAGGAAATACGGCTTCCCAAGCGAGGCACGGAGCAATTCGCCGATGCCGTGGAGATACTTGTTCCTCCAGCGCCGCATCAACAACGTGTACGAGTTTAGCGTATGTCCGAAATGCTGGACGAAGCGCCGGTCCAGCCTGTGGAGTTGCCAGCCGGCATCGCGCAGGCGGATGCCGAGGTCGAACTCCTCATAGCCGTGCAGGTTGCGGTCCGAGAGATAGCCGGCCTGCTCGATCGCACTGCGCTGGTAAAGGCCTCCGCCATTCATCCGGTCGATCGCCCCGATCCGGTTTTCCGGCGCGTGCCGCTGCACGCGACGGGCATATTCGAGATTGGCGGTCTGCATCTCCTCGACATGCCCGGTGACCCCCGCGACCGTGGGGTTGGTTTCCAGGAAGCGGATTGCGTCACCGAGGAAGCCAGGGTCGAGCAGCATGTCGCCGTCCAGCAGGCAGAGGTAATCGCCGTGCGAATGCTGGAAGCCGAGCTGCGGCCCGATCCCGCAGCTCGGGCGCGCGGGCGGCACGATCTGGGCGATTACCACCGGGTAGCGCGAGGCGATCTCGACGGTGCGGTCGGAAGAGCCGCTATCGGCGATGACCACCTCGCCCTGCACCTCGCCGAGCGCCGCCAGGGCGCTCTCGATGGTCGCGGCGATGCGCTTTTCCTCATTCAGCGTCTTGATGATGATCGAAACGGCCAATCCGGTCTCCGGTATCGATACGAACTGCGCGTGAGCGTCAGAAGTCGGTGAGCAACCGGCTCCAGCTCTCCGAGGCCAGTCCGCCGATATAGATGTCGTTGCGCAGCGCAGCCTCCTTGATGTCGGCATGGCGCGTCACCAGGCAGAAATAGCCGCGATGCTTGAATGAAAGCCGGCGCTGCCGCGAGATCGCGTTCATCATGAAGGGCTGCGCGATGCCTCTGGCCCGTGCGTAGCCTTCGGCATCCAGATGCGAAAACATCTGGCCGATCATCTCGAATTCACGGCCAGCTTCACAGAACACGTTCAGTACCGTCGCTTCGCGCTTGCTCTTGCCGAAGAAGAGGAAGGCGCCGATCGTGCGGCCGCTCTCGTCGATGACGCTGCGAAACTGCAGCGTACCGAGGCGGCTGTTGAGTGCAGCCACCTCGTGCAGCCAATCGAATTCCCGCCTCGACCAGGTCGGGCGGATCGCGAAACGCTCCGTCATCGGGCCGATGCAGGCGAAGAACGCATCCGCGCTCGCTTCGATCGTGCGGCAGCCCGATGGTGTGGGTGGGACCAGCGACGGCCTGCGTCGGCGCAGCGCGGCATCGAGCCGCCCCAACAGGTTGAGGACGGGACGGGAGCGCAAGGCGGGGAGATGCCGGCTGCAGTTGATGGCAGCGGCCGAAAGCGGCCGGAAGGAACGATGCCATTCAAGGCTCTGGATCGGCAGGACGATACCGCCCCCGGCTACCCAATGATCGGCACTGACCGGAGAGGAGTTGTCCGAGAAGCACATGTCCTGCCGTGCGGCACGCATGTGTCGCGCCAGGCGGGCGGCCCCGGCCGCGCCTTCGGCCCCGTCGGCCATGAAGGCACAGAGGAGGCGCGCCATGATCGGGCGACCATGCACGCTGAATTCCATCGGGACGGCGAGAATCGCGCTGGCGACGCCATTCTCGCCCTCATGCACCATGCTTCCGTTCTCCGGCCGATAATGCGGACTGCCGAAGAAGACCGTTTCCAGATAGGGGGCAAGCTCGGGCGCGACCTTGTCGCTATTGCGGAACGCCTTGCTGAACAGCCGGGCGACAGTCGGAATATCGCTGCGCTTCATCGGCCGAACGCCATAGGGGCGGGCCGGCGCCTCGCCGCCGGAAGCGCTGGAGCGTTGCAGATCGGGTTGCAGCTCAGCGTCCATGTACGATCCCGGTATCGGGCTCCTGCGCGACGGCCCGCTCACGGTCCCGGTGTACGATCCTGGTCAGTGCGGTCCAGGCCGCGGCGACCATCCCGATCTCGATGACGTAGAACGAGACGAAGGTTCCGGTCGGCGGCGCATACCAGGTCGCGGCTCCTGCGAGGGCGGCGCCCAGCACGCTTCCGAGCCCCATCACTGCGGCGCGCGTCGGGTGATGGCCCGAGGCCCCCAGCGCTTCCACCGCCACGGCCCAGATCGCCAGCGGGATGACCGCCCAGCAGAGGATCCTGACGAAGGAGACGAGCGAGACGTAGTCCCGGCCGAAGAGGAAGGGCAGGATCGGGGCCAGCACGAAAACCGTCACAGCGGCGGCGATGCTGATCAATGTCGCGGCGACGAGAACCTTGCGAACGCGCGGCATGGCATGTTGCAGGCCTTCCGCCGTCGCCCTGGCCGAGCCGGGGTAGACTAGGCGGTTGAGAGCCTCGACCGAGAGATAGCTGCTTTCCAGCATGCGCCGGGCAACGCTATAGCTCGCGACGATCTCGGCGGTGGCGACCAGGCTGAGCATGAGCAGGTCGGCATTCTGGCGCACCGCCCGCAGGATGAAGGGAACGCTGAAATAGAGGCCGAGCGGCAGCTCTTCGCGCACGAGCCGGTATTCCGGGCGGCCGAGCCGGCGCAGGGCATGCCAGCAGACGAGGGCGACGAGGACATGGCAGACGAATTGCCAGAGCGCCCAGGAAGCAACGCTGGCGACGCCGAAAACGAGGCAGGCGAGGACGGCGGCGGCGGTCCGCGCCAGAGCGAAGCCGACGACGACGATGTTGGCCGAGGCGAAATCGGAATGCGCGATGAAGATCTGCTCGGCCAGCACGATGACGCGCACCAGCAGGATGTTCGTCACCAGCATCAGCATGATCACGGCGGCATTCGTCGCAGGATCGGGGGACAGCGTGAAGAAGAAGGGCAACACGACCGCGCCGATCAGGATCAGGGCCGCGCCGCTCGCCGCAGTCAGGATCATGTTATGGCCGAGCATGGCCGGGTACATCGCCCGGTCGCGCGCGACCCGGCGCACGAGGCATTCCATCGCGCCCAGCCCGCACATATGGACGGCGATGTTCGAGATCGCGGTGATCGCGACGAACAGGCTGAATTCGTGAACGCCGAGAAACCGGGCCAGGATCGCGAAAGTGAGGAGCTGCGCGGCCGAGCTGATGATCAGGCTGCCGCCCGAGGCGGCATAGGAGACAAGCATCGGCAGCAGAGCTCCGCGCAGGCCCGATCCTCTTGCATTGCCCGGAGCCATCCTCTCCCGCCTTCGAAATCGACCGACCGGGGCCGCCATGCTGGAACTAACATCGACCGGGTATCAGTAGAACGCAAAAATAAGGGCGCAGTTAACACCGGCGGGCCTGTTTCAGCAGGTGTTTACCGGAATGTCGCTAGCGTGCGGCGTGATCATCCGACCAGTGCGGGAAGGAGCCCCGATGACGGGCAGAGCAGTCGATCCTGCGGGCCAGAGCGGGCCTCGCATGCAGCGCTTCATGAGCATCGAACTGGAACTCGCTCCCGACGTCCTCGTGCCCCGGCAGGAGACGGAGCTGCTCGGGGCGTGCGCTGTCGAGCGCCTGCGCGAGGGCCCGTCCGGGCCGTCGGTGGTGGACATGTGCTGCGGCTCCGGCAATCTCGCCTTGGCGATCGCAGCCGAAATCCCGTCCGCCCGCATCTGGGGAGCGGATCTGACCGACGGCACGGTGGCGCTCGCCCGTCGCAATGCCGAGCGTCTCGGCGTGCAGGATCGGGTGTCCATCCGCCAGGGCGATCTGTTCGATGCCTTGGCGGGTGAGGGGCTGGCCGGCACGCTCGACATGATCGTCTGCAATCCACCTTATATCTCGACCGCACGCCTGGAGGGCGAGAGCGCGCATCTGCTTGCGGCCGAGCCGCGCGAGGCCTTCGATGGCGGGCCCTATGGCATCTCGATCCATCAGCGCGTGATCCGCGACGCCGTCGACTTCCTGAAGCCGGGAGGCTGGCTGCTGTTCGAGTTCGGAGAGGGCCAGGATCGCCAGGCCGCGGCGCTGATCGCGCGGGCCAAGGCCTATGAGCCCGTGCGTTTCGCGACGAACGAGGCTGGCACGCCGCGGGTCGCGCTGGTCCGCAAGCTGGCCGCCGCACCGGCGCCCGGCGAGATGGCGGGGCGGCCGGCATGAGTCTGGTCCGTCCCCTGGAGGGCGCCGATATTCCGGCGGTCGCGGGGCTGTTCCAACGGGTGTTCCGGAACAGCGATGCGGCGCCACCGGCGGCGCTCATCGCCTATCTGCGACGACATTATCTCGAAGCGCCGGGCTGCGATCCCGAGATCGGGCCGTTGGTCCATGTTTCCGGCGAGGGTGAGATTTCCGGCTTCATCGGCGTCAACGCGCTGCCGATGAGCCATGAGGGCCGCAAGCTGAGAGCCGCGATCTGCGGTTCGCTGATGGTCGAGCGTCGGGGCAGCGATCCGATGGCCGGTGCCAGGCTGCTGAAGACCTTTCTGGCCGGGCCGCAGGACTTGTCCTTCAGCGAGACGGCGAGCGAGGTCTCGGCGCAGATGTGGGTCAGGCTGCGTGGCGTGGCGCTGCCGCAATACAGCCTCGACTGGGTCCGTACCATCCGGCCCGCAGCCTTCATGCTCGCGCTGGCATCCGAGCGGGTCGGCGCGGCGCGCTTGCTCTCTCCGCTCGCGGGGGGCGTCGACCGCCTCTGGCGCCGGAAGATGCAGGAGAATGAGCTGCGCTGGTCCGGCGTGCCGGAGGGCTGGACCGTCAAGGGCGGCCTCAAGGTCGCCGAGATCGACCGACAGGGCTTTGCTGCCCTTTTCGAGCCGCTGACGCGGCAATTCGCGCTCCGTCCGGACTGGGGCGCCGAGCAGCTCGCCCACATCATGGCCGAGGCGGGCAGCAAGCCAGAACAGGGCGACGCGGTATTCGCCTCGGTCCTCACGCCCGGCGGCGCGCCGATCGGTGCCTTCTTCTACCATCTCCGCCCTGGCGGGATCGCGCGCGTCCTGCAGATTCTGACCGCTCCGGGGCAGGCGGGGCCTGTGATCGACTGCCTGATCGGGCATGCGGCGCGGCGCGGCGCGGTCGGCCTGCGCGGCCGCACGCAACCGGCCCTGCTCGAGGCGATGCTGGGGCGCCGCATCGCCTTCACCCATCTTGCCTCGACCGTGGTGCATGCCCGCGAGCAGGAGCTCGTGGATGCCTTCCTCGCCGGTCGGGGCTTCTTCAACGGGCTGGCGGGCGAGAACTGGAGCCGGCTGGTCGGCGGGGGCTTCGAGTAAGGCGCGGAGCCGGCGCGAAGATCACGCACGCCGGCATTGCCGGTTTCAGCCGGCGATTTCCGCCACCGGTTCAACCAGTTGCGGTTCGAGATGCAGATAGCGCGTCGCCCGCCGCTTGGCGGCGATATCGGCAAAGACGCGCTCGACCTCGACCGTGCTCAGCTTCGCGGCGGCAGCGACCTGCTCGGCCGGGAGGCCGTTGTTGAGGCCGTAAAGGCACAGGTCCATGCGGTCATAGGGCAGGGAGAAGTAGAACTCCTCCTGCGTCTGTTCGAGCGAAAAGGTATCGGTCGTCGGCGGCCGGCGGCGGATCTCCTCGGGAATGCCGAGATCGGCGGCGAGCGCATAGACCTGGCTTTTGTAGAGATGCGCGATCGGCTTAACATCCGCCGCGCCGTCTCCGTTCTTCACGAAGAAACCCTGGTCGTATTCGAGCCGGTTCGGCGTGCCGAGCACGGCGAAGTTCAGCCGGTCGGCATGGTAGTACTCGACCTGCTTGCGGGTGCGCTGCTTCATGTTGGTGGCGGCGACGATGCCGAGATAGACTGCAGGCGGCATGCGCAGCTTGGTTCGATTGCCCTGCGGATCTTCGACCACCAGCGAGGAGATGTTGTAGCCCTCGCTCGCGAGCGCGTTGGCGATCACGATCTTCGAGCCCCAGCCGGGGCCGTATTCCGGCACAAGCTCGCGGATGAAGCTGTCGCGCCGCTCATAGCAGCCCATCGCCTGCAGCGTCGGCCCGATATCCTCGACCACTGCGGCGACGCCGAACGTCTCGGCGACGAGCCGGCCGAGCCTGAGGCTCTCGGGGTCGGAATCGTTCTCCGGCATGAACAGGCAGAACACGTTCTTGGCGCCGACCGCGCGCACCGCCAGTGCGACCGAGACACTGGAATCGATGCCGCCGGACAGGCCGAGCACCAGCCCACGCTTGCGCATGCCGCGCAATTGCGCGCGCAGGCCGGCGACGATCCGCTCGATCTCGGCCGCGCCGTCGATCTTCAGCGTCTCCGCCGAGAAGGCCAGGTTTTCAGGGGCAGGGGCGCTGTTCATTGGGCAGTTCCAAGCGTCTCGGCGGCCAGCCTGCGGCTGACCTTGCCGGTATCGGTCTTCGGCAGTTCGCTGCGGAATTCCACGACCTTCGGCACCATGAAGTCCTCGAGATGGGCGGCGCAGTGGCGGATGATGTCGCGCTCGCTCAGGCTCTCGTCCGAGCGGACCACAAGCGCTGCGATGGCATGGCCGAGCACCGGGTCGGCGACGCCCATCACCACGGCCTCGGCAATGCCGGGATGGGCATGCAGGACGGTCTCGACCTCCTTGGGGGCGACCTTCTCGCCGCGCGTCTTGATGATGTCGTCCTTGCGGCCGACGAAGTAGAGAAAGCCGTCCTCGTCGGTGCGGAAGAGGTCGCCGGTATGCAGCCGCTTCTCCCACGGGTTCGGCCCCGGGCGCAGCATCTGCGTGGTCGCGGCGTCGTTGCGCCAGTAGCCCTGCATGACATGCGGGCCACGGATGACGAGCTCGCCGGCGACGCCGGGCGGCACGCGGTTGCCTTCGTCGTCGACGACAAGGGCTTCGGTGTTGGGAATGGCGATCCCGACCGAGCCCGGCCGGCGGTCGAGCTCTTCCGGCGGCAGATAGGTGCAGCGCTTGCACTCGGTCAGGCCGTACATCGAATAGAGCCGCACCCCGGGGAGCAGCTCGCGCAACCGGGCGATATGGACCGGAGGCAGCGCCGCTGCGGTGTTCGAGATATAGCGCAGGCTCGGCAGGAAGCCCGGCTCGAGATCGCGCATCTGCAGGATCAGCGCGGCCATCGTCGGCACCAGCGGGAAGCCGGTGACCTTCTCTGTCCGGATGCGCTCGAAGATCGCCTGCGGGAAGGCGAAGGAATTTTCGAGGACGAGGGTCGCGCCGAGCCGCATCGCCATCAGCAGCTGGTAGAGCCCGTAATCGAAGGCCAGCGGCAGCACGTTCAGGATGATGTCGTCCGGCGTGTTGCGCAGATAGGTGGTGATCGACTCCGCCGCCGCGTCGATGTTGCGGTGGGTCATCATCACGCCCTTGGGCCGGCCGGTCGAGCCCGAGGTGTAGATCAGCATGGCGAGATCGATATCGATCCCGCCATGAGCCACCGGGATGGGCTCTGCCGTGAGGCAGGCTTCGAAGTCTGCGGCCCCTTCGATCACCCGGCCGGGCGCGGCCTGCGTCGAGACGATGAAGAGCGGGCGCTCCGCGCTCGCCGCGCGCGCCTGCGTCACCACCGGCATCAGCCGCGCCTGGGTCAGGACTGCGGCGGCTTCGCAATCGTCGATGATATAGGCGAGCTTGTCGGCCTTGGTGGAGGCATTGATCGGGCTGAAGGTCGCGCCGGCCTTCAGGATCGCGAAGATCGAGACCGCCGCTTCCCAGCAATTGTCCATGAAGACGAGCACGCGGTCGCCGCGCTTCACCCCGTTGGCGGCGAGCGTGGCTGCGAGCCGGCTGGAGAGATCATCCAGCTCGGCATAGGCCAGCCGCTTCCGGCCGGTGACCAGCGCGATCTTGGCACCGTGCGCCCTGGCGCTGTTGGTGACGAAGTGCTCGACCCGCATGTGCTCGGTATCCGCCTGCTCGTTACGCTGTCGCGGGTGTCGCGGTCTTCGAGGCGATGAAGGCCGTGATGCGCGCGAGGGAATCGAGATTGGCCGGCATGATGTCGGCATCGGCGACGGTGATGCCGTAGCGATCCTCGATGAAGGCGACGAGCTCAAGCACGCCGGTGGAATCGATGATGCCGTTCTCGATCAGCGAGTCCGTGTCGGCGAGCGGGTTGCTGGTGTCGCCGAACAGAAAGTTCTCGATGACGAAGGCCTTCACCGCGTCCTTGATCGTATCGGTCATGTCCGTTCCTTTCTGAAGATTGGGTCAGGCGGCTTTCGAGCTGTGGCTGTCGGCGCCGGTGAAGGTCTTGAGCCAGAGCTGCGTCGACAGGATGCCGACGAAGGCCGCATTGTCGCGGAAGCCGGAGGAGGGGCGCGTGCGACATTTCTCGTGCAGCTTCGCCACCGCCTTCGGATTGAAGAGTCCGCTCGCCGCAATCGCGGTCTCGCCGAGCGCAGCCTCGACATAGTCGGCGGCACCGGCCCCGACGAAGGAGGCGCTGTCGGGCGCGCGATAGGGCTGCTTGCTGCGCCTGCCGATCGAGGGCGGCAGCAGATCCTTGGTCGCCTCGCGCAGGATGTGCTTTTCGACCAGCCCCTTCAGCTTCATCTCGGGCGGCAGGCCGGAGGCGAACTCCACCAGCTGATGGTCGAGGAAGGGGAAGCGGCCTTCGATGCCATGGGCCATCGCCATGCGGTCGCCCTGGCTGGAGAGAATGTAGCCGGGCAGCAGGAAACGGGCTTCGAGATACTGCGCCTGATGCAATGGATGCCAGCGCGCGAACCTTTCCGGCAGGCGCGAGACGAGCTCGTCGGCCGCGTCGTAATTCGCGAGCCTGGCCCGCAACTCGCCCGAGAAGAAGAGCTTCGTCGCCGCCGTGCCATCGAGGCGGGGCCGGTGCGAGTACAGGGGATCGTTGAGGGAGTGGCCGCTCGCGCCGAAGAAGGAAGCGAGATACTCCGCCGATTGCTGCCGCAGCCCCGGCAGATAGGGGTAGAGCTTGCGGAAGAGATGCGGCCTGATGCGGGAACCCGGCTGGCGCGCGCAGAAGCGGCGGACCCGGCTCTCCTTGAAGATATCGTAGCCGGCAAAGACTTCGTCAGCGCCCTCGCCGGTCAGCACCACTTTCAGCCCGGCCTCGCGCACCAGCCCGGAGAGCTTGAACAGCGGGGCAGGGGCCGTTCGGATGATCGGCCGCTCGGTGAAGCGGATGACATCGGGGAAAACCGCG
The DNA here is from genome assembly GCF_037147855.1 of Allobosea sp. MMO-172. Lineage (NCBI taxonomy): Bacteria > Pseudomonadati > Pseudomonadota > Alphaproteobacteria > Hyphomicrobiales > Alloboseaceae > Allobosea > Allobosea sp. MMO-172. The sequence continues at coordinate 105,163 of NZ_JBBCUM010000011.1, read as the reverse complement.
GCGATATCGCCATCGCGGCAGGCGACGACGCTGTGCTGCGTGCCGAGCGCATGCGCCATCTCCTGCTGGAATTGGCTCTCGTCGTGCTCGGCACTGTCGAAGGTGACGGAGAAGGTCCTGAGCCCGCCGGGAACCATGCCGGCGGCGAGCGCCGAGGTGATCGAGGAATCGAGCCCGCCCGAGAGATAGGAGCCGACCGGCACGTCCGCCCGCATGCGGATGCGGGTCGCCTCGGTCAGCAGCGCGCGCAGCTCCTCGGCGGCCTCGCGCTCGCATCTGTGCCGGGACGGAGCGTCGTGGTCGGGATAGTCCAGGCTCCAGTAGGGCCGCGTCGAGACGCTGCCATCCTGCACGATCATCAGGCTCGCCGGTTCGAGCTCGCTGATATCGCGGAAGGCCGTGCGGGGCACGATCGGAGCCCAGAGCGTGAAGATCTGATCGAGGGCGACGGGGTCGAGCTCCGCGCTCACCCCAGGCACCTGCAGGAGCGCCTTGACCTCGGAGGCGAAGTAGAAGCGCTCGCCCTGGCGCGTGTAGAACAGCGGCCGTACGCCCATCCGGTCGCGAGCGAGGAACATGCGGTGGCGGCGCGCATCCCAGATCGCGAAGGCGAAATCACCGTTCAGCCGCGAGAGGCAGTCCTCGCCCATCTCGTCATAGAGATGCAGGATCACTTCGGTGTCGCTTGCGGTCCGGAAGCGGCGGCCCTTGGCCTGCAGTTCGTCGCGCAGCTCGACATAGTTGAAGATTTCGCCGTTGAAGGCGATCGTCAGTTCGCCGCTCGCATCCGACATCGGTTGCTGGCCGTCGCCGAGGCCGACGATGGAAAGCCGGGCGTGGCCGAGGCCGGCGTTCGGCGTTGCGAAGAAGCCCTGCGCGTCGGGACCGCGATGGGCGATCGCGGCCGTCATCCTTTCAAGCAGGTGTTTCCCATCCCGGCCGGGGCCGAAATAGCCGACAAAACCACACATACCGAAATGTTTCCGAAAATTCGGCCAGTTCTGCTTTGACTTATAGCCATCTGGAGGCCGTCAGGCGTTAACGACGCCGAATATTCACGGGGATGGTAAATTTGGAATGCCGGCGAGCACTGGCCTAGGCTGCAAGTGACAGCTCTGGCCGGTCGAAATCTAGTATCCGGGCCGCGATGAATGCAGGCGGATGGGCTGCGATGACATCGTGGACGCAGCCGCGATCCTCACGGCTCCAGCACTGGATTAACGCAATGTTCAGAGCGGTATGCCTAGCTCTAGGGCAGAGTTGCGGGGGGCAGGTGCGTCGCTTCCGTGGTGAGGCGCGTACAGAGGGTGAAGCGTAATGTACGGGCCGAAGGAGTCGGAGCAGCGTCAGACGCCTCGACCCGTCGGCCAGAGTCGCGGCGCCCGCACGTCCGCCGATTTCGTGGTTGCTGCAGACGGCACGGCGGTTGCGGTGAAAAGCCCGCTCGCGCGCATCGGCCAACTCGGCGGGGTCGGGGTCGATGACATTTTCGCCTGGCTCCGTGGCGGCATCGGCTGGATCATCGGCACGATCGTTCTGTGCCTGATCGGCGCTCTGCTCTATGCCGCGGTGACGCCGCCCCGCTTCACCGTCTACACCGATATCCTGATCGACCCATCGAACCTCAATGTGGTGCGGGACGACGTCTTCACCTCCAATCCGCAGCGCGACGCGCAGCTCCTGGAAGTCGAGAGCAAGCTCAGGGTCCTGACCTCGCGCAACGTGTTGTCGCGGGTGATCGACAGGCTCAACCTCGCCAGTGATCCCGAATTCGTCAAACCGGGTCTGCTGGCGCCGCTCTGGAACCTGATGTCGCCGGGGGAGGTCGCCCGCGACAACCGGCTGACCGTGATGCGCGCCTTGTCGGAGCGCGTCGATGCGCGGCGCGAGGAGCGTTCCTTCGTCGTGTCGATGCGGTTCTGGGCCGAGGATCCCGAAAGGGCGGTGACGATCTCGAACGCCATTGTCGATGCCTTCGAGGCGGAGCTTTTCCAATCCTCCGCCGAAAGCGCCGGCCGGGTGGTCAAGAACCTCAACAATCGACTGGACGAACTGCGCCGCAACGTCACGGAGGCGGAGCAGCGCGTCGAGGATTTCCGCCGTTCGAAAGGGCTGCAGCTGAACAATGGCGAGCCTGTCAGCGCCCGGCTTTCGAGCGAGCTCAATACCCAGGTGCTCGACGCCCAGCAGCGCTTCATCCAGGCCGAGACACGCTACCGGCAGATGAGCGCGGCGATCGCCGAACGGCGGGTCACCAGCGCGGCGATCTTCGATTCCGCGACCATGGTCAGCCTGCGGGCGCAGTTCAACCAGCTCCAGCAGCAGATCGGCTCGATCAGGGCGACATTCGGCGCGAGGCACCCGCAGATGGTCACGGCGCAGTCCGAGCAGCAGGCGGTCGAGGCCGCTCTGGCGCGCGAGGCGCGGCGCATCCTCGACGGGGCGAGGGCTGAGTTCGAGCGCGAGCGCTCCAATCTCGCGTCGCTGCGCGGCAAGGCGAATGACGAGAAATCGAACGTTTTCAGCGACAATGAGGAGCAGGTCCAGCTGCGCGATCTCCAGCGCGATGCGCGTGCCAAGGCCGCGCTCTACGAGACCCATCTCGCGCGGACGCAACAGATCGGCGAGCGCCAGCAGATCGACACCAGCAATGTTCGCGTGATCTCGCGGCCGCTGCCGCCGAAGGCGCGCAGCTGGCCGCCGCGCACGCTGATCCTGCTCGGCGCGGCCGGCTTCCTCGGCCTCCTGCTCGGGATCACGATCGCCCTGGCCCGCGGCGCGTGGCGCTATCTGCGCGATCCGCTGCCGGCGGGCGCCTGAAGGCACCGCAGGCCATGCGGGAGGTCGCCTATCGAAGGGATGGCGGAGCGGAGAGGTTCAGGGCCTATCTCGGCCCCCTCCTGTTCATGGCTGTCTTCCTGTTTTCCTGGATCACGCTCAGCCCCTTCGTCGATATTTCGGGCGAGGCCGTTCTCGACCAGTCGGCGCGGGCATCGAGCCTGCTGAACCAGCTCGTCTCGCTCGGGCTCTTCGCCGCTTTGCTTGGTTTCGGTCTATCGCACCCGCTGCGCGGCATCATCTTTCAGCCCCATGCTTTGCTCGGGTTGATATTCCTGTGGCTCGGCTTCGTCTCGACCGTCCTGTCCAGCTATCCCTTCCAGGGTATCAAGGGCATGGTGCTGGCCATCATCGCCATCGTGAACGCCAGCGTCTTCCTGCTGCTGCCGCGATCGGAGAGGCAGTTCGCGAAGCTGCTCGGCCTGGGGTGTCTCACCGTCCTGGCCGTTTCCTATTTCGGCATCCTGTTCAAGCCGGACCTGTCGATCCATCAGACCTCCACGGTGCTCGAGCCGATGAATGCCGGACTGTGGCGCGGCCATTTCCGGCACAAGAACGACGCCGCCGTGGCTATGGTCGTCATGGTGCTCTTCGGGCTCTTCGCCATGAAGGTATGGTCCCGCCTGGCGGGGGCGGCGATCGTCGGCCTGGCGTTCTTCTTCCTGCTCAATACCGGAGGAAAGACATCGACGGCGATGCTTCCGGCGGTGCTGGTCGTGGCCTGGCTCTTCGAAAGGGTGCGCGTCCTGCGTATTCCGATCGTCATCGGAGGCATCGCGTTCTTCAACCTTTTCGCCGTGGGGTCGGCGGTCATCCGGCCGCTCGGCGAGTTCGTTTCGGAGCTCGGCATCGACGCGACCTTCACGAACCGGGCTGACATCTGGCGCTTGGCGTTCGGGGCGATCGCCGAGCGGCCCCTGACGGGCTACGGCATGAAGGGCTTCTGGCAGACCTCGCAGCTGGTCAATAGCGGCGGCGAGATCGAGACCTGGGCGGTAGCGGCCTCCCACGCGCATAATTCCTATCTTGAGATGATCCTGATGATGGGGGTGCCGGGCCTGCTGCTGACGCTGGTCTGGCTGGTTGTCCTGCCGCTCTATCAGATCTCGCGCATCGATTCCGCGAACGCGCATAGCGACCTCACCCGCCTGTTCGTCAGGATCTGGCTGTATGTCCTGGCCCATGCCTGCCTGGAGAGCCTGTTCTTCGAGGGATCCAACCCACTCTGGCTGACCTTCCTGATCGCGATCTACGGCCTCTCCCTACAAACCTCCGCCGGGCTGCTGCCGGAGCCGGGCGCCAAGCCGCAAGGGGCCGTCGCACATGCCTAGCCTGATCGAGAATATTCAGAGGCATGGCGGGCTCGCGGATCGGCTGACGAACCGGCTGATCTGGAAGTTCGCCGGTGCGCGCCGGGCGCTGGCGACCGATGTCCCGCTGGTCTCCTTCACCTTCGATGACGTGCCGGACAGCGCGCTCGATCAAGGCGCAGCGATCCTCGAAAGGCACGGCGCGCGCGGCACCTTCTACATCGCCGGGGGGCTTGCCGGGCAGGTCGAGCCCGAGCGGGTTCTGATCGCGCCAGAGGGCTGCCGGGAGCTCGCCGAGCGGGGCCACGAGGTCGGCTGCCACACCTTCTCGCATCGCCGGATCCGCGACATGTCCCGGCGCGAGCTGCCACGCGATCTCGACCGCAATGCCGCCTATCTCGCGGGCGCCGGCGTCGCGCCGCCGCCGGCCAATTTCGCCTTTCCCTACAATGCCGCCTGGCCGCTGGCGCGGCCGGAGTTCCGCCGCCGTTTCCGCAGCTGCCGCGGTGCCGGCGAGGCGATCAACCGCGGGCTCGTCGATCCTCTCATGCTCAAGGCGGTCGAGATCCGCCAGCCGGAGGCGCAGGCGCGCGCCCTGACGCGCTGGATCGACGACGTGGCCGAGACGCCGGGCTGGCTCGTGTTCTTCACGCACGACATCGCGGCGCGCCCGACGGCCCATGGTTGCACGCCCGAGACCTTCGACCGGCTGGTCGCGCATGCGGTCGATCGTGGCTGCATCGTGCTGCCCGTCGATCGCGCGCTCGACCGGCTCGGCTGGTAGGGAGGCCGCAGTGTCGCGTTCGCAACCGGCGGGAAAGCGCCTGCTGGCGATCAACAACTACTTTTATCGCCGCGGCGGCGCGGAAGCGGTCTTCTTCGACCATATGGCGATGTTCGCGCAAATCGGCTGGGACGTCGTTCCCTTCGCCATGCAGCACGAGAACAACGTTCCTTCGCCCTGGTCCGACTATTTCGTCTCCGAGATCGAATATGGCCAGCGGACGAGCCCGCTGCGCAAGGTCGTGCAGGCAGCCAGCGTGATCTATTCCGTCGAAGCCCAGCGCAACCTCGCCAGGCTGATCGCGCAGGCGCGCCCCTCGGTCGCACATGCCCACAACGTCTATCACCATCTCTCGCCCGCGATCTTCTCCACCCTGAAGGACGCCGGCATTCCCGTCGTGATGACGGCGCATGACCTGAAGCTCGCGTGCCCGTCCTACAAGATGCTGCGCGCGGGCAAGGTCTGCGAGGATTGCCGGGGCGGGCGAATCTACAACGTCCTGCGCCATCGCTGCGTCAAAGCCTCGGTCCCGCTCAGCGGGCTGGTGCTGGTCGAGACGATGGTGCACCGGGCTCTCGGGCTCTATCGCGACAAACTCGACCGGGTCGTCGTGCCCAGCCGCTTCTATCTGGAGAAGCTGGTGGAGTGGGGCTGGCCGCGCGAGAAGCTGGTCTACATTCCCAATTTCGTCGATGTGGAGACCTATCGGTCCGACTGGGAGGAGGGCGATTACGTCGTCTTTGCCGGGCGGCTCGCACCGGAAAAGGGGCTGGCGACGCTGATCCGGGCGGCAGCGCGCGCGAACCAGCGGTTGATCCTGGCCGGAACCGGCCCGGAGGAGGAGGCGCTCCGCGAGCTGGCGATCCAGACCGGCGCGAACGCGCATTTCGTCGGACATCTTTCGGGGCAGGAGTTGCACCGCCTGATCGGGCAGTCGCGCGCGCTGGTTCTGCCCTCAGAATGGTACGAGAACGCGCCGATCAGCATCCTCGAAGCCTATGCTCTCGGGCGGCCGGTGATCGGGGCCGCGATCGGCGGCATTCCGGAGATGGTCCGGGATGGGCAGACCGGGCTGCTCTTCGCTTCCGGGGATGTCGAGGACCTCGCCCGCAAGCTGTCCGATCTCACGGCGCTGACGACCGCCCGCCGGGCGGAGATGGGGCGTGCGGGCCGTGAATGGATCGCCTCGGAATTCTCCGCCGCTGCCTATCGCGACCGGACGCTCGCGCTCTACGAGGCGCTCGGCAGCTGAGCTGGGGCAGCGATCGGGCCATAAAGGTTAACAATTGGAAGGCGCCGCAGCAGTGCGAGTTGCTTGTCGCTGAGTCGGCGATCTTTGGATATCTTCTTGTCTCTGGGGGTAAGGTTTCTCGGCCGCAGTCTTTTCTCGGCTCTTGGGGAAACCTTTCGGAGTCATTCAGAGGCATGTACGAGGCCTGCAAATTTGCAGCGTTGCTCCCGGTTCGACCGGAAGACGGCAGCCGGGGGCTATCGTGACCAATGTGCCTGTCGAGGCGCCCCTCGGCCAATGCGCTGCCACCGCCGTGAAGAGCGAGCCGCGCAGGCATATCGTCTTTCTGGGGCTGCGCGGCATCCCGAATGTCCAGGGTGGCGTCGAGAAGCATGTCGAGATGCTCGCCGGCGAGTTGTCGTCAGCCGGCTGGGATGTCGATGTCATCGGTCGCAGCCGCTACCTGTCGCATGCCGGCGCGAAGACGTGGAACGGCATTCGCATCCTGCCGCTCTGGGCGCCGCGCAAGATGGCGCTCGAAGCGATCGTGCACACTTTCCTCGGCGTCTGGGTCGCGGCCTGGCGCCGGCCGGATATCCTGCACATCCATGCGGTCGGGCCGGCCTTGTTCGTGCCCCTGGCCCGGCTGTTCGGGTTGCGGATCGTCGTCACTCATCACGGCTATGATTACGAGCGCCAGAAATGGGGCGGTTTCGCCCGCTGCGTGCTGAAGCTCGGCGAATATTTCGGCATGCGCCTGTCGCACGGCCGGATCGCGGTCTCAAACGAGGTGGCACGGACCATGGCCTCGCGCCATGGCGCAGTCGTCGCCTTCGTGCCGAACGGCGTCACCATTCCGCGGAACGCGGCGGAGACGGGCATTCTCGGCGAGTTCGGCCTGCGGTCGAAACGCTATGTGCTGCTGGCGGCGCGCTTCGTGCCCGAGAAGCGGCAGATCGACCTGATCAAAGCCTTCGCGAAGGGCGCCGACCCCGATTTCCAGCTGGTCCTGGCCGGCGGCGCGGAGTTCGAGACGCCGTATTCCCGCGAGGTGAGGGCGCTGGCGGCGAGCGTGCCCGGCGTCGTGCTGACCGGCTTCCAGACCGGAGACAGGTTGGCCGATCTCTTCGCCAACGCCGCTCTTTTCGTGCTGCCGTCGAGCCATGAGGGCATGCCGATCGCGCTGCTCGAGGCGATGGGGTACGGGCTGCCGGTGCTCGCCAGCGACATCGTCGCGAACAAGGAGCTCGGCCTGCCGGCCGAGGACTACTTCCCGCTCGGCGACATCGACGCTCTCGCGAAGGCGATGACCGCCAAGCTGGCGAATCCGCTCAGCGAGGAGCAAGCCCGCGCCCAGGCGCTGCAGGTCGAGCAGGCCTATAGCTGGCCGAGCGTCGCCCAGAAGACTCTCCAGGTCTATCGTTCCACCCTACCGCACTAGTTTGCTTGCCTCAGGCCGGCGGGCGCGCGACAAGGTCGGCTCGCGGTAGCCGGAGACGAGCGGACTATGAATCCAAGAGCGCTTTTGCCCGTCCTGCCCTGGCTGCTGCTCGCCTTCATCGTCTTCGCCACCCTGTCTTCGCTCGAGATGCGCCCGCGAATCGGCCATGCCGTTCATCTCGAACGCTTCGGCGCTTTCGGGCTCCTGGGCTTCCTGTTCGCGACGGTCTATCCGAGGCGGATCGTGGCCGTATTGCTGTTCGTCGTGGCGATCGCGATCGGGCTGGAGTTCCTCCAGTTGCTCTCGCCGAGTCGGCACGCCCGCCTGGCCGATCTGCTGGTCAAGCTGACCGGTGGTGTCTGCGGCGTCGCTATCAGCTGGTTGGTGATGAGATGGCTGACGGGGCGTCGAAGCCGACTGCCGCGTTAGACCTGACGAGCACGTTCCGCGTCACCAACGAGGGCGGTTGCCACCGGCTGGGCCAGCGCGCGCAGATGGGCGCCACAGGTCGGCAGCCGCTGGTCAAGCTGGGGCGCTGCCCATCTCGCGAGCCTCTGCCGTGACGATGTCCCAGAATTGCTCCACCACCGGGCGGGAGTTCGACAGGGACCGGTAGAGCCTGATGTCGACCGTCAGGTCCCAGCTCGGATCGGCAGCGCGCACGAGTTGCCCGCCGGCGAGGTCGAGCCGCACGATGCTCTCGGGTATCCAGGCCAAGCCCCAGCCGGCCAGCGCCATCGCCTTCAGGCCTTCGGACATCGTGTTCTCGTGGATGGTGACGCGTTCGAGCGGCCTGCTCGCGAACAGATCGGCCAGTGCGTGGCTGAAGAACGATCCGGTTCCATAAGCAAGATGGCGCGCCGGCGCCGCTCCCGGTTCGATCCGATGGATGGGGCGGCCGTTCGCATCGGGAGCCGAGACGGGGATCACCCGTTCGTCGCCCAGGCGCGCATGCGTGATGTCGCTGTCGCCGATGAAGATCGGGACCGCGCTGTGCGAGTACATCAGGAGGAAATCGCTGCCGCCTTCCCGCAGCAGCGTCACGAGCGAGTCGATCCCGTTGTTGTCGGCACTCACCCGGGTCCGCAATCCGCCGCAGCGCGGTTCGATGCGCCGCAGCCATTGTGGGAAGAAGGTCAGCGACAAGGTGTGAAGCGCGGCGAAGGACAGGGTATTGGCGCGCAGGCCCTGCTTCTCCCGCAGATTGTCCCTGGCGCGCAGCAGGTCCTGCAGCAGCTCCTGTGCCGTGGCGCGAAAGCTCTCACCGGCTGCGGTCAGCCGGACGGGGTAGGTGGCCCGGTCGATCAGGGGCAAGCCGACCCAATCCTCGAGCTGACGGATGCGGCGGCTGAAAGCCGACTGGGTCACATGGCGTTCGGCCGCGGAGCGGGAGAAGCTGGCCGTGCTCGCCAGGCTGAGGAAATCCTCCAACCATTTGACCTCCATCGCTTCTCTCCGGTTTCGTCAGGGGATGGCAGCACGCTGCGACGTCCCGCGACAGTGCCTCGCCGGCATCGCCCCCTTCCGCCAATGCAAGCGGGCTAGTCCGAATCGAGGCTGACCAGCGCTCGATCATAGCCCGCGCTGGCAGCGATCAACCTTTGCGTGTAGCCGCTCCGGGCACGGCCGGACATCAGGTCGGCAACGCTCAGCTCCTCGACCAGCTTGCCCTGGTTCATCACTGCTAGGCGGTTGCAAAGATTCGCGACCACCGCAAGATCGTGGCTGACGAGGACGCAGGTCAGGCCTTGCTCGACCTGGATGTCGCGGATCAGGTTGAGGACTTCGGCCTGGACGGAGACGTCGAGCGCCGAGGTCGGTTCGTCGAGGAAGAGGATGCGCGGCTCGAGGATCAGCGCGCGGGCGATCGCCACGCGCTGGCGCTGGCCCCCCGAGAGCTGGTGCGGGTAGCGGAAGCGGAAGCTCTCGCCGAGGCCGACCTGCGCGAGGACACGGGAGACGCGCGCGCCGATATCAGGGATGCCGTGTACCAGCAGCGGCTCGGACAGGATGGTGTTGACCGTGTGCCGGGGATGCAGGGAGCCGTACGGGTCCTGGAACACCATCTGGGCCATCCGGTAGAAGGCGAGGTCGCGCAACGGCCCGACCGGCTTTCCGTTGACCCTGATCGTGCCCGACCATTGCCGGTTGAGGCCGCACAGGCAGCGCAGGATCGTCGTCTTGCCGCAGCCGGATTCGCCTACGAGCCCGTAGACGGTCGCTTCCGGGATCGTGAAGGAGACATCGTCGACGGCGATGGTCTGGGTTTCATCCGCGCCGAAGGCGACGCGCAACTGGCTGACTTCGATCATGCTTCCGCCGGAATGGGTTCGTCGCGCCAGGAAGGGTCGCGCTCCAGCACCCGCAGGCGCTTGTGGCCGTCTTCGAGCCGAGGCAGCGAGGCCAGCAGGCCGCGCGTATAGGGGTGCTTTGCCTGGTGAAGCTCGGCGGCGGGGCAACGCTCGACGATGCGCCCGGCATACATGATCAGCACCTCGTCGCAGAAGCTCGAGACGAGATTGAGGTCATGGCTGATGAACATCAGGCCGATACCGCGCGTCGTCACGAGGTCGTCGAGAATGGCCAGGACCTGAAGCCGGACGGTAACGTCGAGCGCCGAGGTCGGCTCGTCGGCGATGATGAGTTCGGGTTCGGGGATCAGCATCATCGCGATCATGATGCGCTGGCCCATGCCGCCCGAAACCTCGTGCGGATAGAGCGAGAAAACGCGCCGTGGATCGCGAATGCGGACGGCCGCGAGCATCTCCAGCGCCCGCTCCTCCGCCTCGGCCCTGGAAGCGCGGTGATGGACACGAAAGGCCTCGGCGATCTGGTGTCCGACCCGCATGACCGGATTGAGCGAGTATTTCGGGTCCTGCAGGATCATCGAGATACGCTTGCCGCGGATGCCCAGCATCTCGCTTTCGCTGAGGCTCGCCAGATCCGTGTCTCCGAGCTTCATCGACTTGACGGTCGAGGTCGCTCCGCCGGGTAGCAGCTTGAGGATGGCCCGCCCGGTCATCGACTTCCCGGAACCGGATTCGCCGACGATGCCGACCTTGTTGCGGCCGATGGCGAAGCTGATGCCGCGCACGGCTTCCACGGTGCCGCGTGGCGTGGGGAAGCCGACGCGCAGATCCTCGACGGTGAGGATGGGGCTGTTCGAAGTCATTGCCGTCTCCCTCAGCTGCGCGGGTTGAGCATGTCGCGCAACCCGTCGCCGAACAGGTTGAAGGCGAGGCTGACGATCAGGATGGCGAGGCCCGGCATGGCGGCGAGATACCAGTGCTCGAGCAGATATTGCCGGGCGGTCGAGAGCATCGCGCCCCATTCCGGCGTCGGCGGTTGCGCGCCGAGGCCGAGGAAACCGAGGCCCGCCGCCGTCAGCGCGACGCTGGCCATGCTCAGCGTCACCCGCACGACGACCGAGGGCAGGCACATCGGCATGACGTGTCGGAAGATGATCCGCGGCGTCGAGGCGCCCATGACGCGGACGGCATCGACATAGTCGCTGGAGCGGATCGTCAGCGTCTCGGCCCGGGCGAGACGTGCGATACCCGGCCAGGACGAGAGCGCGATCGCGATGATCGCATTGTCGAGGCTGGGACCGAGCGCAGAGACGAAGGCCAAAGCCAGGATCAGGCTCGGGAAGGACAGGAAGATATCCGTGATCCGCATCAGCAGGGCTTCGACCCAGCCACCGAGATAGCCGGCGGTCGTGCCGATGCACAGGCCGATCGGCCCGACGATCACGGCGACGAGGCCGACGATGTAGAGCGTGGTCCGGGCGCCGTAGACGATGCGGCTGAAGACGTCCCGGCCGAGCTCGTCGGTTCCAAGCCAATGCGCCGCGCTCGGGCGCTGGAGCCGCTCGGCCAAGACCTGCTCGAAGGGCGAGTGGGTGGCGATCCACGGCGCCAGCAGGGCGACGAGCCCGAGCGCCAGCAGGACGACGAGGCCGATCACCGCGAGCGGATTCGCGGCCAGGCGCAGCCAGGCGAGGTAACAGCTCTGCGACCAGGCCTGGAAGCCGGATTCCGGCGCCTCGGCGAGTAGCCAGGATCGGAATGTGGCGTCGCGTTCGAAAGATTGAACCGTCATCGGGTGCGCGGGTCCAGGAAGCGATAGAGGAGGTCGGTGATCAGGTTCAGGCAGATGAAGACGAGCCCGACGATCAGGGTGCAGGCGAGCACGGCGTTCATGTCGCCGATCATCAGCGCGGTGGTCAGGTACTGGCCGAAGCCGGGCCAGGCGAAGACCGTCTCGGTCAGCACCGCGCCTTCGAGCAGGCCGCCATAGGAGATCGCGACGATGGTCGCGAGCTGGACCAGTACGTTGCGGAAGGCATGGCCCCAGACCACGCGGCGCCGCGACAAGCCTTTGACCCGCGCCGTGGTCACATATTCCTGCCCGAGCTGGTCGAGCATGAAGCTGCGGGTCATGCGGCTGATATAGGCCATCGAGGAATAGCCGAGCAGGAGCGCCGGTAGGATGATGTGCCTGAACGCGCTGACGAAGACGTCCCAGTCGCCGGCCAGCAGGGAATCGACCAGCAGCATGCCCGTCCGCCGCGGCACGGCGTCGAGGTAGAAGATATCGACCCGCCCGGAACCGCCGACCCAGCCGAGCCAGGCATAGAAGATGATCAGCCCCATCAGGCCGAGCCAGAAGATCGGGACCGAGTGTCCGACGAGCGACAGCAGGCGCACGGCATGGTCGATCGGGCGCCCCCGATAGACTGCGGCCGCAACGCCGAAGGGAATGCCGAAGCCGCAGCCGATGATGATGGCGACGGTGGCAAGCTCGACGGTCGCCGGGATGACGTGCCTGAGATCGTCGGCGACGGCATTGCCGGTGAAGATCGCCCGCCCGAAATTCCCGCTCAGCATGTCGCGCAGGAACAGGCCGAACTGGACATAGAGCGGTTGGTCGAGCCCCAGCCTGGCGCGCACGGTCTCGTAGACGCTGGCATCGGCCTTCTCGCCGACCACCGCGGCGATCGGATCGAAGGGCAGCACGCGGCCGATGAAGAAGGTCAGGGCCAACAGGCCGAGCAAGGTGAGCGCGATGGAGAGGCTGCCGCGCAGGATGGGCAGCACCCGGCGCGGCAGGCGCGCGCGGACAGGTCGCCGCGGCGCGAGATCGGTCAGGGAGCTCACGGCTCAATCCTTCTGGATCGTGTCGTAGAACAGCTCTGCGCCGTTGTAGTCGAAGCGCTTGACCCGCTTGTGCAAGGCCATCGCGCCGAGCCGCTGGAAGATGCCGATGATCGGCGATTCCTGCATATGGCGGCGCTGCAGCTCGGCATAGAGCGCCGTGCGCTTGGCGGGATCGCGCTCGCGCTGGGCGGTTTCGACCTGTTCCTTGAACCAGGCGCCCGGCGCCCAGGCAGCACGCCAGGCGAGGAAATTGGTGGCCTTGGCGGCGTCGCTATTGTCGGGGTTGTAGGCCATCCGCAGGGCCATGTCGTTGGCGTCGGGATAGTCGTAGTCGTAGACCGCCATCAGCATCTGGAAGTCGCGGCTACGCATCAGCGTGTAGAGCTGGGCCGTCGCCATGGTCCGGACCTCCAGCGTTACGCCGGCCTTCGCGGCGTTCTGCTGCAGGTTCTGGGCGAGGTCCGGGAACGGGTAGTTCGTCATCGTCAGGATGGTCTTCTTGAACCCGTCGCCATAGCCCGCCTCGGCGAGCAAGGACTTCGCCTTGGCGATGTCGAGCCGATAGGGATCCTCCCCCTTCGGCAGCGCCCCGAACACGCCGGCCGGCACGAAGCTCTGGCGGATCTCGGCGCGCCCTTTCTGGACCGTCTCGCTCAGGCCCTGATAGTCAATCAGGTAGCGGAAGGCCTCGATGACCTTCGGATTGGTAAGGATCGGGTCCTTTTGGTTGAGCGCGAGATAGACGCTGTCGAGCCGCGGCTTGAACTGGAAGCGCAGGTCGGGATTGGCGACCATCGCCGCCAGGGACGAGGCTTCGACCGATTTGGCGTAGTCGATGTCGTTCTTCTCAAGCAGCAGCCTCTGCGCGCCCGGCTCCGGCACATGCCGCACGATGATCCGCTTCATCGCGGGCGCGCCGCTCCAGAACTTCGGATAACCCTCCAGGATCACGACTTCCTGGGCTCTGAGGGTGTTCAGGCGGTAGGGGCCGTAGCAGGCGACATTGGTGTTCAGCCAACCGGCGCCGAGATCGCCGTCCTTCTCATGCGCCATCACCGCATCGGCATCGAGCGCAGACCCGAGACGGTGATTGGTGAAGGCGAAGGGTGTGACCGACGGCGCGAGGTCCTTCGTCAGGGTAAGGACGAGGGTGTGATCGTCCGGCGTCGCGATCTGGTCCGGCGAATTCAGACCCCAGTCGCGCATCAGGCTGGCGGTGACGAGGTTCAGCTTCATCGACCGACGCATCGACCAGGCGATGCTTGCGGACGTCACCGGCTTGCCCGAGGCGAAGACCATGCCGCGCCGGATCGAGAAGGTCCATGTCTTGCCGTCCGGGGAGCTGGACCATGTCTCGGCGAGACCGGCGACGACCTTCGACGGGTCCTGATGGTCGAGCGAGAGCAGCGGCGTGCACATCTGACGCAGCAATTCATTAGGGAACGACTCGTTGGCTGCGGCCGGATCGAAGGTGATGAAGGTCGTCAGATCGCTCGCCATGACGAAGACGTCCTTGGGTGTCGCGGCCTGTCCCGTGGTCACGGCAGAGCCGAACAGGACCGCGCCTGCCAGAGCGGCGCGAGCTGATCTGATCAACATATCGGATATCCCTCCCATGCGGATCGAGATCGGCATGGGCCGCTTCGATCACGATATTATTGGGAGGAGGATGTTGTCGGTTGCCGAAATCATCAAGCATAAGATTATGCTTTAAATGCATAATAAGGGCATTTTTCTGAATAGATTTAGATATATAATATATAGCGTCGCTGTTCAGTAACATCACTTGACTCGAATTCATCAAAATACTTATTTCAGGAAAATCAACGGGGGTGGATTGCAGATATGTCTCTCTTCGCATCGGGCGTCGTCTCTATCTGCGACTGGATGGTTCCGCTGAAGTACGCCGCTGCCGCCTCTGTTCTGGCGCTAGGCTTGATACCCTCGGCACAGGCGGAGCCGGCCAATCCCTGGGAGGCTGTCGAGAATCCGCAGCCGGGGCGGCTATCGGTCGATCGCGAACGCGCTGGCGAGCAGGCCTGGTTCGTCCCCGTGGGCAAGGACGGGCAGGGCGCGGACATCCTCCTGCCGACGCGCGTCCTCGTTCCATCGGGTTCCGGTCCGTTCCCGCTTGCGATCGTCAGCCACGGCTCGCCTGCAAACGCTGCCGCGCGCAAGACGATGGCGCCTCCCGAATATCGGGCGGGCGCGGACTGGCTGCTGTCACGCGGCTATATGGTCGTGCTGCCCCTGCGCCGCGGCTACGGACCACGCGGAGGCACCTGGGCCGAGGCCTATGGTCCCTGCAGCAGGCCCGATTACGTCGGCGGCGGGCTCGCGACGGCGGATGACATCCAGAATGTCGCGCGCTATTTTGCAGCACTCGATACGGTCAGGGCGGACCGCATCCTGCTGGTGGGCCAGTCGGCCGGAGGCTGGGGTTCCCTGGCTGCTGCGAGCCGCGCTCCCGCGGGCGTGCGAGCGGTGATCAATTTCGCCGGTGGTCGCGGCGGCTATGCCGGCGGCAAGCCGAACCACAATTGTTCGCCGGACAGCCTGGTCGAGGCGGCAGCGACCTTCGGCCGTTCGTCGAAGATCCCGACCTTGTGGATTTATACGCAGAACGACCGCTTCTTCGACGGCGCCCTGACGTCCCGGATGGCGCAGGCCTACCAGTCGGCCGGGGGAGATGCCGAATATCACCTGCTGGCGCCGTTCGGCGAAGACGGGCACAGGTTGTTCCCGACCGCGGAAGGCCGTACGGTCTGGCAGCCCCATGCCGACCGCTTCCTTGATCGCATCGCGGGATTGGGTACAAAGCCCTGACGTCCAGGTGCGGAGTGCAGGCCAGCCGGCCCAGCCTCTGACCCGAGTGAGGAGAACTTGAGGGAAACGGCCAGCTCCGGGAAGGATATGCTCTCGCGGGCCGGCAGACCGGAACAGCATCGCAATCACGAAATTTCGCGGGAGAGATCGTCTCGGTCATCCGAGAAGGCGCCGACGGAGCAACCGCCCCGGAAACTCTCAGGCAAAAGAACCGCACCTGAATTGAAACTCTGAAAAGCGGAGCAACAGCTCCCGCCGACGGTGTAAGCCCGCTGCTCAATGACGAGCGCGATCGAAGCTCTCAGGCCAATGACAGAGGGGGCGCCACATCCGCAGGGATTGCGGAAGGAGCGCTTTCTTGTCGACTGAAAACACCAATATCGCCGTGATCGGCGCCGGGATCACCGGCATCACCACCGCCTACAACCTGCTGAAACGCGGCTGCCGGGTCACCGTGTTCGAGCGGCATCCCTATGCCGCGATGGAGACCTCGTTCGCCAATGGCGGCCAGCTCTCCGCCTCGAATGCCGAGGTCTGGAACAGCTGGGCGACGATGCTGAAGGGCATCCGGTGGATGTTCACGCCCGGGGCGCCGCTGCTCGTCGGGCCGCGGCCGGGATGGCACAAGCTCTCCTGGATGGCAGAATTCGTCGCCGCCATCCCGCGCTATGAGGAAAACACGATCACGACGGCTCGCCTCGCGATGGAGGCGCGGCATCACCTGCGAACGATCGCGGACGAGGAAGGCATCGCCTTCGACTGCGAGGAGCGCGGAATCCTGCACGTCTATCGTGGCAGGAAGGATTTCGAGGCAGCCGCGCGGGTGACCTCCCTTCTGGCCAGGGCCGGGCTGGAGCGAAGGGCCGTGACACCGCAGGAAATCCGAGCCATCGAACCGGCGCTGCACGGCGATTTCCATGGCGGATTCTACACGCCTTCGGACTTCACCGGCGATATCCATAAATTCACGAGCGGCTTGTCGCGTGCCTGCGAGAGGCTAGGCGCCGAAATGCGGTTCGGCGTCGATGTCCTCTCGATCACGCCCGGGGCAGGCTCGGTCGAGATCGGCTTCATTCAGGCCGGAGCGGAACCTTCTTCACGGGAGGCGCAGGTCTCAACCTTCGACTCGATCGTGATCTGCGGCGGCGTCGGCTCGCGTCAGCTGGCCGCGAAGGCCGGCGACCGGATGAATGTCTATCCGGTCAAGGGCTATTCCATCACGGTGGAGTTGCCGGAGAAGGCCGATCAGGATGCCGCGCCCTGGACCAGCCTGCTCGACGATCAGGCCAAGATCGTCACCAGCCGCCTGGGAGCGACGCGCTTCCGCGTCGCCGGGACAGCCGAGTTCAACGGCTACAACAAGGATATCCGGGCCGCGCGCATTGAGCCTCTGATCGCCTGGTGTCGACGGCACTTCCCGCGGATGAGCATGCGCCAGGTCGTCCCCTGGGCCGGCTTGAGGCCGATGATGCCGGACATGGTGCCGCGCGTCATGCACGGCCGAAATCCGCGGGTCTTCTACAATACCGGGCACGGCCACCTTGGCTGGACATTGTCGGCGGCCACGGCTGACGCCCTCGCGGCGTTGATCACACAGCGTCCCAACAGCCTTTCGTAAATCGCGCCTCGGTGCGGGCCTGTCGACCTGATCGCCGGCCCGCACCTTGTTCCAAAACCTGCCCGCCGGCTTGTGCCCGCATTCCGGTGCCGGCGGTTCGTCGATGCCGGAATGCGCGCGTTTCGCGGCCTTCAGTCGACCCATTGTCCGTCGCGGGCGACAATGCGGCCGTTCTTCACGACCAGGGCGCGCTTCGGCCTGTCCACGACGATCTGGGCGAGGTTTTCGCCCGGGATGAGGACGAGGCTGCCCTCGCAGCCGGCCTCCAGGCCGTGGCCCTTGAGCTCGAGCAGGTCGGCGCCGCGACGTGTGCCCATGCCCAGGCATTCGATCAGCTTGTCGTCGGTCCGGCTGCCGGTCCGGTAGGCGAGCAGCCAGCAGCGCTCCAGCATGTCGCCGTTGCCATGCGGGTTCCAGGTGTCGCGCAGCGAATCCGAGGCGATGGCGCATTTCACGCCGCGCCGTGCCAGCTCGAACATCGGCGGGAACACGTTCGCGCCGGGGACCGCCGAGATGATGCCGATGCGCGCCTCGACCACCATGTCGATCATGCGCTCGACCTTGTCGCGCTGAGAATCGCCCAGACAGAACGCGTGGCTGACGACGACGCGCCCCTGCATGCCGAGCGCCTTCGTCCGCTCGACGATCAGCCCCATCTCGAACAGGCCGAGATCGCCAGCCTCGTGCAGATGGATGTCGATCTTGGCGCCCTTGCGGCTGGCGATGTCGAAGATCGTGTCGAGATGGCCCTTCGGGTCGCCGTCGATGCCGCCCGGATCGATGCCGCCGATCACCGACGCGCCTTCGTCGAGCGCCGCCTCCATCAGCTCGGCCGTGCCCGGATCGATCATCATGCCGGTCTGCGGGAAGGCGACGAGCTCCAGCCCGACGGCGTGCTTCGTCTTCTCCCAGGCTGCGAGGACGCCGTGCAGGTTGTCCAGCTTGTACTCGGTCGAGATGTCGATATGGCTGCGAATATGCGTCGAGCCCATCGCGACGCATTGGCGCATGAGATTGCCGGCACGCTCCGGGACGCCCCAGGGCAGGGTCCTGCGGATCTCGACCTCGTTGTCGATCATCTCGCGCAGGGTGCGGGGAACGTTGATGCCGTGCCAGGGCAGGCCCCAGAGGATCTTGTCGAGATGCACATGCGGCTCGACGAAGGGCGCGATCGCGATCGCATTGGCGCCGTCATGCACCGGCACCCCGGGCTCGCGCGGCAGGTTCGGCCCGACGGCGGCGATCCGGCCGCCCTTGATCAGGATATCGGATGTCGTCTTCGCGTCCGGGCGGACATTGGTGACCAGAAGGTCGGTCATTTCGGCTCCTGAGTTAAGGCATCGATCGCTGGCGTGACAATCGCCGGGAAAGCTGCGCGCAGCCTATCTGCTGCACGCGAATCCGGAGTGCTCCAAAACGGGCAATGACCTTTTCCTCGCGCGCAATGGCGGTATCCCGCAAGCCTGCGGTCTTCCTGCCGCGAGAGCCTGATCGGCGGCTTTGAGGAATGCGCTTGTCGAGCCGCTGCATTGCATCGGGCAGTGGCTGTGTTCTCCCGTGAGACCTGCTAGGGGAAGGATATTCTCCGTCTTAGCCGGCAGGGCCCCATGCAGCTTTCTCCCAATTTCGACGAGCGGATCGATCGCCGCGGCACCCACTCGGCCAAATGGGACAAGATGGAGACCGTCTATGGCGTGCCGGCCGATGGCGGCATCGCGATGTGGGTCGCGGACATGGATTTCCGTCCGCCGGCCTGCGTGCAGGGCGCGCTCGACGGCATGAACGCCCATGGCATCTACGGCTATTTCGGCGATGACCGCGCCTATCTTGCTGCGATCCGCTGGTGGATGCTCAACCGGCACGGCTGGGAGGTCTCGCCCGACTCCGTCTTCACCACCCACGGCCTGGTGAACGGCACCGCGCTCTGCGTCGAGGCCTACACGAAGCCCGGCGATGGCGTCGTGCTGATGACGCCGGTCTACCACGCCTTCGCGCGCATCGTGATCGCGTCGGGCCGTCAAGTCGTCGAATGCCCGCTGGCGCTGGAAGAGGGCCGCTATGTCCTCGACATTCCCGCCTGGGACGCTGCGATGACCGGCAAGGAGCGCATGCTGATCCTGTGCTCGCCGCATAATCCGGGCGGCCGCGTCTGGACGCGCGACGAACTGCGCGCGATCGCCGATTTCTGCAAGCGCCACGACCTCGTCCTGGTCTCCGACGAGATCCACCACGATCTCGTGATGCCCGGCCAGAAGCATACGGTGATGCCGGTCGCGGCGCCTGAGATCATGGACCGACTGGTGATGATGACCGCCACCACCAAGACCTTCAACATCGCCGGCGCCCATATCGGCAACGTCATCATTCCCGACGCGCGGCTGCGTGACCTGTTCCGCGGGCGCATGGACGCGCTCGGCATCTCCCCGAACTCCTTCGGCATGGCGATGGCGACCGCCGCCTACAGCCCGGAAGGCGCGGCCTGGGTCGATGCGCTCAACCTCTATCTCGACGGCAACCGCCGCATCTTCGATGCCGGCATCGACGCGATTCCCGGCGTACGCTCGATGCCGCTGGAATCGACCTATCTCGCCTGGGCGGATTTTTCCGGGACGGGCATGGAAC
Source organism: Allobosea sp. MMO-172 (assembly GCF_037147855.1). NCBI lineage: Bacteria > Pseudomonadati > Pseudomonadota > Alphaproteobacteria > Hyphomicrobiales > Alloboseaceae > Allobosea > Allobosea sp. MMO-172. The sequence continues at coordinate 85,334 of NZ_JBBCUM010000011.1, read as the reverse complement.
CGGCCGAATTCACCGCCCGCGTCGAGAAGCAGGCGAAGATCGCGATCAATCACGGCCCGACTTTCGGCAAGGGCGGCGAGAGCTTCCTGCGCTTCAATCTGGCGACGCCGCGCGGTGGTCGTGGAAGCGGTCGATCGCCTGAAGCTCGCTTTCGCCGACCTGCAATAGGGGCGGGCGGCCTTAGTCCGGCCGGCAGGGGCGCAAGCTTCGCCCTTGCACGCGCGGGACATCCGCAATTGCAAGGCGCTCGTTCCTCTCCTAAGACCTTTCCGCAGCGGCATTTGCACGTTTGTGCCGTGATGCACATTCCGTGCACGATCGTGGAGGGACGATGACGGGAGCGAAGCGGGGCCGGTCTTTCGTCAGCGCCCAGCAGGTCGCGGAACTCGCGGGCGTTTCGCGCTCGGCGGTGTCGCGGACCTTCACGGAAGGCGCCAGCGTCTCCGAGGCGACGCGCGAGCGGGTGCTGGAGGCCGCGCAGTCGCTCGGCTACCACGTCAACCATCTGGCGCGCGGCCTGATCAACGAATCCAGCGGCATCGTCTGCCTGATCGCGGGCGACGTCGCGACGCCCTACCAGTCGCGCATGCTCGACGCGATCTCGCGCCGCCTGCAGGCGATCAATCAGGTCGCCATGCTGATCAACACCTCGGGCGATGGCGAGAGCGTCGCCAAGGCCTTGCGCCAGACGCTGAACTATCGCGCCCAGGCGACGATCGTGCTGTCCGGTGCGCCGCCGGCCGCGCTGATCGAGACCTGCGTCGCCAGCGGCCAGCATGTCATCCTGATCAACCGCGACGACCCCGTGACCGGGCCCGAGAACATCGTCGTCGACAATGTCGCCGCGGCCGGCGAGGCCTTCCACATGCTGCGCCGGGCCGGCTGCTCGCGTATCGCCGTGGTGTCCTCGCTCGCCGGCACGCCCAGCATCGTCGGGCGCGAGGAGGCGTTTCGGCAGGCCGCCGCCGCAGAGGGCCTAGAGGTCACCGTCGCGCGGACCGGGCCGACGGCCTATGCCTCCGGCTACGAGGCCGCGCGCCAGCTGCTGGCGCGTTCCGACCGGCCGGACGCGGCCTTCTGCGTCACGGATCTGCTCGCCTGCGGCTTCCTCGACGGCGCGCGCACCGAGTTCGGCATGGCGGTGCCGGACGAACTCTGCGTCGTCGGCTTCGACGATATCGAGCAGGCCGGCTGGGCCTCCTACGGACTGACCACCTTCCGCCAGCCGATCGACCAGATGGCCGACCATATCATCGCGAAGCTCGCGGCCGGGGAGCCGGGCGTCAGCGCCCCGACGATCACGACGTTTCCGGTCACGCCGGTCTGGCGCCGGACGGTCAGGCCGAAGTGAAGCGATCCTCGACCGCGCCGGTTGCGAGGTCGATCGAGAAATGCCGAGAGGGCAAGCTCGCAAGATAGCTTTCGAGGATGGCGAGGAAGCTCGCGATGCGCGCCTGCACGCTCGTCGCCGGCCAGTGGCCGGCCCGGTAGCGCGCTGCCAGAGCCCGATAGGCATCGAGCCGCTCGGGCGCGATGAAATCGAGCGCGACATGCCGGCCCTTGCGCAGCCTGTACCAGTCCACCACCAGCTCGAAGAAGGGCAGGGCTTCCGGGTCGGCGGCCTCCGGCATCACGTCTGCGGGTGCGAGCGGCGCGGCGATCCCTGCCAGCCGGTCGAGATCGGCCAGCGTCAGGCGCGGCACCAGTGCGGCGAGATCGGCCGGCCATTCCTTCGGCAGGTAGCGGCGGCGCACCATCTCGGCGAGATGGGTGCTGAGGAAGGCGCCATGGCTCGTGGTGGAGGCGATGCCGCCATCGTCCTCGCCGGTCAGCCGTGCCTCGGCCTTGTAGAGATCGAAGGCGAGATCGAAGCCCGGCACCTCGGACAGCACCACCGTCTCCACGTCGAGGTGCTCCTTCGCCACGGTTGCGATCTTGTAGGCCGGCGGGAAGCCGACCATTGAGGGAACCGCGATATTGATCAGCCAGTCGTCGCCGCTCGACACGCACGCCGTGTCGTTGATGTGGAGATGGCCGCTGAAATGGATGCGCAGGCCGGTTGCGGCTGCGGCCTCGGCCGTGGCGGCGGTCGGCGCGCGGCGGACGAAGGAGGTGTCGCCGAGCAGGCGCGCTTCGTCGGCGGTGGTGCCGTTCAACGGGTCGAGCACCGGATAATGCGAGAAGGCGAGCAGCGTCTTGCCAAGCGCCTCCGCGCGCGCCGCGACGTCACGCATCCAGGCCAGCACGAAGGGCTTGTTGCGCGGCATCGCGTTCCAGCCGGCATCGGTGCTGTCGATATAGCTCTTCTCCAGCGCCGGATCGCGGTCGCCGTCACGCGGCTCGAAGACATTGGCATCGATCGAGAGCACCCAGAGGCCCTCGACCGGCTCGACCAGATAGGAGCTGTCGATCATGCGCCGGACGGTGCCGCCATCGGCCGAGCGGATTTCGAAGCTGCGGGCCGATAGCGCATCGTCCGGCCCGAACGGGCTTTCCCAATGCAGATGCCACGGCCGGCGGAAGAAGCCGAGCTCGGCCATGGCAGGGATGGCGCTGTCATAGCCGCCGCAATGCATGTCGGGGCTGACGATACGGGCCGTCGAGTCTCCGGCGTCGGCCTCGGGGTCGCTGGTCACCAGCACATGGCTGCCATCGGCATCGAGGAAGCGCTTCGACTGGTGCCGGCCATGGATGGCGTAGAGGTCGTGATTGCCGGGCGTGGCGAGGAAGCGCAGGCCATGGCGGGCGCTGTAGTCCTGCAGCACGGCCGTCGCTGCCGCCATCGTCGAGCGCTGGCCGTCATCGGTGAGATCGCCGACGAGGATGACCAGCTCGATGCCGCGCGCCACGATGTCGTCGAGCAGGGCAGGGAGCGCCGGGTAGCTCTCGTTGAACACCCGCGTGGAAGCGACGGTATCGGCGAGGCTGCGCACGGCGGAGAGCGGCGCATGCGGGTGGCCTGCCCGATAGGTCACGTTATGAAAGTGCGGGTCGGCGATGACGGCGATGCGGGTCATGCCGGCATTGGCTCCTGCGCCGCGTCGATACGGCGGATCCAGTCGGCGGCGCGGGCTGCCGCTGCGGCGAGCATCGGTTTCGGCGTCTCGTGCCATTCGTCGGGCCTGAGTTCGCGCTTCTCCCGGACATGGGCATAGGCGGCCTCGAGCGTCGGATAGACCTCCGGCATCTCGACATGCAGGAACAGGCCGACCAGCGCGACCGAGCGGCTGCGGCCGGCGCGGCAATTGACGAGCACGTTGCCGCGTTCGCGCAAGGGATAGGTCGGCCGGTTCGGCAGGACCTGCGCGAAGGCGCCGCGCAGCACGTAGAACCCGCCGAGCATCATGGTCTCGGGATTGCCGTCGCCATCGACGAGGCCGATCTTGTAGTAACGCAGTGCCCCGCCGCCATAGAGGCTGCCGGGCGGCGTGTCCGGGAACGGCTTTACGGCATAGTTAATATCGAGATTGACGGCGCAATTGACGACGGTGGTGATGCCGTGGCGCTTCAGCAATTCGATATCGCCGGCCGCCTCCATGCCGCCGATATAGAGCTCGACGCCATAGGGCGTGACATTCGGCTCGATCAGGCTCAGGGGCGGGCGCTCGTAGCGCGGGCTGTCGTCATGCATCGCGGGATAGCCTGTCGTCACGGTTCGAGCGGGATGCCGGTCGCTGCGCTCATGCCGCTGGCGATGCCGGGCGCTGCGGCGAGAACGCCGCCACCTTTAGCCAGCCCGTCGAGCGCGAGGAAGGGGCCGACGCGGCCGCCGGCCTCGCGGACGAGCAGGAGCCCGGCGAGGCAATCCCACGGATTCATATGCAGCTCGGCATAACCGTCCGAGCGGCCATCGGCGACATAGGCGAGGCCGAGCGCGCCCGAGGCCGCACGTCGGACATTCGCGCCGCGCTCGAGCAGGTCCGAGAGCACGGCGAGATAGGTCGCGTTGGGCAGGCGGTTCGACCAGCCGAGCTCGACGCAGGCGGCTGTGTAGGCGCTGGTGCGGGAGACCCGGATCGGCCGGTCGTTCAGCGTCGCGCCATGGTCGCGGCGGGCGAAATGCAGTTCGTCGAGCGCGGGATTGTAGATCGCGCCGATCTCGATCTCGCCGTCGGCGACGAAGGCGATCGAGATGCAGAAATGCGGGATCGCGCGGGCGAAATTGGCCGTGCCGTCGATGGGATCGACGACCCAGACATGGCCCTCGACGGTGCCGCCGGTCTCCTCGCCGAGAAAGCCGTCCGCGGGAAAACTCTCGGCCAATCGCGCCTTGATATGGCGCTCCACCGCCGTGTCGGTCTCGGTCAGGAAATCCTGCGGCCCCTTCATGCCGATCCCGGCATCCGGCCCGGCGGCGGCGCGGGCGGCAAAGCCTTCGCGGGCGATCTCGCCGGCGGAGCGCGCAAGCGCCACGCAGAAGGCGGCACGCGCGTCGAGATCGAGCGCGGCGGCAGGGGCAAGCAGGGCGGAGCTGGGCGTCATGGCCGGGTTTCCCGAAGGCGAAGGGCCCGATCGGGCCATGGTGATTTGCACAGCTGTGCAGAAAGCGTCAACATCCCTCGCTCGCAATCGTCCTCAGGCGACTGCGGCGCGGGGCTGAACGGCGGCCTTGGCGATGCGCGTGGTCGAGATCGCCTCGGCGACGCCCTGAAGCGTGGGATAATCCGCGCCCGCGCCGGTCGCGACATAGCCGGGGCAGAACAGTTCCGACGCATCCGCGCCGGGCTTGCCGAGCGTGAAGCCGCGATAGTGTCCGCCGGACTGGCGCAGGATCAGGATCGCCGCCGCCACATCCCAGGCGTTGACGCCGAAGCCTGCCGCGGCATCGACCCAACCGGCCGCGACATGGGCGATGCTGAGCGCGGCGCTGCCTGGCCGGCGCAGGGTCGAGAACGTCTCGGTCAAGCGCGCGAAGCGGTCGAGCGCGACCTCGCGCCCGTCGAGCCGGAAATCGCGCGCCACAGGGTAGCCGGTGATCAGCGTGGCATGCTGCTCGTCGGGCACGGCGTTCGAACGCATCGGTTCGCCATTGCACCAGGCACCCGAGAGATCGGCCGAGAACAGCGTGTCGGCGACGGGGTCGAGGATCGCGCCCGCGACGATCTCGCCGTCCACGACGGCGCCGACCGAGATGCACCAGAAGGCGAGGCCGCGCGCGAAATTGGCCGTGCCGTCGATCGGGTCGACATACCATTTGATCCGGCCGGAGCCGCTGGCGCCAGCTTCCTCGCCGACGACCTCGGAATCCGGCACTTCGGCCAGCAGGAAGGCACGGATCGCCGCCTCGCTCTCGCGGTCATGGCGCGTCACAACGTCATGGCGGTCGACCTTGAAATCGACCGCCATGGTCGAGCGGAAGGCGGCGAGCAGGGCAGGTTGCACCAGCCGCGTGGCGCGCTCGGCGACAGCGCGCAGCTTGGCGGATTGATCAGGCGGCATCATCGGCTACTCCGGCGCAGGCGTGTTCGAACAGGGTGAGGAGGCCGGCAGGATCGGCAACGACCGCGTCCGGCGTCAGGCCTTCGAGTGCGTAAGGCTTGTCGTAGGTGCCGCTGGCTTCCATCAGGATGACGCCGCCGACGCCCGCGCGGCGGCCGCAGAGCACGTCGCGGTCGAAATTGTCGCCGACATACCAGGCCTCGGCCGGCTCGATCCCGAGCGCACGCGTGGCAAGCCAGATCATTTCGGGATTGGGCTTGCGGATCCGGACGGCATCGCTGTGGATCTCGACGGCGAAGCGTTGGCGCAGGCCATGCTCTTCCAGGAAATCGAGATGGACCTGTCCGGCAAGCGCATTGCTGACGATGCCGACGGGCACTGTCTCGCGATCGCAGGCGTCGAGCAGCTGGGTCAGGCCACGGCGCAAGGTGCGCTTGCTGCGCAGATGGCCCATCGCCTCGCAGAGTTCGCGCGCCCGGCGCGTGACGGCGCCGCGCGCCGCTACAGGCCAGTCGGCCGCGACGAAATCGCTCCAGAACTCTTCCTGGTCCAGCTCGCGCGGCGAGAAGAGCCGCGACATCGCGTTCTTCCAGTGCTTGTCGGCAAGGCTGCCGGCGGCGATGTCGGCCACGATCCTCGCTGGTCGAAGTGCCGGTACCCCGGCTTCCGCGAGCACCTCCGTGACACGCGCGGCAAGAGCGGCCTCCCAGCCCGGCACCTTGTCGGTCTCGACGATGACGCCGCCGAAATCGAGCAGGAGCGCACGCGGGCGCCGCAGGGAGGCGGATGCAGTCATGGCGGTCTTCATAGGTCCGGGTAGTGGGCAGGAGAGGGCGCGCCGGGTTCTCGCGGCGCGCCTTCGGTTGGCGGCTTATTTCTTGTAGGCGGAGCGCCAGAGGTCCTGCCAATCCTGCCGCCGGTCCCAGTCATCGAGGCCCGACTTGGCATTAAAGGGCAGCAGGCGGTCGAGCACCGCGGAGAGGCCCGACGGCTCGTCATCCGGCAGCTTGATCTCCGGATTGGTCGGCACCTTGCCATCGACGACCTGCGGCATGATGCCTTCCGGCGTCAGGATGTAGTTGATGAAGAGCTTGGCGGCGTTGGGGCTCTTGGTCTTCGTCGCGATCATCGCGAGCTTGGTGTAGGACCAGGCCGGCCAGGGCGAGAAGCTCTCGCACAGCCCGAGCTTGTAGCCCTTGTCCTTGTTGTCGCGGAACTTGGCGGATGACATGAAGCCGAAGAAGGGTTCCTTCTGGCCGGGCGCGCCGACCGCTTCCGAGATGCGCTCGTCCGTGTCGGAGACGAGCGGCGCGTTGGCAGCGAAGGCCTTGACCCAGGCGGCGGTGGCGCTCTCCTCGCTGGTCTTCAGCGCCTTGCCGTAAAGGTCCTTGTAGGCCTTGGCGACGGCGGCGTCGTGATGCGTCGCCATCTGGTTGATGAAGTCGTTGAAATTGCTGCGCGAGAGCGGGTCGAAATAGGCGACCCGGCGCTTCCACTGCGGCTCGGTCAATTGCCACATATTGGTGACCGGGCAGGTCTTGTAGACCTCCGTGTTATAGGCCCAGACCGTGGCGTTGATGCTGATCGCCAGGGGATTGCGATAGAGTTCCGGAATCTTGGCCGCCTTGTCCTCCGGCAGGAAGCTGTAGACGAACTTCTCCGGGAGAAGCTGGGCCAACGCGGCCGGCGTGTCGGTCAGCAGGACGACGTCGCCCTTGACGTTGTTGGCCTGCGCCTCGCGGATGATCATCTCGAGCTGGCTGGTGGCGGAGACCTTCACGCCGGTCGCCTTCAGCCCGTATTTGGCCGAGAACGACTTGGCCATGTCCACGATCTTGCCGGTGCTGTCATAGATCGTGATCGGCGGCTCGTTGCGCGCCGCTGCGAGCGCGGCGGCCTCGTCGAAGGGCACGACGCCCTGCGCGGCGGCGGGGCCGGCCAGCGCCGCTGTCAGCAGGCCGGCGATCAGCCCGGCCAAGGCTCGCGGACGCGATGGTAGACGATGCTGTGTCATGTCGCTCTCCCCTGGTTGTTTCCCGGCCTCATCGGGCCGCTTCCCGTCTTATTTCTTGTAGTTGAGCCGCCAGAAATCCTGCCAGTCCTGGCGCTTGTCGGCGTCGTCGCCGGCGGTAGTGGCGTTGAAGGTCATGAGCTGGCCGAGCACGCCGCCGACGCCCGAGGGCTCGTCGGCCGGCATGGCGATCTTGGCATTGGTCGGAATCTTGCCGTCGACGATCTGCGGCGCGATGCCCTCGGCCGTCATCAGGTAATGGATGAAGAGCTTGGCAGTCGCCGGGCTCTTGGTGCCCTTCGCGATCAGGCCCAGGCCCGGATATGTGAAGCCGGCGAAGGGCTTGAGATCCCGGCAGATGCCGAGCTTCAGGTTGGCGGTGAGGTTGTCGCGGTATTTCGCGGTCGAGACCAGCGCGAAGAACGGCTTGGCCTGGTTGGCGGCGCCGGCGGCCTCCGCGACCGTGCCGCTATCGCCCATCATCGGCGCGTTCCGGGCATAGGCCTTCACCCAGGCGGCGGTGGCGCTGGCCTCCGTCGTCTTCAGCTCCTTGCCGTAGAGGTCCTTGTAGGCCTTGGCCATGGCCGCATCGTGATGCGTCGCCATCTGGTTGAACCAGTCGGCGTAGAGCGGCTTGTCGTAGATATCGAGCATCGCGACCCGGCCCTTCCATTCGGGCTCGGTCAATTGCCAGATATTGGTGACCGGGCAGGTCTTGTAGGCGGCCGTGTTGTACGTCCAAACATGCGGATCGGTGACGATGACGAGCGGCTTGCGCATCGCCTCGGGCACGTCCGGCGCGATATCGGGTGGCACCCAGCTCTCGACGATGCCCTGCGGCAGCAGCTCGGTCATTGCGGTCGAGACGTCGATGGCGACGCTGACATCGCCGATCACGTTGCTGGCGCGGGCCTCGCGCACGAGCAGGTCGGCCTGCGTCGCTTCGTTGACCTTCTTGCCCGTGGCCTTCAGGCCGTATTTCTCCGAGAAGGCCTTCGCGGTCTCGACGATCTTGCCAGTGACTGCATAGACGGTGATCGGCTTCTCCGTCTTGGCCGCCGCGATCAGCGCGTTCAGGTCGAAGCGCTCCGCCTGCTGTGCGGCCGCAGGCGACAGGCCGGCCACCAGCGCTAGCGCTGCGGCCGATGTCGCGAGGCGGAGCCGGGCGGGAATGCTTGACGTCATGGGCATCTCCTTCGGTTCGGCGTCAGTGGCGACGGGCAGGGCGCAGCGCCTGGTCGGCCGCGGCTGAGCGGTTGCCCGCCTTGTCGAAGACGTGCAGCGCGCGCGGCTCGACCCAGAAACTCACGGTCTCGCCCTGTTCGATCGCAGGCATCTCATGCGTGGTCTGGAACAGCTTGCCGCCCGGCACGGTCAATTCGACGATCCAGCTCCCGCCGGTCGGCAGGATGCCGGTGACCTCGGCCTTGCCGGAAAAAGCGCCTTCAGGTGCCGTTCCCGTCGTGATCTTCAGCGCCTCCGGCCGGATGCCGACCGAACCAGCCTCCGCAACCCCGCCGGGGAAGGCTGCAAGCCATTGGCCGGCGCTGGCGGCGAGCGGCGTCGGCGCATCGTCCAATTCCAGGATGTTGATCGGCGGATTGCCGACGAACTGGGCGACGAAGCGGTTGGCCGGCCGGTCGTAGATGTCGTTGGGCGTGCCGACCTGCTGCAGATGTCCTTCGCTCATCACTGCGATGGTGGTCGCCAGCGTCATCGCCTCCCACTGGTCATGGGTGACGAAGACGATCGTAGTCTTGAATTCGCGGTGCAGGCGCTTGAGTTCGGCGCGCATTTCGAGGCGCAGCGCTGCGTCGAGATTGGAGAGCGGCTCGTCGAGCAGCAGCACCTCGGGATTGACCGCGAGCATGCGGGCGAGCGCGACGCGCTGCTGCTGCCCGCCCGAGAGCTGCGACGGGTAGCGGTCGCGGTATTTCTCGATGCCGAGCGTGCTCATCACGCGCTGGACCCGCTCCTCGCGCTCGGCCTTGGGCACCTTGCGCAGGCGCAGGCCGAAATCGGTGTTGCGCTCGATCGTCAGATGCGGCCAGAGCGCGTAGCTCTGGAAGACCAGCCCCATCTCGCGCTTCTCCGGCGGCACGAAGATGCCGGCGCCGACGCTGTCGACCATCCGCGCGCCGACCTGGATCTCGCCGGCGCTGAGGTTCTCCAGCCCCGCGATCATGCGCAGCGTCGTGGTCTTGCCGCATCCGGACGGCCCGAGCAGGCACATGAATTCGCCGTCGCCGATTTCGAGGTCGAGGCCGGAGACGGCATTCGCCCCCGCAACCCCGTAGTTCTTCGCGACGCCGCGCAGGTTGATCCTGGGCATGGTTCAGTTCCCTAGTCCTTGCGCGAGATTGGATTTGGTCAGCTTCTGGCCGGCGAGCGTGCCGAAATAGGAGATCGCGGCGATGATCAGCACCACGGCATTGGCCGCCTGGGTGTAGTGGTAGTCGATCAGGCGCAGCGAATAGGTGGTGAGCACGTCGGTGCCGGGCACCGCGAGCACGACGAACAGGCTCAGGCCCTTGATGCCGGAGATGAAGGGCAGCAGAATTCCGGTGGTCAGCGCGCCCTTCTGGATCGGGATGACGATAGCGATGAGGCGGCGGAACCAGCCGGCGCCCGCGATCTGCGCGGCTTCCTCCGGGTCCTTGCCGAGCTGCATCATCGCCGCGACGCCGGCCCGCGAGGCATAGGGCATCTGGTCGGCGATGAGCGCGAGCATCAGGATCGCGGCCGTTCCGTAGAGCGCGGGGATCGGCCCGCGCGGCACCGCGAAGAGCGAGAGATAGGCGGCGGCGAAGGCGATGCCCGGCACCAGATAGGGCATGAAGGTGACCTGGCGCAGGAAGGCGGCGAGCGGGCGGATCGGCGTGCGCGCCACGACATAGCCGACGAGCAGGCCGAGCACGCCCGAGGTCACCGAGGCGACGCCGACGATCGACAGGCTGTTCCAGGCCGCCCGCCAGAGGTCGGGGGTGAACAGGATGCCGCTCTTCAGCGCGACGGTGTTGAGGTCGCGGCCGATCCAGTAGTCGAGGGTGAAATTGTCCGGCGCGAAATTGCCGGGCTGGCGCATCACGGTCGAGAGCGCGAGCGTCAGCAGCGGCAGCCCGACGCTGAAGGCGAACATCAGGGCGGCGAAGCCGGTGGCCGGCCAGCGCAGGATGCCGAGCGGGCTCAATCGGCTCATCGAGCCCTTGGAGCCGATTGTGACGAAGCGGCGCGCTTCCTTGAGCAGCCTTGCGTCGATCATCAGCGTGATGACGCCGATCAGCATGATCGAGCCGGCGAGCACCGCTGCGACGCCGGACTGGCGCGATGAGATGCTGCGATAGAGCGAAGTCGCGAGCACGTCGAAATCGACCGGCAGGCCGAGCACATAGGCGACGCCGAATTCGCCGAGGCATTTCGCGAAGATCAGCACCATCGCCGAGAGCAGCGCCGGCTGCATCAGCGGCAGGATGATCTGGCGCGCGACGGTGAGGCGGTTCGCGCCGAGGATGCGAGCAGAATCCTCCAGCTGGCTGTCGAAACGGCGCAGCGCATTGCCGAACAGCAGGATCACGAAGGGCGAGTAATGCAGCGCCAGGATGATGGTGATCGGCAGCCGGCCATAGGCGAGCCAGTCCGGCGGCGTCAGGCCCATCGCCTCCAGCCAGCCCGGCTGGCCGCCGACGGTGCGGTTCTTGAACAGCGTCGTCCAGGCGAGAGCGAAGGTCCAGGCCGGCAGCATGTAGGGCACGATCAGCGCCGTCGCGAACCAGCGCCGGCCGAACATGTCGGTGCGGCTGAGCAGCCAGGCAAGCACTCCGCCGATGATCATTGCGAGCGCAATGGCGCTGGCCGCCACCGTCAGCGTGTTGGCCAAGGGCCCCCAGAACAGGTCGCGGGCGACGCGCGAGGTGAAGGCGCGCTCCAGATAATAGGTGGTGAAGTCGCCGGCGCTCGCCCGCAGACGGCGCTCGTCGCCGAACTGCACGCGCACGGCGTCGAACAGGATCGACAGCACCGGCATGACGATTAGGTAGGTGAAGAGCCCGGCGAGCAGCAGGCCGATGAAGGTGGTCGGCCCGTTCAGCGCGACCTTCGCACGATAGCGCAGGGCATTCAGCCGGCTGCCGCTGCTCGGGATCGATGCGGGCACCGGGCCGGCGCTACGGGCGATCGGGGAACTGCTCATCGTTTCACGCCGCTCTGCCGGCAGGGCGTGATAGGGTCATCGTATTGCACGCGTGTGCGCCGCGCTGGACAGTAAGCCCTTCGACCATTCCGTTTCCTCCGTGCCCTCCGGCTGGGCCGGCAGGCTTCGTCTTGTCGGGGCGGGTCAAGGAAAATGGTCCTTGCCGCCCGCTTCCGCCGTTTCTCGGCGGTTTCGTGCCGTGCGCTGATGAGCCGGCTTCCCATTGGTCCACGGTGGGCAGGCGAATGTCAACGGGTTTCGTCAAGTTTTCGCACACCTGTGCAATCGCTCCATAATCCGGCAACCGCGGCATATTCTGCCGGAATTGGTCGGGTTCGATGCGAACGCCGCCCCCTAGGGGCACGCATTCGATCAGCTGTGCGGGCATCGCATGCAATCGGCGGCGTGTACGGGGAGGACACGGGGAGGCGGGCTTGCGGTGGCCGGCTGTCGATCGGCCCGCCGCTGAAGAAGCCGTGCCCACGCGTGCTGACGATTGACGGGAGCCGGGCCGCGTGGAACATCGTCGGCACTACTGTCATCTGGGGATGGAATTATGAAGTTGACCCTGGCGCTTGCCGCTGCTGTCGTCTGCACCGTTTCGGTGTCGGCGCAAGCACAGACCCTGAAAACCATTCAGTCGCGCGGTGTGCTGAATTGCGGCACCGGCGCGAATCTCGCCGGCTTCGCCGTTCCCGATGCGAATGGCGTCCTGACCGGCATCAATGCCGATTACTGCCGGGCGCTGACCGCGGCCATCTTCGGCGACAAGTCCAAGGTGAAGTTCATCCAGCTTCCCTCGAAGGACCGGATCACGGCGCTTCAGTCGGGCGAGACCGATCTCATCGCCGCCACGACGACCTGGACGATGAGCCGCGACACCACGCTCGGCCAGAACTTCCGCGCGACCTATTACTATGACGGCCAGGGCTTCATGGTGAAGAAGTCGCTGAACATCAAATCGGCGAAGGAGCTCAGCGGCGCCTCGATCTGCATCCAGCAGGGCACCACGACCGAGCTCAACACCGCGGACTATTTCCGCAAGAACAACATGAAGTTCGAGCCGGTGACCTTCGCCACCAACAACGAGGCGACCGAGGCCTATGAGAGCGGCCGCTGCGACGCTTTCACCACGGATGCGTCCGGCCTCTATTCCGAGCGCATGCGCTTCAAGTCGCCGGGCGACCATATCGTGCTGCCGGAGACGATCTCGAAGGAGCCGCTCGGCTACGTCACCCGCCACGGCGACGACCAGTGGTTCGACATCGTCACCTGGGTCCATTTCGCCCAGATCACGGCCGAGGAGCTCGGCGTGACCCAGGCGAATGTCGACGAGCTGCGCGAGAAGTCGGACAATCCCGAGATCAAGCGCCTGCTCGGCAAGGAAGGCACCTTCGGCGAGGCGCTCGGCCTCAAGAACGACTGGGCCTATAACGCCATCAAGGCGGCCGGCAATTACGGCGAGATGTTCGAGCGCAATCTCGGCAAGGGCTCGCTCCTCAAGATCGAGCGCGGCCAGAACGCGCTCTGGAGCAATGGCGGCCTGCAGTACGCGGCGCCGATCCGCTAAGCATCGGGCCATTCGTCCGCTGGCATGAAGAAGGGCCCGGCTGCTCGTTCAGCCGGGCCCTTCCTGCATTCTGGCCAAGCGTGCGGCGCTTGCCGGCAATCCGCGAAAACCCCTTGCGATCGGCAGCGGACAAGGGGAATGAGGAAGGGCTGTTCAAGTCCGAAAGGTGAGGGTGAAGGCGATGGCGGCTCCGATCGTTCCGGCAGGCGAAGCTGTGACCGAAAGCGAGGCGTTTCGCCCGCATACCTCGCATTGGGGCGTGTTCTCGGCCCGCATGAAGGAAGGGCAGCTCGAGGTCCGTCCGCATGAGGGCGACCCCGATCCCAACGAGATCATCCAGAATTTCCCGGCGGCGCTACGCCATCGCGCCCGCATCGCCCAGCCCATGGTCCGGCGCGGCTGGCTGGAGAACGGCCCCGGTCCCGACGATCGCCGTGGCCGCGACGAATACGTGCCGATGTCCTGGTCGGCCGTGCTCGACAAGCTCGCCGGCGAACTGCGCCGCGTGCGTGACAACCATGGCCCCGGCGCGATCTTCGGCGGCTCCTATGGCTGGGCCAGCGCCGGGCGCTTCCACCATGCCCAGAGCCAGATTCACCGCTTCCTCAACACCTCGACCGGCGGCTATGTGAAGTCGGTCAACAGCTATTCCTCGGGCGCGTCCTCCGTCCTCGTGCCGCATATCATCGGCGATTACGAGGATCTGGTGAAGCGCAACGTCTCCTGGGAGCAGATCGCCGACCATAGCGAGATCGTGCTCGCCTTCGGCGGCATGGCCTTGAAGAACAGCATGGTCGCCGGCGGCGGCACCAGCCGCCATGTCGAGCGCGGCGCGATGGAGCGGGCGCAGGAGCGCGGCTGCGAATTCGTGCTGGTCAGCCCGCTGCGCAGCGACCTGCCGGCTGAAGCCCGTGCAGACTGGGTCGCGAACAAGCCCGGCAGCGACACGGCGCTGATGCTGGCGCTGGTCCATACGCTCGTCGTCAACGGCCTGCACGACCGCGCTTTCCTTGATCGCTACACGGTCGGCTGGCCGGTCTTCGAACGCTACCTGCTGGGTGAGAGCGACGGCCAGCCCAAGGACGCGGCCTGGGCCGCTCCGATCGCCGGCCTACCGGCCGAGGAGATCGTCGCGCTGGCCAAGCGCCTCCACGGCAAGCGCGCGCTCGTCGTCGTCGCCCACGCCCTGCAGCGCGCCACCCATGGCGAGCAGCCGGTCTGGATGGGCATGGTGCTCGCGGCGGCACTCGGCCAGATCGGCCTGCCCGGCGGCGGCTATGGCTACGGCCTTGGCGCGATCGCCTATTACGGCCGGCGCTACAATGCCGTGCCGATGCCGACCTTCTCGCAGGGGCGGAACCCGATCAGCGACTACATCCCGGTCGCGCGCATCTCCGACATGCTGCTCAATCCGGGCACGACCTATCGCTATAACGGCCAGACCCGGACCTATCCCGAGATCAAGCTGGTCTACTGGGCCGGCGGCAACCCGTTCCATCACCATCAGGACCTGAACCGCCTGCGCGAGGCCTTCGCCCGTATCGACACGCTGGTCGTGCACGAACTCGCCTGGACCGCGACCGCCCGCCACGCCGATATCGTGCTGCCTTGCACGATGACGCTGGAGCGCGAGGATATCGGCGGCAACCCCAACGACCCGCTGCTGGTGCCGATGCACCCGGTGGTCGCGCCCTATGGCGAGGCGCGCGACGATTATGCGATCTTCGCCGATCTCGCCGAGCGGCTCGGCACGGGCGAGGCCTTCACCGAGGGCCGCACCGCCCGGCAATGGCTGGAGCATCTCTACGAGCCGACCCGCACGGCTTTGGCGGCGAAGGGCCTGCCGGCGCCGAGCTTCGCCGAGTTCTGGGCGGGCGAGGGCTTCGACCTGCCGCAGCAGCCCGACGATGGCGGCAAGCTGCGCGCCTTCCGTGCCGATCCGGCAGCCGCGCCCCTGCCGACGCCATCAGGCAAGCTTGAAATCTTCTCGGAGACCATCGCCGGCTTCGGCGAGGCCGATTGCCCCGGCCATCCGACCTGGCTCGGTGCCAGCAATGTGCCGGACGAGGCCAATCCCTATGTGCTCGTCGCCAACCAGCCGCGGACCCGTCTGCACAGCCAGTTCGATTTCGGCGGTCATAGCAGCGACGCCAAGCATCGCGGCCGCGAGGTCGCGCACATGCATCCGGACGATGCGGCGCTGCGCGGCATTGCCGATGGCGACATCATCCGGCTCTCGAACGAGCGCGGCGCCTGCCTCGCGGCTGTCCATGTCACCGATGGTATCCGCAAGGGCGTGATCCAGCTGCCGACCGGCGCCTGGTACGATCCTGCCGATCCGAACGAGGACAAGCCGCTCTGCGTCCACGGCAATCCGAACGTGCTGACCCGCGATATCGGCACCTCGGCTTTGGCGCAGGGCTGCACCGGCCAGCTCACCACGGTGCAGGTCGCGCGCTTCGACGGCAACCTGCCGCCGATCCAGGCCTTCGACCCGCCGGGCTCGCGCTCCGCACAAGCCGCCGAGTAAGCCTCGATAGTCGCGAACCGCAGCCGAGGAAACCGGTGGCGGATCGCGCAAGCCGACAACGACACAACCCGCCGCCTGCCTCCGCGAGACCGCATGTCCTCCTATATCGATACCTATTACCGCCGCACGCTTGCGACCGAGGAGAGCTACGCGCCGGCCGAAGGCACGCTGAAGACGGATATCTGCATCGTCGGCGGCGGCCTCGCTGGCCTGACCGCCGCGCTCGATCTCGCCCGTGCCGGCCGCTCCGTCCTGCTGCTGGAGGCCGAGCGTGTCGCCTGGGGCGCGTCTGGCCGCAATGGCGGCTTCGTCAGCCCGGGCTATGCGACCTCGCTCGCCGCGATCGAGCGCCAGACCGGCCGCGAGCAGGCCGACGAACTCTATCGCCTGACGATGGAAGGCGTCGAAATCGTCCGCGGCAATATCGAAAGCCTCGCCATCACCGAGGCCGCGCCGTCGCCCGGCATCATGAAGGTCGTGCGCTATGATGGCGGAGCCGGGCTTCAGGCGGTGCGCGACACGCAGGAGAAGCGCTTCGGCCGCAAGCTCCGCTATCTCGGCCGCGACGAGACCCGCGCGCTCCTGAACTCGCCGAAATACCACGCCTCGCTGACGGCCGATGATTCCTTCCATTTCCACCCGCTGAACTATGCCCGTGCGCTCGCCCGCGAGATCGTCCGGCTGGGCGGCAAGATTCACGAGGGTTCGCCGGTCATCTCCTGCGAACTCGACGGGGCGGTGAAGCAGCTGAAGACGGTGAAGGCGACGATCGAGGCCGATCAGGTGCTGTTCACGACCGGCGGCTATACCGGCGGCGTGCTGCCGGCGCTGCGGCGCGCCTATATCCCGATCGCGACCTATGTGCTGCTGACCGAGGCCGCGCCGGAACTGATCCGCTCCGCGATCCGCATCGGCACCGGCGTCGGCGACGACCGGCGCGCCGGCGACTATTACCGCACCGTCGAAGGCGGCTCGCGCATCCTCTGGGGCGGGCGCATCACCACGCGCACGACCGAGCCCAGCGACGTCGCCGCGATCCTGCGCCACGAGATGGTCACGACCTATCCGCAGCTCGCCGGACTGAAGGTCGAGGCCGCATGGTCGGGCCTGATGTCCTATGCCCGCCACCTCATGCCGCAGATCGGCCAGTATCGGCCGGGCGTCTGGTACTGCACCGCCTTCGGCGGCCACGGCATGAACACGACGGCCATCGGCGGCACCGTCATCGCCGAGGCGATCCGCGGCGCCAGCGACCGCTACAAGCTGTTCGCGCCCTTCGGTCTGGTCTGGAACGGCGGCCCGTTCGGCACGGCGGCCGTCCAGCTTACTTATTGGAGCTATCAGGCGGCCGACCTGATCCGCGGGCGGTAATCGCCTACAAGACGGCTGCCGGACCTACTGGAACCCGGCAGCCTGCAGCTTGAACAGCTCCGCATAGCGGCCGTCCTGCGCCATCAATTCGGCATGGCTGCCCTGTTCAAGGATGGCGCCGCCTTCCAGCACGAGGATGCGGTCGGCCATGCGCACCGTCGAGAAGCGGTGCGAGATCAGCAGGGATGTCTTGCCGGCGCTGAGATGGCGGAAGCGCTCGAAGATCTCCGCCTCGGCGCGGGCATCGAGCGCGGCGGTCGGCTCGTCGAGGATCAGGAGCTCGGCATCGCGGAAATAGGCGCGGGCGATGGCGACCTTCTGCCACTGCCCTCCCGAGAGGTCGAGCCCGCTCTGGAATCCAAGTCCGAGCATCTGGTCGTAAGCCTCTGGCAGACCAGCGATTACGGGATCGGCCAGGCTCTTGCGCGCAGCCTCGACGATCGCCGGCCGCTCACCGATGCGCGCCACCCGGCCGACGCCGATATTCTCCGAGGCCGTCAGGTTGTAGCGCATGAAATCCTGGAAGATCGCGCCGACATGCTCGCGCAGCGCCGGCAGCGGGATATCGCGGATATCGATGCCGTCGATCAGGATGCGGCCTTCGTCGGGCTCGTAGAGTCGGGTCAGCAACTTGACGATCGTGGTCTTGCCGGCGCCGTTTTCGCCGACGAGCGCCAGCGTCTCGCCGGCCGGCAGGGCGAAGCTGAGATGGCGCAAGGCCCAGTCCGGCTTGCCCGGATAGCGGAAGCCGACATCATCGAAGGTCACGCCTTCCCGGAGAGGCGCGGGAAAGGCCCGGGGATGCGCTGGAGGCACCACGGTCGAACGCATGTCGAGGAAGGCATAGAGATCGCGGAGATACTGCGCTTGCGAGGTGATCTGCGAGAGGCCGACGATCAGCCCTTCGAACAGCCCGTTGAGCCGCATCAGCGAGCCCGCCAGGAAAGTGAGGTCGCCGATGCTGAGTTCGCCCGTGAGCGCCCGCCACGCGACGACCGCATAGGCTGCGTAATAGGCGAGCGCGCCGATCGCGCCCGACAGGCTGCTCCAGGCCGCGCGCCGTACCGCCAGCCGACGATTGGTGGCGATGATGCGCTCCGCGACCTCCCGCAACAGGCCGGCGATATAGCTGCCCAGGCCGAACAGCTTCACCTCTTTCGCCGCATGCGTGGAGGAGCCGACATGCTGGAGGTAGTTGAGGCGCCGCCGTTCCGGGATCAGAGCCGTCGCCGCCTCATATTGCCGGGCATTGAAATGGGCCTCGACCAGCAAGGTCGGCAGCAGGGCGGCGAGCAGCAGCACGATCAGCCAGGGCACGAAGAACACGAGGCCGGCCAGCAGGGCGAGCAGTGTCACCGCATTCTGGAGCTGCGTGAGGAGATTGGTCACCAGCTGATAGCCGAGCATCGTCGCGGCATTGGCGCGCTGCAGCTTGTCCTGAGCGGCGCTGCCTTCGATATCCCGGAGATCGAGTTCGGCGGCGCGTTCGACGAGCTGCGCGCCCATCGCGAAGCCATGGCGCTCGGATAGCAGGCCTTCGACCAGCGTCCCCAGCCGGTTGAGAGCGTTGCCGCCGGCGACCAGCAGGAATTCCAGCAGGATCCAGCTGGCCAATGCCGAGGCCCGGCCGCTCTCCAGCCAGTCGGACAGGGCAGGGCCGGGAGCCGGCGTCCGCGTCTGGAGCACGATCTCGTCGATGATCAGCTTGCCGACGAACAGCATCGCCGGCGGCTGGAGCGCGCGCAGCAGGCGCAAGGCGGCAATTGCCGCGAAGAGGCGCGGGCTGGTCTGCCACAGCGAGCGCAGCAGCCGCGGGACGTCCTGCCACAGCGACAACCGCCGCCGGAGCGCGGCGGCGGCCTCGGAAAGCGAGGGGATGGCCATCAGGAGGCCGGCGAAACGGGAAGGCGACTCATCTCCGGTCAGCTTACCGGCTCGGGCTGCGCGAGGGCAGTGGCGGGGGCTGCCTCTGGCCGTCGTGCCTGCCTGAGCTCGATCATCTGGAGCGAGCCCAGCCCTTGCGGCGCGCGATGCGCGATCAGGACCAGCGTGCTGTCAGGCAGGGATTGGCGCAATGCAGCCAGCAATTGCGCTTCGGTCTCCACGTCGAGCGCGCTCGTCGCTTCGTCGAGCACCAGCCAGTCGGGCGCCTGCAACAGCGCGCGCGCCAGTGCGAAGCGCTGCTGTTCGCCGCCCGAGAGGCCGCGCCGCTTGTCCGTCCAGCCGTCCTCGTCGAGCGACCAGAGTTCCTCCAGCCCGACGGTGGCGAGCGTCCGGCGCAAGGTCGCGTCGTCGACGGCCTCCGGCGATTGCGGGTAGGCCAGCGCGGAACGCAAGCTGCCGAGCGGCAGATAGGGTTGCTGCGGCAGGACGAGGATGCGTCCTTCCGGCCGCTCGATCCGGCCCTCGCCATGCGTCCAGAGCCCGGCGATCGCCTTCGCCAGCGTGCTCTTGCCATGGCCGGAGGGGGCGGCGAGCCAATAACTGCCGCCGGCTTCCAGCTTGATATCCGGGACTGGCGCGAGGTGTTGCCCCGCGGGTGTAGCGAGCACGACGTCGCGCAGCCGCAGCTCGGCTTCCTCCGCCTTGTGCAGGGCAGGGCCGCGAGCCAGCGTGGCCGCGTTCTCGGCGGCCCGCATGAAATGGGACAGACGGCTTGCAGCCGCGGCGAGATCGGTGAGGTCGCGATAGGAGAAGACGAACCAGGACAGCGTCGTCACCACGTTCTGGAAGGCCGAGCCGATCTGCATCAGACCGCCGAAGGTGACACGCCCGGCGAGAAAGGCCGGCAGCGCCAGGAAGAGCGGAATGCGCAGCACGGTCTGGAAATAGGGGCGGGTGAAGAAGCCGAGGATCAGCTCGCGATTGGCGAGCTTCTGCCAGTTCCGGGCGATCGCGCCGAAGCGTTCGCGGAACAGCCGCTGCTCCGCCGGCTCGCCATCGGCCAGCGCCACGCCCTCGACATGCTCGCGCAGGCGCACCAGCGAGAAGCGGAAATCGGCCTCGCGCTTCTGCTGCTCGACCGTCAGCGCCTTCAGCGGGCGGCCGAGGCCATGCGTGATGAAGGTTGCGATGGCGACATAGAGCGGCGCAGCCCAGACCATGTAGCGCGGGATTTCGATGGAATGGCCGAACAGGCTGAAGGACAGCGCGAAGGTCGAGAGCGACCACAGGATCGAAACATAGGTCACCAGAGCGACGATGTTCGTGGCGAGCTCCAACCCCTCGATCGTGAGCTTCTCGACGAAGATGCGGCAATCCTCGGCGATGCGCTGGTCGGGATTGTCGAGCCCGTGATCGGTGCGTTCGCGCAGGTGCCAATAGGCTTTCCCCGCCAGCCAGCGATCCAGCGCGGCTTCGGTCAGCGCCCGCCGCCAGCGGATCTGCAGCATCTTGCGCAGATAGGCGCTGGCGAGGTGGATGCAGACGCTGATCGCGATCAACCCGAAGAAGATCGCGATCTGCCTGAGCGCGCCGTCGACATCGAGCTTCTGCAGGGCGTTGTAGAAATCCGCGGTCCAGGCGATCAGGCGCACGCCGACCTGCACCCCGGCGAGGCCGAGCCCGAAGATCATCAGGAAGTAGAGCGCGCCGATCTTGCCGCCCGGCCCGGCGATGCAGAGCCGGGTCAGTCCGATGATCTGGGAGAGCACGGCCCTCATGACGCCGCTCGCGGCGTCCGTCGCGATTGTGGCGGCTCGGGCGTGTCGAGCCGGAACAACGCCTCGGCGATGCCGGCCAGAGGCTCCACTTCGGGCGCGGCATCGGTTGCCGGCAGCAGGACCGCGACATCCTCGACGCCGAGATCGCGGAGCTGGAACGGCGTGCCATGGCCATATTCGAGATGACCGCGCCCGATGATGCCGACGACCAGCGGATCGTCGGTCGCCTCAACGAGATGATCGGCGATGCGGCAAGCGAAGGAGCGATCCCAGCATTGCTGCGCCCGTATGAAGCGATCGAAGCGCTCCGGCGCCATCGCCTCCGGCTTGGCCGATCCGCTGAACCGGCCGGTTATCGCGGCGAGATAGGCGCGGTAGCCTTCGGTCGCCGGAGCAGACGGCGTGACGCCGTCGCGCTCCTCGACCGGGATTGCTTCCCAGCCGACCTGTCCGACCCGCGTGACCAGCGGGCGGTGGCAGTTCAGCGCCAGCATCTTCACCCGCTGCTGCCGGCAGAAATGGAACAGGGGCAGGTAGAGCTCGGGATCGAAGCCCCAGACCTGTGCCCATTCGCTGCGCTCGAGGAAGGTCGCGGTGTCCATCTCGCCCGCGACCCAGGCATCGAGCACCGGCTGGATGCGCAGCGGGAACATCTCGAAGCCCACCGCCATCTGCGGCCGCAGCAGGTGCAGGCAGGTCGTGACATGCAATTGCCAGCGATGGATCTCGGCGACGTCATGCGTCTCGCCGAGCAGGACGACGCGCTTGCGCGCCATCGCCTGCATCAGCTCGCCCTGCGCCAGCAGCCTGCCCGTGTCCGGGCAGAGCCATGTCGCGCGCGGATGGGCGAAGCTCGCGCCCGCCGGTGCCGGTTCAGCCGTTGACGACATCGACGTCCGGAACCTCTGCGAAGGCGGCTGCCGGGCCGCGCAGGACGAGGCCGAAGCCCTTGCCGTCGCTGTCGCGGGCTTCGAGTGCCACGGTCCCCGCGCTGTCCGTCCGGGTCCAGCCGGAGACCGCGCCGGCCTTGAGATGCAGGTGGAAATCGCCCTGCATGATGTTGACGAAGCCCATGGCCGGCTTCGGCTCGGGCAGGACGCCCTGCCAATGCTGGAACAGCCCGGCGCGCTCGACATCGATCGCGATCGCCTCGCCGGAGGCCAGGATCGCCGCGAAGCTGCGGGCACCGAGATCGTCTTCTGGCACATCGGCCGAGCCGCCGCTGCCGGGCGCCTCGCGCTGGAGCGGCTCCAGCTTCTCGCCGGCGCCGAACGGCTCCAGCGCCTTGTCGAAGGGCTCCAGCCCGTCGAGCCCGATCAGGCTGAACAGGGTCTCGCCGGATGCGTCCTGGCATTCCAGCCGCGGCAGCACGCGCTCGCGCATCTTGCTGGTCCGGTCGGCGACGATGCTGATGACCGTGCCGAGGTCGATGCGGCTGTCGTGGAAGGCGCCGGAGAGACGGGCCTCGTTGCCGGCGATGGTCACGGTCTCGACCGCGCCCATCCGTTCATGGGTCGCGCCGCCGGAGCGGGTACTGAGCATGACGCGCCCCATGGCAGGCAGGCTCTGCAGGATCTCGGCCGGTGCTTGCGCGAGCTTTTCGCGCGGATTGGTCTCGTTGCTCATGATGGTCTCCAAAAGGGTTGCGACGCCCCGGGGTCTCGACCGGGGCGCCGCTGATCCGCCGGGCCTCGCGCCGCGGCGTCTCGAACAGGGTCAGAACTCGACGGAAGCGGAAAGCTTGAAGACGCGCCCCGGTGCCGTCTGCAGTTCCAGCGGGTTGACCGCGGCGACACAGCTGCTTGGGGTGCTGCAGACAGGGGTGGTGTTCGTGTAGCTGGTTCCGCCGACGATGTTGGCGAAGTAGCGCCTGTCGAAGATGTTCTCGACGCCGCCGCGCACCGTGATCATCGAGGTCGGCTTCCAGTTCAGGTAGGCGTCGAACACGGTGTATCCGCCCGGCTTGAAAGCGGTCGACGAGCTCGCCCGGTTCGCGCCGCCAGCGAAGGTGCCGATCACCTCGGCTTCTAGGCCGTATTCCGGCATCAGGTACTTGATTCCGGTCACCGCCTTGAACGGGTTGGTGTCGAACGCCGTCTTGGGTGCGCCTGCGGAAGTCCGCTGCTTGCCGTACTGGTAGCTGAGCGACACATTGGCCAGCCAGCGATCATGGAAACGCCATTCTCCCGAGGCCTCTATGCCGGATATCTCGACCTGCGACAGGTTCCGGTACGTATAATCGGTGGTGCCGGGGATGTTGTAGAAGCTCTGGATGAAGTCCTTGTAGCGGGCATTGAAGACACCCACGGAGAACCAGCCGTCGGAGAATTTGCCGCGCAGGCCAGCCTCGAACGAGCGCACTTTCTCAGGCCTGAGGTCGGGGTTCGGGATCGTGCTGAAGCTCACCGAAGGCGATGAGGTATAAAGCTGCTCGGCCGTCGGCATCTTGAAGCCTTCGGCATAGCGGCCATAGAGCGAATAGGTTTCGTCCAGCTTGAATATGGTGCCGATCTGCGGAACGAAACGATGCGCGTCGAGCTGGCGCGGCTCCTTGCCGGGGATGATGGAATAGGACGAGTCGATGCGCGGATCGATCTTATAGTTGGCGTAGCGGACGCCAGGCGTGATGGTCCAGCGGCCGTTCAGCAGCTCGATCTCGTCCTGCAGGTAGAAGTCGTAGCGGGTCGTCGTCGCGTCCGCGAAATTGGATGGGGTGCTGAACGTCGCGACCCCGGTCGCCAGATTCCTCACATCGTCCCGGCGCGTGTAATCCGTGCGGGTGATGTCACCCTGGAAGCCGTATGTCAGGCGATGGAAGGTCGGGCCCAGCGCAAAGCTCGATTTGGCCTGGATGTCGAGCTGCGAGAACTGCTCCTCGAACTTGAGCAGGCTGTGCGTGTGGCGGAGCTGGCCGTTTGCGAGCGTCTGCAGGCGGTCGCTGATGAAAGTCCGCTTCTGCGGGGAGAAGGACGCCTGCCAACGCAGTGAATCGAGGAAGGGCGCCCGGACCTCCCAGTCATGCTCGATGGCGATCCGCTGGCGGCTCTTCTCCTGATTGCGGATATAGGCGCCGTTGCGGATGCCGGAGCTTACGGTGTTGAAGTCGTAGAGCTGGTTGACCCTGGTATCATTGTCGAAATACTCGCCCGTCAGTTTGATCGTGTGGTCGGGCGAAGGCTTGATGACGATCTTGCCGAAGGCGTTCCAGACATCGATGTCGAGCGGGTTAAGCCGGTTGCAGGGCAGGTAGCGCATCGTCGGCACCTGACAGCCCCAGCGGCCGCCATCTGCGCGAGCTCGGCCGAGCCTGGCCTCCTCCGCCGAACGATGGCTGACGCCGGCGATCACCTCGAAAGCGGGCGAGAAGCTATAGGCGCCGATGGCCGTCTTGACGAAGGATCGATCGAGGCTGTCGTAGCTCGATTGCAGGCGCGCCGCATAAGGCTTGTCGGTTCTGCCCTTGAGAAGATCTTGCGGATCGAGCGTGCGATAGGCGACGATGCCGCCGAGCGCGTCGGCACCCCAGAGCACTGAACCCGGCCCGCGGATGATCTCGACGCTTTTCATGAAGGACAGATCGACGAAGTCGCGGGTGCCGTCCCCCTGACGCTCGATCACGCGCGCGCCGTCTACCTGAATCTTGACGCGATTGCCGCCGACGCCGCGGATGTTGAAACCGCCGAAGCTACCGGTGGGATCGGCTCCGGTCGTCTGGCGATTCACGGAAATACCGGGTTGGTAGCGAATCAGGTCCTGCATGTCGCGGACGATGCGTTCGTCCAGATCCTGCCGCGTGATGACGCTCACCGTGCCGGGAACATCCAGAACCTGCTTCTCGCCGCGCGACGCGGTGACCGTGATCTGGTCGAGCGAGATCGTTTGCTCGCCGGTGTTTCCATTGGCTTGCGGAGTCTGCGCCTGAGCCACCGAAAGGGCGGTCGTCGACAGCAATGCCGCCAGGAAAGCCAGCTTAGAATTATTATTCATCACGTAACCCCAGTCCCATATCTGGGGCGTCTAATAGTTTCGTGAAAAGATTCGCAAGTTGATTCTTTATGAGTCGATAATATAATAATTGATACAATTCAAATCTGAATGTTCTATATAATATAATTATTGTAGAATGCGGCTTTGTAAAGCCATTTATGGACGATTAGCGCGTTATATTGTTCGATATATGTAGGCGCGCTTGCGCGGCCGCCGTCAGGTTTCGATGTGACGAAAGGTGTTTAGATCAGCGCCAGCAGATGCAGCCCGACGAAGCAGCCGGCGCCGCCTGCGATCAGCAGGAGCGGATTGACCGGCGTGAGCATCAGCAGGGCGGTCGAGGCCAGCGCGATCCCTCGGCCGAGCCAGCCGCTGTCGAGCGACTGGATCAGCACATAGCTCGCGGCCAGGATCATCCCCGCCGCGACCGGCCGCAGGCCCTTCTCGAGCGCGCGCAGCAGCCTTGCTCCCTCATAGCGCGACCAGATATGGGCGACCCCGTAGATCAGGAAGGCGGTCGGCCCGAAGATGCCAGCGGTGGCTGCGACCGCGCCCCAGAAGCCGGCGATCTGCCAGCCGATCAGCGTCGCCAGCAGCGAGCCGGGCCCCGGTGCCAGCCGCGCGATTGCGAAGGCGTCGACGAACTGCGCGGCACTCATCCACTGATGCACCTCGACGATCTGGCGATGTATGTCGGCGATGGCGCTCTGGCCGCCGCCGATCGTCACCAGCGAGAGCGGCAGGAAGACGAGCAGGATGCTGAAGGGCAGGGATTGCATCCGTTCACTCAGCCGTCGCGATAGGTCACGGCGACGCTGAGCGAGCCGAAGCCTAGCACCGTCCAGAGCAGCGGCCATTTCAGGATCGCGACCGCGACGAAGGTCGCGGCCATGATCGCGAGTGGGAATACCCGGCGCGGCACGCGCCTTGCTGCGGTCAGCCCCATCGCCAGCGACAGGCCGATCGCCGCGGCGGCCGCGCCGCTGAGCGCGACATGGCTGAGTTCGTAGCCGGCGAGCGAAGCGAAAGCGCTACCGATCAGCACGATGACGAAGGCGGCCGGCACGACGATGCCGAGCCAGGAGGCGATGGCGCCGTTGCGCCCGCCGAGCCTGAAGCCGATCCAGATCGCCATGTTGGTAACGTTGACGCCGGGCAAAGCCTGCGCGACCGAGAGCCCGTTGAGGAAATCCTCCTCGCTCATCAGGCGCCGCCGCTGCACGAATTCCCGGAGCATCCAGCCGCTCAGGCCGCCGCCGAAGCTGGTCAGCCCGATCCTTGCGAAGATCAGGAAGAGTTGCAGCGCGCTCGGGCGCTCGGCCAAGGCATCCGGCATCTGATTCTGCGCCCTGAGACGGCTTATGAAACCAGAAAGCAGGCTTCGCCGGGATTGGCCAGCGCCGGATGCCGATCTTCAGCGCGTCGGAGCGTCCGGCCGCCGCAAGGTGCGCCGGACGGCGCGCTTCAGCTGGTCGCCGGCCTTGCGCACGAGTTCGCGATTGCTGCCGCGGCGGCCCTTGCCGGATGTCAGGGCGGCCAGCGGCAAGGGCGCTTCCTTGTCCCGCGCCGCTGCCGTTCCGGAGGAGGTCGCTTCCGCCGGCACGAGCATGAGCTCGGGCGCACGCACCGGCAGCGCCGCCATCGCCGGATCGACGAAGGCCTTGATCGGCAGATGGTCGGAGGCGACGCGCGCCAGCGGGGTGTCGTGGACCGCGACCTCCGACAGGATTTCCGGGCGGTTGGCGATGATGCGGTCGAGCGCCAGCAGGGGCAGCCCGGCCGGGAAGCTCGGCACCGGGACCGGCATCGCGCCGAAGGCGGCATCGAGCGCGCTCAGCGCCGAGCGCCCGCCGAGCCGCCATTCGTTGAGATCGCCGAGCAGAAGGGTAGGGCGCTCGTCCCGGCTGCGCATCAGTTCGATGATCATGCGGGCCTGCTGCGAACGCGACCGCCTGAGCAGGCCGAGATGAGCGGCGACGATCCTGAGCGCCGCGCCGCTTTCGAGGTCGATATCGACGACGAGCGCGCCGCGCGGTTCCAGCCCCGGCAGCGCGACCTGATGGACGTCGCGCACCAACCCCTGCCGGAACAGCACGACATTGCCGTGCCAGCCATGGGCGGCGGCGTTGGCGCTCTCGACGGGAACCGGGACGAGCCCGGTCTCCTCCTTCAGCCGGGCGAGGTCGAGCAGGCCGTGGCGGGCGCCGAAGCGCTTGTCGGCCTCCTGCAGGGCGATGACATCCGGCGCGATCTCGCGGATTACCTGCGCGATCCGGCCGGGGTCGAAGCGGCCGTCGATGCCGACGCATTTATGGACGTTGTAGGACGCGACCAGCGTGCCGCCGGAACGCCCGCTCTCGCCGGCCGGCGCGGCGCCGGGGCGGTTCTTGCGCTGGCGCAGCGAGGCGATGATGCTGGCGGGCAGGCTCTGGCTCTTCTTCTGCATCGCTCCGCCGGCTCGTGCTCCGGACCCGCTATGGCTGGACGGGTAACGGCTTGGGCATCCATGGCGTCAGGGATATGACCGCCTTGGCTCAGAGATAGGGCGAGCCGAGCCAGATCAGCCTGTCGATCAGACGCATGACATAGGGCCGGGCGCGCAGGCCGGCAAGCGTGACCGGGGTCGCAGTGGCCATCACCGTCTCGATCCGGCGCTCGATCGCGCGGGCGAAGCCATGGTCGAGGACTTCGAGATCGATCTCGAAATTCAGGCGCAGCGAGCGGGGATCGAGATTGGAGGAGCCGACATAGGCCCAGCTGCCGTCGATGGCGAGGAGCTTGGAATGGTCGAAGGCGCCGGTGGAGCGCCAGATCCGGCAGTAATTCTTCAGCATCTGGTCGAATTGCGCGGTCATGGCGCGGTCGACCAGAACGAGATTGTTGACCGAGGGCACGACGATATCGATGGCGACGCCGCGGCGTGCGGCCGTGACGATCGCGCTGATCAGTTCCTGATCCGGCAGGAAATAGGGCGACATGATCCGCACGGAATCGCGCGCCACCGACAGCGCCCCGATCAAGAGCTTGTGATTGGTTTCCAGATAGGAATCCGGTCCCGTCGGCACCGCGCGCGCCAGCACCGGCATGCCGCCGCGCGCCATGACCGGAATCTCCCAGGCGGGGCCGGACAGCGATTCGCCGGTGGCGAAGCACCAGTCCTCGGCGGCGACCGCGAAGAGATCGGCGACCACCGGGCCCTCGACGCGGAAATGCGTGTCATGGGCGAAGGCATCCCCGGCGAATTCGCGGGTGAAGCCCTCGCGGATGTTCATCCCGCCCATGAAGCCGACCGTGCCGTCGACGACGATGATCTTTCGGTGCGTCCTGAGATTGGCATAGGGCAGCCTCAGGCCCACGATGATGTTGCCGTTGAAGACATCGACCGCGACCCCGCCCTCACGCAGATGCCCGGCGATGCTCGGCACCGAATAGCGAGCGCCGACCGCATCGATCAGCACGCGCACCGCGACGCCGCGCCGATGCGCGTCGATCAGCGCGTCGGCGATGCGCAGGCCGAGCGGATCGCGGTCGAAGATATAGCTTTCCAGGATGATGCTGCGCTCGGCTGCCGCGATCGCGCTGAGCATCGCGGCATAGGCGGCGTCGCCGGTCTCCAGCGTCTCGATGCGGTTGCCGGTGGTCAGCGGATGGCGCGCGACGCGGTCGCCGAGCGTCTTGAGCGCAAGGAAGCGCCGGCCGAAATGCGTCTCGACCACCTCGTCCTCGACATGGAAGTCGGCCGCCGCCATGCCGTGGCCCGGCCGCTGCGCCAGGATCGAGGCGCGCCGGATGCGGTTGACCCCGGCGATGGCGTAGAGCAGCGGCCCGACGATCGGCGAGAGGATGATGACGCCGACCCAGCCGATGGCGGCGCGGACCTCGTCCTTCGTCATCACCGCATGCGCGCCGGCGACGGTCGACGTCACGATGGTGATGACGGCGAGGATATGCGGCCAATAGGCTGAGAGAATCTCCCACATGCGGCCAAGGCTAGCGTGGGGACGGGCGCTCCGCCATGCTCAGCCGGTTTTGGCGGTTCCCGCTCCCGGCCGCTGCATGATCGTCGCCTGAGCGAGCATGCGGACCGTCGCGATCACGGCGATGGCGGAGATCGCGGTCGCCAGCGAGAACAGGACGCCGTAGCCCATTGCGTCAGCGAGCTTGCCGGCCAGCATCGAGCCGGCGAGATAGACCAGCAATTGCGCGCAGGCGAGGATGGTGAAATCCGTGCCGGGCTGGTCCGAGGTCGTCACCGCCATGAACAGCGAATAGAGCGCGACGATCTCCATGTAGCGGATCAGGGTCTGGAAGCCGGCGGCGCCGAACAAGGGCCAGACCCCGACCACGGCGCCGAGCGCATGCGCCGCGAACAGCGCGAAGCAGATCGTCCGCAGGCCGCCGAGCAGGGCGAGCACGAAGGAGAGCCCCTGCCGCTGCACCATCCAGGCGGCGATCGCCGAACCCGCAAGCCCCGCGGTCGTCGCCGAGAGGCCGGAGAGATAGCCGATCTGGTCGAGCGGGATGCCGGCATCGACGAGATAGGAGCCTTCCATCGCCTTCACGAGACCTTCGCTCGCCCGATAGGTCAGGGCGATCCAGAGGATCTGGCGGGCCTCGGGGCGCTTCAGGAAGGTGCGGATCGACGGGCGCGGCGCCGGGGCGATGCCGGGCACGGGATCGTCCTCCCGCATCATCGCGGCGGCGATTAGGGGCAGGAGCGAGATCGCGGCGATGGTGACCAGCATCCCGGTCCAGCCGATATGATGGTAGAGCACGAGGCCGAGCGTGCCGCCGATGACGACGCCGAAGGCGACCGAGCCGCCCTGGATGGCGTTGCCGATGGCGCGGTCTGCCTCGGGCAGATATTTCGCGGCATAGCCGTCGGTCGCGATATCCTGCGTCGAGATCAGGAGCGAGGCGACGAAACCGATCGCGATGATCGCATTGACCTCAGTCGGCCCCACTAGGATCAGGGCGAGGATGGCAAGGATCGTCAGGCTCTGGGTGATGAAGACCCAGCCGGCGCGGTGCGCCCGCGCGAAGGGCCGGATGCGATCGACCCAGGGCGCCCAGAGGAATTTCAGGACGAGCGGCAGCAGGAGGATGCTCATCATGCCGATGGCGGTGCGGGAGACGCCGAGCTCGCGCATGATCGGCGGCAGTGCCGCAACGAAGAGATAGGACGGGATCGCCTGCGCCAGATAGAGCCCGCCCAGCACGGCGAAGAGCCGATAGCGCTGGCTCGGTTCAAGCGCGGCGGTTCTGCCCGAGGGCTCGATAGCGCTGCTCATGACGCTGCACCGTTGTAGTGGCTCAGCAGAAAGGCCCGGCCCACGGCCTCCTCGCGCTCTGCGACGATCGGGAAGGGCCAGAGCCGGCGGAAGATTTCCGCGGTCTTCTCGCTGGCATCGGGCCGCACGATCGCGCAGGCGCGGCAGGCGAGCGAGACCCGGTCCCGCGTCGCCTTGAACCAGAGCGCCTGCTCGCGCTCGCCCGCCTGCGAGAGGGCCCGCCCGCCGCCGAAGATCGTCAGTAGCGTATAGGGCTCGTCGCGCTGGCCGACCTGATGGAGCGCGTCGAGATAGGCGCGCTCGTCCTGCGGCTCATAGGGCGGCATGAAGCGCAGCGTCACCACCGCGTCGGCGTCGATCTCGAGGCTGACCATCAAATTCACCAAAATGACTTGGGCAGCTCAGCCCTCATCCTGAGGAGCGCTCGGAGAGCGCGTCTCGAAGGATGTTCCAGTGCGCTCTGGAGCATCCTTCGAGGCGCCGTTTCACGGCTCCTCAGGATGAGGGCTGAGGCATCCTATCTCAGAAGGTTTTGCGGAAGCCGACGGTGACGGTGCGGCCCCAGCCATAGTTCGGCAGGTTGCGCACCGAGGTCGCGGTCGGGTTCTGGTAGGCGCGGTCGAACAGGTTGTTGACCGCGACATAGGCCTCGCCCTCCCAGATCGGTGCGGTGAGCGCGAGGTTCATCGTCGCCGCGCCCTTCAGCTTGTAGCGCGTGCCGCGCAGGTCGATCGCGACGTCGCGGTCCGAGAAGGCCTCGCCCTCGACCCGGAACTGCATGCCGTTCACGAAGCGGTAGCTGCCATAGAGCATGCCGCGCCAGGGCGAGCCGATGCGGTTGTTCGGCAGGTTGCTGTCGAGCCTGCCGTCGCCGTCGGTGTCGTAGCGACCTTCGCGATAGGACAGGACCGTACCCATGGTGAAGGCGTCGGTGATGGTGACGTCGCCGGTCGCCTCGACGCCCCAGATCCGCTCCTTCTGCTGCGACATCGTGTTGGTGACGGAATCGAAGGTGACGCCGTCATCGGAGGTGCTGACGAAGCCGGTCAGCGAGCCCTTGAAGCGGTCATAGCTGCCGCGGATGCCGAGCTCGTAGCTGTTCACGATCTGCGCCTTCGGCGCGATCGCCGAATAGCTGATCGTCTGGCGGTTGGCCGGCAGGCAGCTCGGCAGCGCCACGGGGCAAGCGTATTGCGTCGAGATGCCGGCGCGGCGGGTGAAGGCGCCGACATCCGGCAGCGCGAAGCCCTGCGAGAAGCCGCCGAAGATTTCGCTGGTCTCGGACAGCTTGATCGTCGCGCCGAGATTGGCGGTCAGCGCCGAATAGTCGAAATCGCCGCCGAGCACGCGCAGCGCCGGCAGCACGAAGGCCTGGTAGCCCTGCGGGTTGTTGGCGGCGACCGCCGCATAGGCGGCCGGACGGGTATAGTCGCTGACCGAGAGCGAGAAATGCTCGTAGCGCAGGCCGCCGCGCAGCACGACGCGCTCGCCGATCGGGATCTGCAGCTGGCCGAAGCCGGCGGCCGTCGTCTGCTTCAGCGGCGTGAAGACGTCCTGTCCGCTGGTCAGGGTCTGCCAGGTCTTCTCCTGGATCAGGTCGCCGCCCCAGGTCAGCTTGGCGCCGGGCAGAATCACGTCGAGCGGGGTATCGATCGTGAGGTTCAAGCCACCACGCTGCGAATAGAGCGTCGTCTGGTTGTCCCGGCTCGTCGGCGAGAGCGGGTTGAACGAGTAGTAGACCTGCGAATTATACGGGAAGGAGAAGGTCGAATAATTGAAGCGCTTCTTGATATCGTTGTAGTAGCCGAGCACGCTGAGCTTGCCGAGCGCGAAATCGGGATCGCTATAGCGCAGCGACACGGACTTGGTGTCCTCCAGCACGCTCTGGCCGTTATAGAGCTGCGTCCGGTCAGGCCGGGCGAAGGGCGCCGCGTAATTGGTCAGGTATTTCGGGTCCTGGTCGAAGCCGATCCAGGAGGCATTGAGTTCGATGCGCTTGCCGCCGGCAAAGTCGTAGCCGAGCTTGGCCAGCAGATTGCCGGCCTTGTAGCGGTCGCCGCCGCCCTGGCCGAGCAGGCCGTCCGAGGGGAGTTCGCGCCCGGCGCCGTCATAGGTGCGACCCGCGCCGCGAATCTGGCCCGAGAACAGATAGTCGAAGCCATCCGGTACCTTGCCGGAGACCGTGACCGAGGTTTCCGGCGCCAGCGAGCGGCCGATATTCTGGGTGAAGCCGCGGATCGCGGTGTTGACCGTGACGCGCGGCTTGCCCTCGGCCGCCTTCCGCGTGATGAAATTGACCGTGCCGCCGGTGGCGCCCGCGCCATAGAGGCTGGAGGCGCCGGCGACGACCTCGATGCGCTCGACCGTGTTGAGGTCGATCAGCGAGAGGATGCGCGAGACGTCGCGCAGCGGCGTGTTCATCGGCACGCCGTCGATCATCACCAGCAGGTCGCGGCCGCGATAATTCTCCGAGGCGCTGGAGACCGTCTGCGTCGACATCGAATAGCCCGGCACCAGCTTGCCGAGCGCGGTCGCGGCATTCGGGCTGAACTTGAGCTGCTGCTCGATTTCCGTCCGGTCGATGACCTGGACCGATTGCGGCGTCTCGGCCGTGCTGCGCTCGGTGCGGGCGGCGGTCACCGTGATCGTGTCGAGATCGATCGTCGTCGGTGCGGACGCGGCGCGGCCCGGCGCTGCCGCGCGGCTTCCGGACTGTGGCGAAACCTGCGCCACCGCCATCGAGGAGGCGAGGAGGGCCACGAGGCTGGTGGCGAGGCTGATCGATCTGGTCATGGTTCTACCTGGCGGCGCCGGCAGCGGTTCTGCTCATGTCTTGGGCAGGAAACCGATGTCGCTCTGATGGTGGATTACTTGTCTTGCTTCAGAATTAGTTCTTTAGAATTATAGTAAAGTAGCTTGATTTCATCGCGGATTCGATGTGTGATGAGTGTCATCAGCGATTTCAGTTGTTGCTGTAATGTTGTTTCTGCGGTCTAAGCTTGGACTTCCGCGAACGCCCTATAGGACTGAGACGAATCCGGTGTCGAAAACGGGAGATGTGGCTGTCGCGACACGCCTTGGCCTGGAGGCGGCCCCGGAAGCGCGGAATTTCGTGCCGTTCTGGCTGGTTTCCGCCGATGTCGGCCGCGACGAGGCGAGCACGCTGTCGCGGCGCATCCTCGGCCGTAACGTCGCCCGCGAAGCCGCGGCGCCCGATCTGCCCCTGCCTTTCGACGCGCGCTGCGTCCTGACCACGCGCCCCGATATCGGCCTGCGCTCCTGTTTCGCTCCGGCCTCGCACTGGATCTGGCAGCCGGAGCGGGGTGAGAAGGGCGCGCGCTACATCCTCATCCGCCCGGCCGAGGCGCGCGTCGTGATCCGCCAGGGCGACCGCCGCATTGCCTTGCGGGCTCGCGAAGCGGCGGCGCTCGTCCTCGACCAGCCGACGGAGTTCGTTCTCGCCCAGCCGGGCCGCATCGACGTGATCGAACTCGACGCCGCCCTGTTGCCGCTGCTGGCCGGGGAGGGGGCGGGGCTGATGCAGGTCATCCCGCGCTCGAACCCGGGCTTGCAGGCGCTGGCGCATTACGGCGCGTTGCTGCTGCGCGGCCTGCTGCCCTTGAATTCGACCGAGCTTCAGGCTCTCGCCAAGGGCCATGTCCATGATCTCATCGGAGCCGCCCTGTCGGATCGCGAACCTGCGGCGCCGGCTGCGATGGCAGACCGGCGGGCCGGCCGCCTTGCCGCGATCAAGGCCGATATCGAGGCGCGGCTGGAGCGGCGCGAACTCGGCGTGGAGATGATCGCGACCCTGCACGGCATCAGCGCCCGCGTCGTGCAGAAGCTCTTCGAGGCGGAGGGCCGGACCTTCTCCGATTATGTGCTGGAACGCCGGCTCGACCGCGCCTGGCACCGGCTGGTCACGGCGGAAGGCGCCGCGCTGACCATCAGCGCTGTGGCCTATGAGGTCGGCTTCGGTGATCTCTCCTATTTCAACCGCTGTTTCCGCAAGCGCTTCGGCCGCCCGCCCTCGCAGATCAAGGCGCAGGCGGTCAGCGGCGAGGGCTGAGAGGTCTTTTAAACACCCGCCTCATCGCGAGAGTCTGGCCGCGAATGAGGTCGGTCATTTCAGGCGTTTGCGTTTTGACCTGAAATGCGCGGGTCATTCCGGACAAGCCGCGAAGCGGCGCCGATCCGGGATCCATTCCGGAGCGCTTCCGACCAAGGTTCAGGCATGGATCCCGGGTCTCCCTCCGGTCGCCCGGGATGACCCGTGCATTTTCCGCGATCAAATACTCTTTGAAATCATGATGCTAACTCGCGGCCAAACTCTGAGGAGCGCTTTGGGAAATGTCCAAACGGCCTTCGCTCCGCGTCACCCTCTGGCAGGGGCATGGGGACGGCCGGAAGACTCGACTCGCCTTCCGGCAAGGCTCGTTCTATAAAAGAACAAAGAGAGAACATTTATCGTGCCCCATGCCGGAAACCGCACCGACCCTGTCCGACCTGCGTCGCAGCTTTACTGAGGCCGCTCTGCGGAGCGGCCCGGCTGCGGCCGGCCGGATCGGCCTGGGCATGCCCGCTCTGGACGATGTCCTGAACGGCGGGCTCGCGCGGGCGGCACTGCATGAGGTCTATGCCGCCGAGGTGGCCGATCTCGCCGCCGCGACCGGTTTCGCGCTCGGCCTCGCATTGCGGGCGGGGCAGGCGGAAGAGAAGGCCGTCGGCCGCACCATTCTCTGGGCGCGACAGGATTTCGTCGATGCCGAGGCTGGGCGGCTCCATGCGCCGGGGCTGAATGAACTTGGCCTCGATCCGGCGCGCCTGCTGCTGGTGCGGGCGCGCGATGGCGAGGGCGTTCTGCGGGCCGGGGCCGAGGCGGCGCGCTGTGCTGCGCTCGGCGCCGTGCTGATCGAGCCCTGGGGCGAGCCGCGCCCTTTCGACCTGACGGCGAGTCGTCGTCTCGCTTTGGCGGCGGAGGCCTCGGGCGTGCCGGTGCTGCTGCTGCGCGTCGCGGCGGCCGAGGCGCCGAGCGCGGCGCGCACGCGCTGGCAGGTGAAGGCGCTCGCCTCGCGGGTGCTGGAGGCCAATGCGCCGGGCGCCCCGGCCTTCGCCTTGAGATTGCTGCGTCAGCGCGGCGGCGCGGCCGAGCGTGAGTGGCGTGTGGAGTGGGACCGTGACCGACATTGCTTTGCGGAACGCAGCCTTTTCGATCGAGCCGTCCGGACAGACCATGCCGCGCCGCTATCTCGCCCTCTGGTTCCCCTATCTGGCGACGGACAGGTTGCGGCGGACGGGCGCGATTCCGGCCTCCGGCGCGCCGGCTGAGAGGCCGCATGTCCTGACCGAGATGCAGGGTAATGCGCTGCGCCTCGTCGATTGCGACCAGCGCGCCGTCGCCCTCGGCCTGACCCGGGGGATGACGCTGGCCGATGCCCGCGCCCGCATCCCCGATCTCGTCGCGCTGGAGGCGCAGCCGCAGGCCGATCGCGAGTTCCTCGAAGCGCTCGCCGGTTTCTGCGACCGCTTCACGCCGCTCGTCGCGCTCGACGAGCCGCATGGCCTGATGCTCGATATCACCGGCTGCGCCCACCTTTTCGGCGGCGAGGCCGGGCTCGGCACGCTGGCGGCGCGGGCCATGCAGCGTGGCGGCCTTCAGCTCAAGGCCGCCATCGCCGGCACACCCGATGCGGCCCGCGCCAGCGCCCGTCATGGCCGTGGCGGCATCATCCCGCCGGGGCAGGAGGAGAGGTGGCTCCGCCCGCTGCCGACCGCCGCGCTCGATACCGACGCCGAGACCGTGATCGCGCTCTCCCGCGCCGGTCTCAAGATGCTCGATCATCTCGCGGAGCGGCCGTCCGAAACCCTCTCCGCCCGCTTCGGCGAAGAACTGGCAACGAAGCTCCGGCGCATCCTCGGCCATGAGGATCGTCGCATCACGCCGTTGCGCCCGCCGCCCGATTGCGTGGTCGAGCGCCATTTCGCCGAGCCTTTCGCCGATACCGCAAGCCTCGAGGCCGTGGTCGTCAGGCTGATCGGGGAGGCCGCGCGGGTGCTGGAAGCGCGTGGCGAGGGCGGGCGCGTCTTCGAACTCGGCTTCTTCCGCAGCGATGGCGCCGTGCGCCGTCTCGCCATCGAGACTGGCCGCCCGTCGCGCGATGCCAAGGCGTTGCTTCGGCTCTATCGCGAGCGCGTCGAGACCCTGTCCGACCCGCTCGATCCCGGCTTCGGCTTCGATGCGATCAAGCTTGCCGTGCCGCTTTGCGAGCCGCTCGACACGCCCCAGCACAGCCTCGACGGCCGCGCGGTCGAGGAGGAGGCGGTGGCCGATCTCGTCGACCGGCTCGTCACCCGCTTCGGCCGCGACCGGGTGCTGCGCTTCGCGGCGCAGGACACCCATCACCCCGTTCGCGCCGCCAAGGCGCTCTCGGCCGCGGCGCCATTGCCGGAGGCGGCATGGTCGGCGCCCGAGCCCGAGGAGCCGCCGGCCCGTCCGCTCCAGCTCTTCGAGCCGCCCCAGCCGGTCGAGGCCATTGCGGAAGTACCGGACGGTCCGCCGATCCGCTTTCGCTGGCGCCGCCTCATCCATGACGTCGCCCGTGCCGAAGGCCCCGAGCGTATCGCCCCCGAATGGTGGCGCGACGGCTCGGACGAGCCGATGCGCGACTACTACCGCGTCGAGGATGCCGAAGGCCGCCGCTTCTGGCTTTACCGCATCGGCTTCTACGAGGCCGACAGCGCCCCGCCACGCTGGTTCCTGCACGGGCTCTTCGCATGAATCAGATTGCGAATACCTTCGCCGAACCCGTTGCCGCCTCGCATTTTTCCTTCCTGCGCGGCGCCTCGCCGGGGCCGCATATGGTGCTGACCGCGCTGCTGCTCGGCTATTCCGGCATCGGCATCGCCGACCGCAACACGGTGGCGGGCGTCGTGCGCGCCTGGGCCGCGTTGAAGCAGCTGCGCGAGGACGGTCTGCCGGCGCCCGACAAGGTCAGGGAGGGTGGCAGCCCCGGCGAATATTACTGGGCCGAGAACCCTGAATTCGCCGCCCTGCCTTTCACGCCCGCGCAGATGAAGGCGAAGGTGGAGCGTTTCAAGCTCGCGACCGGCACCCGCCTCGTCTTCGCCGACGGCACGCCCGATATCGTCGTCTATCCCGCCAATCGGGCTGGCTGGGGTCGGCTCTGCCGCCTGCTCAGCCATGGCAACCTGAAGGATGGCGTGAAGAAGGGCGAATGCCGGCTCGTCCTCGACGACCTCCTGAACGACGCGCGCGACCTGCTGCTGATCCTGATGCCCGCGCGCAGCCTTGAGGGCCTGCCCGCGCTGCTCGCCCGGCTCGACGAGGCCGCGCCCGGCGCGGTCTGGCTTGCCGCCAGCATGCACCGGCGCGGCGACGATCGCCGCCGCCTCGCGCGCCTCAAGAATATCGCCGCCGCGACCCGCACGCCGCTGATCGCGACCAATGACGCGCTCTACGATTCCATCGCCCAGCGCGACCTGCAGGACGTGCTGACCTGCATCCGCGAGGGCACCACCATCGAGCGGGCCGGGCGCCTGCTCGAATCCAATGCCGAGCGCCATCTCAAGCTGCCGCAGGAGATGGCGCGTCTATTCCGCGATGCGCCCGAGGCCATCGCCGAGACGCAAGCCCTGTTCTCCCGCGTCGAGTTCGATCTCGGCCAACTCAAATACGAATACCCCGACGAGCCGATCCCGCCCGGCTGGAATGATCAGGACTGGCTGGTGGAACTGGTTCGGCGCTGCTGCCTGATCCGCTATCCCGACGGCGTGCCGGAGAAGGTCGAGAAACTGCTGGCGAAGGAGCTCGATCTGATCGGGAGGCTCGAATATGCCCGCTATTTCCTGACCATCCGCCAGATCGTCGAATTCGCCGAGAGCAAGGGCATCCTTTGCCAGGGCCGCGGCTCCGCAGCCAATTCCGCCGTCTGCTACGTGCTCGGCATCACCGCCGTCGATCCCAACGAGAATGACGTGCTGTTCGAGCGCTTCATCTCGACCGAGCGCAAGGAGCCGCCCGATATCGACGTCGATTTCGAGCATGAGCGGCGCGAGGAGGTGATCCAGTGGATCTATGAGTTCTACGGCCGCGAACGCGCCGGCATCGCCGCGACCGTGATCCATTACCGGCCACGCAGCGCCATCCGCGAGGCCGGCAAGGTGCTGGGCCTGACCGAGGACGTCACCGCCCGCATCGCCGATACCAATTGGGGCAGCTGGGGCAGCGAGATCGGCGATGCCCGCGTCCGCCAGGCCGGGCTCGACCCGACCAATCCGACGATCCGCCGCGCTGTCGGCTTCGCCACCCGGTTATTGGGCTATCCGCGCCATCTCTCGCAGCATGTCGGCGGTTTCGTCCTGTCGCGCGGGC
This sequence comes from Allobosea sp. MMO-172, assembly GCF_037147855.1. Classification (NCBI taxonomy): domain Bacteria; kingdom Pseudomonadati; phylum Pseudomonadota; class Alphaproteobacteria; order Hyphomicrobiales; family Alloboseaceae; genus Allobosea; species Allobosea sp. MMO-172. The sequence goes on along the minus strand of NZ_JBBCUM010000011.1, from coordinate 46,892 downwards.
GCCTCGACGAGACCGTCCCGATCGGCAACGCCGCGATGGACGACCGCACCTTCATCGAATGGGACCGCGACGACATCGACGCATTGCAGTTGATGAAGGTCGATGTGCTGGCGCTCGGCATGCTGACCTGCATCCGCAAGGCGTTCGACCTGATCAGGGAGAACGGGGGAAGGGATTACGCGCTCGCCGACCTCAAGGATGGCGACAAGGCGACCTACGACATGCTCTGCGAGGGCAAGTCGCTCGGCGTCTTCCAAGTCGAGAGCCGCGCCCAGATGAACATGCTGCCGCGGCTCAGGCCGCGGGAGTTCTACGATCTCGTCATCCAGGTCGCGATCGTCCGCCCCGGTCCGATCCAGGGCAACATGGTTCATCCCTATCTGAAGCGGCGGGCCGGGATCGAGGAGGTGACTTACCCTTCGCCATCATCGGAGCACGGGCCGCCTGACGAACTTTATGAAGTACTGAGAAAGACCTTTGGTGTTCCACTCTTTCAAGAACAGGCCATGCGTTTGGCCATGGTCGCTGCCAAATTCACGGAGCCCGAGGCCAACGGCCTCCGCCGGGCGATGGCGACCTTTCGCAATGTTGGCACCATCCATCATTTCCAGGACATGATGGTCGAGCGCATGGTGGAGCGCGGCTATGAGCGGGATTTCGCTCAGCGCTGTTTCGAGCAGATCAAGGGCTTCGGCAGCTATGGCTTCCCGGAAAGCCACGCGGCTTCCTTCGCCAAGCTGGTCTACATCTCCTCTTTCCTGAAGAAGCACTATCCGGCCGCCTTCGCTGCCGCATTGCTGAATTCCCAGCCGATGGGCTTCTATGCCCCGGCCCAGATCGTGCGGGAGGCGGAGGAGAACGGCGGCGTCGAGGCGAGGCCGGCCGATGTCAATTCCAGCTGCCTGGACAACAGCTTGGAGCCCGTTTCGGAATCAAGTTCTTATCGCGACCGGCCGCGCGTGGAGGGCGGGACAGATCCCTTCGCATTGCGCCTGGGCTTCCGTCAGATCGACGGCTTCAAGGATGAGTGGGGTGAGGCCATCGCCGGGGAGCGCGAGACGGGCGGCCCCTATCGCGATGTCGAGGAACTGATGCGGCGCGCTGCTCTTCCCGCTCGCGCCATGCGCCTGCTCGCCGATGCCGATGCCTTCCGCTCGCTCGGGCTGGATCGCCGCGAGGCGCTCTGGGCCGTGCGCCGCCTGCCGGACGATCCCGCTCTGCCGCTGTTCCAGGCCGCGCAGGCCCGTGAACTGGGCTCGGAACGCAGCATGGCGCTGCCGCTCATGCCGCTGGCCGAGCATATCGTCGCCGACTATCAGACCGTCCGGCTCTCGCTGAAGGGGCACCCGATGCAGCTCCTGCGCCCGCGCTTCCGGCGCGAGGGCGTGCTGAGCTGCGCGGAAACCGAGGCGAAGCCCGATGCCGCCTTCGTCCGCACGGCGGGTATCGTGCTGGTGCGCCAGCGGCCGGGCAAGGGCAACGCCATCTTCGTGACGCTGGAGGACGAGACGGGCATCACCAATGTCGTGATCTGGGCGCGCCTGTTCGAGCGTTTCCGCCGCGAAGTCATGGGCGCGCGGTTGATGCTGGTCGAGGGCAGGGTGCAGAAAAGCGTCGAGGGCGTCACCCATCTCATGGCCCAGCGCATCGCCGATCGCTCGATCGATCTGCTCTCGCTCTCGGACACGCATCGCGCCGAGGTGCCGATGCCGATCGACGAACTCAAGAACCCGCCGCTGCCGCGCCACCGCCATCCGCGCAATGTCCGCATCCTCCCGAAATCGCGGGATTTCCATTGAACGGCAGGCGTTTCGCCTCGTCCTTTCCACCCCGCGCGGGTCATCCCGGGCGACCGAAGGGAGACCCGGGATCCATGCCGGAACCTCTCTCGGTGAGGCTCCGGCATGGATCCCGGATCGGCGCCGCTGCGCGGCTTGTCCGGGATGACGGAGAGGAGAAGGCAAGGGCGAAGCCTCCCTCCAGGGGACGGTCATCATCGTCCATCAAAACAAACTTCTCCAATGGAAGTGAAATAAGAAAAAACACGCTATCTGTTGTAAATTGAACCTTTGCCGCCATGGGTATAAGTGGTTCGTTCGATTTACCGAACAGGCGGCCACGACCATGGCGAACGGCTTCGGCTCGGACGAACCCACGACGACAACGCCCGCAGAGGCGCTGTTGGCGCGTCGCGCGGCCGCGCTCGATGCGGCGTTCGGCAAGGCGGACGTTGCCGGGCGTCTCGCGGGCATCGTCGCGGAAGCGAACGGGCGGGTGGTCTTCACCACCTCCTTCGGCCTCGAAGACCAGGTCCTCACCCATTTCATCGCGACGGCCAAGCTGCCGGTCACCTTCGCCACGCTCGATACCGGCCGGCTCTTTCCCGAAGTTTACGCCCTCTGGCAGGAGACCGAGGAGCGCTACGGCATCCTGATCCGCCCGTATTACCCGCGCCATGACACGCTTGAGCTCCATGTTCGCCAGAACGGCATCAACGGCTTCTATGCCTCGCGCGATGCCCGTAAATCCTGCTGCGACATCCGCAAGGTCGAGCCGCTCGGCCGGGCACTCGCCGGTGCCTCCATCTGGCTGACCGGCCTGCGCGCCGATCAGTCGGCCGCGCGGGGCGGCGTGAAGCTGGCGGAGGCCGATGCGGCCCGTGGCCTCGTCAAGGCGAGCCCGTTGGTCGACTGGACGCATGAGCGCGCGTTCGCCTTCGCGCAGGAGAACGCCGTGCCGCTCAACCCGCTGCACGCGCAGGGTTTCGTCTCGATCGGCTGCCAGCCCTGCACCCGCGCCATCCGCCCCGGCGAGCCCGAGAGGGCCGGGCGCTGGTGGTGGGAGGACGACGCGGCGAAGGAATGCGGCCTGCATGTCGGGCAGGACGGGAAGCTGGCGCGCGTCCAGGCTGCGACGGTGGAGGTGCGCCAATGATTCAGCTCAGCCATCTCCAGAAGCTCGAGGCGGAGGCGATCTTCATCATCCGCGAGGTCGTGGCGACCTGCGACAAACCGGTGCTGCTCTATTCGATCGGCAAGGATTCCGCCGTCCTGCTGCATCTCGTGATGAAGGCGTTCTATCCCGCCAAGCCGCCTTTCCCGCTGCTCCATGTCGATACCACCTGGAAGTTCCGCGAGATGATCGCCTTCCGCGACGAGACGGCGAAGCGGCTCGGGCTCGACCTGATCGTCCATATCAACCGCGAGGGCGTCGAGGCCGGGATCAGCCCCTTCGCCTCCGGCTCGCGCGTCCATACCGACGTGATGAAGACGCAAGGGTTGAAGCAGGCGCTCGACCTCCACAGGTTCGATGCGGCCTTCGGCGGTGCTCGCCGCGACGAGGAGAAGAGCCGGGCCAAGGAGCGCGTCTTCTCGCTGCGCTCGCCTGAACATCGTTGGGACCCGAAGAACCAGCGCCCCGAGCCCTGGCAGCTCTTCAACACCCGCAAGCACCGCGGCGAGAGCTTTCGGGTGTTTCCGCTCTCGAATTGGACCGAGCGCGACGTCTGGGACTACATCGCGCTGGAGAACATCCCGGTCGTGCCGCTTTATTTCGCGGCACCGCGCCCGGTGGTCTGGCGCGACGGCGCCTGGATCATGCGCGACGACGAGCGCATGGAACTCCTCCCCGGCGAGACGGTCGAGACCCGCATGGTCCGCTTCCGCACGCTGGGTTGCTACCCGCTGACCGGCGCCGTCGAGAGCGAGGCGGCGAACCTCACCGACATCATCGCCGAGATGCGCTCGTCGCGATCCTCCGAACGGCAAGGCCGCGTCATCGACCATGACGGCTCCGGCTCGATGGAGCAGAAGAAGCAGGAAGGCTATTTCTGATGGGCTTCGCGCTCGCCAAGAAGAAAACACCGAAGCCGCCGCAGACCCCGCTTCCGGCCAACGATACGCCGGCCGCCTCCGAATCCGGCCAGCATTCGCTCCTGCGCTTCATCACCTGCGGCTCGGTCGATGACGGCAAGTCGACCTTGATCGGCCGCATGCTCTACGAGGCCGGCGCGGTCTTCGACGACCAGCTCAGCGCGCTCGACAGCGATTCCCGCAAGTTCGGCACGCAGGGCGAGGCGCCGGATTTCGCGTTGCTGGTCGACGGCCTCTCGGCCGAGCGCGAGCAGGGCATCACCATCGATGTCGCCTATCGCTATTTCGCGACGCAGACGCGCAGCTTCATCGTCGCCGACACGCCCGGCCACGAGCAGTACACCCGCAATATGGCGACGGGCGCCTCCACGGCCGATCTCGCGATCATCCTGGTCGATGCGCGTAAAGGTCTACTGCCGCAGACGCGCCGCCATTCCTTCATCGTCTCGCTGGTTGGCGTCCGCCATGTCGTGGTCGCCATCAACAAGATGGACCTCGTCGGCTATGACGCGGCCGTCTTCGAAAAGATCGCGGCCGAGTACCGCGCGGCGGTGCAGAGCCTCGGCTTCGCCTCGATCCGCTTCATCCCGGTTTCGGCCCGCGACGGCGAGAACGTCATGCGGCCTTCCGCGCTGATGCCCTGGTATTACGGCCCGGCGCTGCTGCCCTATCTCGAAGGCGTCGCGATCACCCACGCTGTGCCGGCCGATGAGGGCTTCATTTTGCCTGTGCAATGGGTCAACCGGCCCGATCTCGACTTCCGCGGCTATGCCGGTGCGGCTGTCGCCGGGCGCGCCCGCGTCGGCGATCCCGTCGTCGCATTGCCGTCCGGCCGCACCAGCCGCATCGCAAGGCTGATCGGCGCGGCTGGCGAGGCCAGCCAGATCGCCGCCGGGCAGGCCGCGACGGTGATGCTGGAGGACGATATCGACATTTCGCGCGGCGACGTCATCGCTGCAGCGGGCTCGGCGCTTCCGGTGAGCCGTGGTCTCAAGGCGCGCCTGCTCTGGACCGGCGAGCGCGCCATGCTCGAAGGCGGCCAGTTCCTGGTGAAGCTCGCGACGCAAAGCGCCAATGCCTCGGTCGAGGCGCTGCATCACAGCATCGACATCGAGGGTTTCCAGCCGCTGCCGGCGCAGAGCCTGGGCATGAACGGCATCGGCCTCGTCACGCTCCGGCTCGACCGGCCACTGGTCTCCTTGCCCTATGCGAGAAGCCACGAGCTTGGCGGCTTCATCCTGATCGACCGGATCAGCAACGAGACGGTGGCCTTCGGCTTCGTCGAGCCGGGTGAGGGAGCCGTCCAGCAGGCCGTGGGCGATGGCGGGGCGCTGGCCCGGACGAAGCGCGGCGTCGTCCGCATCGTCGGGCGGCCGGGTACGCCGGATCGCAGAGCCTGGCTTGCGGGCGTGAGCTGGCGCGTCCTGAGCACGGCGGGGCTGTTCGCGGCGGCCTTCGCGCTGACGGCCAATGCGGCGGCGTCCCTGGCGCTCGCTTTCGGCGACATCCTGCTGCGTCCCGGTTTGCGGGCGCTGCATATGCGGCTCTGGCGGAAGGCGCCGACAGGCATCTTGCAGGATGGCGCGGGGATTTGAGGGCGGGGGCTAAGCCCCCACCACCGCTGTCGCCTCGATCTCCAGCAGCGCTTCCGGCTCGACCAGCGCGGTGACGGCAACCACCGCCATCGCCGGGAAATGCCGGCCGAAGACCTCGCGATAGGCCGGCCCCATTTCCTTGAGGCTGGCGCGATAGGTCGCGATATCCGTGACATACCAGGTCAGGCGCACGATATCCTCGACGCGCCCGCCGCCGGCCTCGACCACCGCCTTGATGTTGAGGAAGGTCTGGCGCAGCTGGCCGATGAATCCCTCGGCAAAGACGCCCTCGGCATCCCAGCCGACGAGGCCGCCGGTGACCAGCACGCGGCCTTCCGCCACCATGCCGTTGGCATAGCCGCGCGGCTGCGGCCAGCCTTCGGGCAGGATGGCGCGGGATTGCGGAAGATCGGACATGGCGTATCGCCTCGGTTTCGGCCGTTCAGGCTCTGTTGGACGGAAAATCAGCTCTCGCCTTGCGCCAGCTGGCGCAGCGCGAAGCGTTGCAGCTTGCCGGTCGCCGTCTTCGGCAGGGCCGGGACGAATGCGATGGCACGCGGATACTTATAGGGCGCGATGCTGGCCTTCACATGCTCCTGCAAGAGCTTGACCAGCGCCGCGTCGCCCGTGATGCCTTCACGCAGCACGATATAGGCCTTCACGATCTGGCCGCGCTCGGGGCAGGGCGCGCCGACCACGCCGCACTCGGCCACGACCTCATGGCTGAGCAGGCAGGCCTCCACTTCCGGACCTGCGATATTGTAGCCGGCGGAAATGATCATGTCGTCGGAACGGGCCTGATACCAGAAATAGCCGTCCGCATCGCGCAGATAGGTGTCGCCGGTGATGTTCCAGCCGTTCAGGACATAGACCGCCTGTCGCGGATCGGCGAGATAGCGGCAGCCGGTCGGACCGCGCACGGCAAGCCGGCCCGGTGTGCCGTCCGCCACGTCGCACCCTTCGGCATCGACGATCTTGGCCTCGTAGCCGGGCACCGGAATCCCGGTCGAGCCCGGCCGGATCGCCTCGCGCGGCGCACCGATGAAGATGTGGAGCATCTCAGTCGCGCCGATGCCGTCGAGCAGCGGCATGCCGGTCCGGGCCTGCCAGGCGTCGAAGGTCGCCTTGGGCAAGGCTTCGCCGGCCGAGACGCAGATGCGGAGCGAGGAGATATCGCGTCCGTCGAGCTTGTCGAGGATGGCGCGATAGGCGGTCGGGGCCGTGAAGACGACGCTGACCTTGTGCTGCTCGACCGCGTCGATCAGGTCGGCCGGGCCGGCTTTCTCGGGCAGCACCATCGCGGCGCCGATCCGCATCGGGAAGAGCACGAGCCCGCCGAGCCCGAAGGTGAAGGCCAATGGCGGCGAGCCGGTGAAACGGTCGTCGGGCGAGGCCTTCAGCACGCGCGCGCCATAGCAGTCGCAGATCGCCAGCATGTCCTGGTGGAAATGCATCGTGCCCTTGGGCTCGCCAGTGGTGCCGGAGGTGAAGGCGATCAGGCAGACATCGTCGCGCGCCGTGTCGACGGCTTCGAACGCCTCATAGCCCGATTGCGCCATCAGCGCTTCGAGTTCGCTGCCGGCGCTGCCGAAGGCGACGATGCGGGCAAGCTCGGGCACCTGTCCCCTGGCGGTCTCCAGCTCGGCGGTGAGGCGGTGGTCGCAGAGCGCGAGCGTAATCCTGGCCTTGCGCAAGGGATAGGCGAGCTCGCCCGCCCGCAGCATCGGCATGGTTGCGACGGCGACGCCGCCGGCCTTGATCACGGCGAGATAGGCCGCGACCATCATCGGCGTATTGCCGGCGCGCAGCAGCACGCGGTTGCCGCTGGCCATGCCGAGATCGCGCGTCAGCACATTGGCGATGCGGTTCACCACCTTAGTGAGATCGGCATAGCTCCAGTGCAGATCGCTCGCGATCACCGCCGTGCGCCCGCCACGCCCCTCGGCGATATGCCTGTCGAGCAGTTCCGCGACGCAGTTTAGCCGCTCGGCATAGGCGAGCCCTGCCTCTTCCACTCTCAGATCGGGCCAGCTTTCGCGCGGCGGCAGGTTGTCCCGCGCGAAGCTGTCTTGGTGCCCCGATCTCGCGAATCCGGTTGCTGTCATTGCGTTCCCCTGCAAGAGCCGGACTCGATCAGGTCCCCTCGGCCTGATCGGTGAATCCGTCTCTAACGATCTGTTCTTCCGGCCTGTGCTTTCAGGAGGTCGCGCGCGATCACGACCTTCTGGACCTCCGAGGCGCCCTCATAGATGCGCAGCGCCCTGATCTCCCTGTAGAGTTCCTCCACCTTGACGCCCTTGGTGACGCCGAGGCCGCCATGGATCTGGACAGCCCGGTCGATCACGCGTTGGGCGTTCTCGGTCGCGACGAGTTTGGCCAGCGCCGCCTCGCGGGTGACGCGGGCCGCGCCGCGGTCCTTGGTCCAGGCGGCGCGGTAGACGAGGAGGGCGGCGGCATCGACTTCAGCCGCGCTCTCGGCGATCGCCGCCTGCGAAAGCTGGAGGTCGCCGAGCGTGCCGCCGAAGAGCTTGCGGCCATTGGCATGGGTCAGCGTCTCGTGCAGCGCTCGCCTTGCGAAGCCGAGCGCGGCGGCGCCGACTGTCGAACGGAAGATGTCGAGCGTCGCCATCGCGACCTTGAAGCCGTCGCCCGGCCCGCCGATGCGGTGCTCAAGCGGTACGCGGCAGCCTTCGAAACGCAAGGTGGCCAGCGGATGCGGCGCGATCACGTCGATCCGCTCGGTGATGGTCAGACCGGGTGTATCGGCCTCGACCAGGAAGGCCGAGAGACCACGGGCGCCGGGCGCCTCGCCGGTGCGGACGAAGACGACGTAGTGGTTGGCGATGCCGCCGTTGGAGATCCAGCTTTTCTCGCCGTCGATGCGGACATGGGATGCGCCATCCGGCGTCGCGGTCGTCGCCATCGCGGCGACGTCGGAGCCGGCTTCCTTCTCGGAGAGGGCGAAGGCGGCGATGCGCGTGCCGGCCGCGACATCCGGCAGGATGCGCCGCTTCATCGCCTCGGAGCCGGCGATCGAGATCGAGCCGGTGCCGAGCCCCTGCATGGCGAAAGCGAAATCGGCGAGCCCGTCATGCGCCGCCAGAATCTCGCGAGCGAGGCAGAGCGTGCGGACATCGAGCTTGTCGGACAATCCACCATAGGCGGCCGGCACGGCAGCCTTCAGGAAGCCCGCGGCGCCCAACGCTGCAACGCGCGCCCGGCAGGCCTCGTCGACATCGTCATGCGGCAGGTCGGCAAGATAGGAATCGGCCCAGCCGGACAATTCGGCGGCGAAAGCGCGATGGCTCTCCCCAAAGAACGGCCAGTCCAGCGTGTCGCCGAGGATATCGAGGCCGAGGGGAGAAGTGCTGCCCATCTCAGTTGCCCTCGAAAATCGGCTTCTGCTTGTTTGCGAAGGCGTGATAGGCGCGGGAAAAGTCCTCGGTCTGCATGCAGAGCGCCTGCGCCACGGCCTCGGCTTCGATCGCGCTCTCGACCGACATCGCCCATTCCATTTCGAGCATGCGCTTGGTCATGGCATTGGCGAAGGTCGGTCCATCGGCCAATTCGGCAGCGAGCGTCTGCGCTTCGGTCAGCACGGCGTCTGGCGTGCAGATGCGGTTGAGGAAGCCCCAGCGCTCGGCTTCCTCGCCCCTGAGTACGCGGCCGGTATAGAGCAATTCGGCGGCGCGGCCCTGGCCGATGATACGCGGCAGCATCGCGCAGGCGCCCATGTCGCAGCCGGCAAGCCCGACGCGGTTGAACAGGAACGCGATCTTGGCTCCGGCTGTGCCGAGCCTGAGGTCGGAGGCCATGGCGACGATCGCACCGGCGCCGGCGCAGACGCCGTCGATCGCGGCGACGATCGGCTGCGGGCAGGCGCGCATCGCCTTGACCAGCTCCCCGGTCATCCGGGTGAACTTGAGCAGGTCCTTGGTCTCCATCGCGACCAACGGCCCGATGATTTCGAGGACATCGCCGCCCGAGGAGAAATTGCCGCCGGCGCCGGTGACGACGATCGCCTTGACGCCCTCTTCCTTCTGCGCGGCGAGGAAGAAATCCGTGAGTTCGCGGTAACTTGCGAAGGTGAGCGGATTCTTTTTCTCAGGCCGGTTCAGCGTCACGGTGGCGACCTTGCCGGAGACTGAAAGGCTGAAATGCTCCGGCTTGAAACCCGCGAGCGGCAGGGTCGTGGCATTGGCGATCTGGGCCATCAGGCGTCTCCCTTGGCAGCCTCGTCGGCCCGCCCCGCGATGGCGCGATGCAGCGAGGTCTTGGTCTCTCCGAGCAGCCGGAAAAGCTGCGCGATGGCGGGCTGGTCGAGCCCGGCGAACAGTTCGGCGATCCAGTCCTCATGGCGCTCCGCCATGAGCTTGAACGCCTTGCGGCCCTGTGCCGTCAGCGTGAGAATCTGCACGCGCCGGTCCTGCGGGGCCGAGCGCTTGTCGACGAGTCCGTCGGTCACGAGCCCGGCCACGACCGCGGTGACGTTGCCGTTCGAGACCATCAGGCGCTGCGAGACCTCGCCCACGGTCATGCCGACCACGCTCTTGTCGAGCTGCGCCATCAGGTCGAAGCGCGGCAGCGTCGTCTTGAATTCCTCGCGCAGGCGGTTGCGGATCTCGGTCTCGATCAGGGTCGAGCAGGTCAGCATCCGCAGCCAGAGGCGAAGCTCGTCCTTGTGGTCGCCGGGGCGCTCGCTGGCCTTGGTCTCGCGGTCGAGGATCAGGGAAGAGGAGGGCGTCTCCATCTCAGAACTCCCCGCCATTGACGAGCAGCGACTGGCCGGTAACGGCATCGCTTCCGGGCCCGCAGAGATAGAGCACGGCAGCCGCGACCTCTTCCGGCGCGATCAGCCGCCCCTGCGGATTGTCCTTGATCATCGCCGCCAGCGCGTCCTCGCGGCTCTTGCCGGTCTTGGCTGCGACATTGTCGATGCTGGCGGTCGCCATGTCGGTATCGGCATAGCCCGGGCAGACGGCGTTGACAGTGATGCCGGAGTGCGCCGTCTCCAGCGCCAGCGACTTCACCAGCCCGACCACGGCGTGCTTCGCGGCCGTATAGGCGCTGACATAGGGGTAGCCGCGATGCCCGGCGGTCGAGGCGATGGCGATCAACCGCCCGCGACGGCGCTCCAGCATCGCCGGCAATGCGGCATGGAACAGGTTCACCGTGCCGATCAGGTTGATGTCGAGCATGCGGCGGAAGCGTTCGTTGTCGCTGCGCATGAACGGCCCGGTTTCGACCGCGCCGGCATTGGCGATCGCGATGTCGAAGGCGGGCTCGCGGGAGAGCCGATCCAGAGCGGCGGAAACCGATGCTTCTTCGCGCACGTCACAGGCCGCGCAGTCGGCGGCGACGCCGGCCGCGACGGCTTCCTGCAAGGTCGCTTCGTCGCGTCCGAGGATGCTGACCCGGGCTCCGGCCGCCGTCAGCGCGGCGGCGATGGCCCGGCCGAGGCCGCGTCCGCCACCCGTTACCAGTGCACGCTGTCCCTGCAGTGTCATGGCCGTTCGACCTCCGAATGCGAATATATTTTAAGTCTGAAGGAATTTGCAAGCGGCCTGATGACAGTGGCGCGGCGCAGGCATTCCGCAACGCAAAATGGCTACCTACGCGGCAGTTCGCGATATCCCGCGTTTGCTCCCTTGCGTGAGAGGCTGCAGAAGCCTCTTGAGCTTAAAAACATTTTAGGCTTAAAATAATTTCGCAAGCCGGGTCGGCCGGCTCCCTGATGGAGGCGTCGATGCGTATCGCGGTCGTGGGTGGAGGGCCGGCGGGGCTCTATTTCGCGCTGCTGATGAAGCGGGACTGGCCGGAGCTGACGGTCGATGTCTTCGAGCGCAACCAGCCCGACGATACGTTCGGCTTCGGCGTCGTGTTCTCCGACCAGACGCTCGACACCTTCCGGGCGGCGGATGCCGAGAGCTATGCCGCGATCCGCGACAACTTCGCCTACTGGGACGATATCGAGATTCACTTCAAGGGCGACAGCTATCGCGTGCCCGGCAACGGCTTCTGCGGCTGTTCGCGCCGTTCGCTGCTGATGCTGGTCCAGGCGAGGGCGCGCGAACTCGGCGTCAACCTGCATTTCGGCAGCGAGGTCGCCGATGCCGAGACGCTGAAGCGCGATTACGACCTCGTCGTCGGCGCCGACGGCATCAACAGCCGCATCCGCGAGAACTGGCGCGAGCGCTTCCAGCCGCAGACCGACCTGCGCCCGAACCATTTCACCTGGATGGGCTCGACCCGCCCCTTCGACGCCTTCACCTTCTTCTTCAAGGAGACGGAGCACGGCGTCTTCATCGCCCATTGTTATCAGTACGAGGCCGGCCGCTCGACCTGGGTGCTGGAAACCGACCCCGAGACCTTCGCGAAGGCGGGCCTCGGGGCCATGGACGAGGCGCAGTCGGCCGTCTTCCTTGAAGGCGTCTTCGCCGAGGAATTGCAGGGCCACAGGCTGATCACCAACCGCTCGCTCTGGCGCAATTTCCCGATGATCCGCTGCCGCCATTGGGTGGTCGAGAACGTCGTGCTGATCGGCGATGCCAAGGCGACTGCGCATTTCTCAATCGGCTCCGGCACCAAGCTCGCGATGGAGGACGCCATCGCCCTGCACAAGGCGATGGGGCAGGCGAAGCTCGATGTCGCGGCCGGCCTGAAGCTGTTCGAGACGCAGCGCCGCGAGGAGGTCGAGAAGACCCAGCATGCGGCGGATGTCTCGCTGGTCTGGTTCGAGGAACTGAAGCGCTTCTGGGATTTCGAGCCCCTGCGCTTCGCCTTCGGCCTGATGACGCGCTCCAAGGCGATCACCTACGACAATCTGGCCCTGCGCGCCCCGGAGATGGTCGAAGCCGTCGACAGGCTCGTCGCCGATGGCCTCGGCGATCTGGCGAAGCGGCGCAAGGACGGCTCGCCCGTGCCACCCGCCTTCCAGCCCTTCAAGCTGCGCGAGATGCGCGTCGAGAACCGCATGACGCTCTCGCCGATGTGCCAGTATTCGGCTGATAACGGCCTGCCGGGCGACTGGCACCTGATGCATTACGGCTCGCGCGCGATCGGCGGCCCCGGCCTGATCTTCACCGAGATGACCTGCGTCGCGCCCGACGCCCGCATCACCCCCGGCTGCACCGGCCTGTGGAACGACGCGCAGGAAGCCGCCTGGAAGCGCATCACCGCTTTCGTCCATGCGAATTCCGCTGCGAAGATTTGCCTCCAGCTCGGCCATGCCGGCCGCAAAGGCGCGACCAAGCTGATGTGGGAGGGCATGGACCGGCCATTGCCGGAGGGCGCCTGGCCGATCATCTCGGCCTCGCCGTTGCCCTATTATCCGGAAAGCCAGGTGCCGCGCGAGATGACCCGCGCCGACATGGACCGGGTCACGGCCGAATTCGTCGCCGCCGCCGAGCGCGGTGAGCGCGCCGGCTTCGACATGCTGGAGCTGCACTGCGCCCATGGCTATCTGCTGGCGAGCTTCCTCTCGCCGCTGACCAACAGGCGCACGGACGCATACGGTGGCTCGGTCGAGAACCGCCTGCGCTATCCGCTGGAGGTCTTCCGGGCGCTGCGCGAGGTCTGGCCGCGCGAGAAGCCGATGTCGGTGCGCATCTCCGCAACCGACTGGGCCGAGGGCGGCCTTTCGGCGGCGGATTCCGTCGCCATCGCGGAGGCTTTCGCCGCCGAGGGCTGCGACCTCGTCGACGTCTCGACCGGGCAGACCGCAAGGGAATCGCGCCCGGTCTATGGCCGGATGTTCCAGACGCCGTTCTCGGACCGCATCCGCAACGAGGCCGAGGTTGCGACCATGTGCGTCGGCAACATCACGACGGCCGATCAGGTGAATACGATCATCGCCGCCGGCCGCGCCGATCTCGTCGCACTCGGGCGCCCGCATCTGGCCGATCCGTCCTTCGTGCTGCGCGCGGCAGCCTGGTACGGCGTCGATACCGACCAGCCGGTTCAGTACGGGCCCGGCAAGGACCAGCTCATGCGGAACACGCCGCGCGAGCGGCAGGACCTGGAAGAGCTGAAGCTCAAGGCCAAGCCGAGCCGCCACGCGGTCGGAAAATAGGCGAGAACCTATTTCCCTTCGGCGTGGCTCCGCCGCCCCGAGGGCGAGACATCAGGGATGGTCGGTGGCGCCGGCTTGCGCTCGCCGAACGGATTGGCGGAGGGCGGGTTGCGCCTGAGGCGGAAGGCGAGATAGCCCGCCGCCGCCGCCGAGAGGCCGCCGAGATAGGCCAGAAGCCCGTTGGGGCCGACGGCCTGCATGAAGGCGGCGGAGACCAGCGGGCCGATCGCGGAGCCCACCGCCCAGAGGAAGAGCAACTGCGCTGAGAGGCCGAGCGCCCGCTCGCGGCCGAGCCGGAAATAGGCATGCGCGACGGCGACCGTGTAGATCGGCATCGAGCCCGCGCCGATCAGGGCGAATAGCCCGAACAGCCAGAAGCGGGCATGGGGCAGGGCAGACCAGAACACGGCTCCGAGCGCCAGCGTGCAGAGCACGACCGAGAGCGTGGCGCTCAGCATGATCTTGCGGCTCTCGACCCGGTCCGCCAGCAGGCCGAGCGGCCATTGCAGCATCAGCGCGCCGATCTGGATGCCGGCTGTGAGCAGGATCGCCCAGGCCTGGTCGAGCCCGATCAGGATGCCGTAGGCCGGGGCGACATTGGTCAGCGCGCCGCCCATCAGGCCGACATAGAGGCAACCGATCACGGAAGCCGGCGCGTATTGCCACATCGTGTTGAGGCGCACCGAGACGACCTCGCCTGATTCAGGGCCCTTGGCGCGGGTCATGCCGACCGGGATCAGCGCGATCGAGAAGGTCGCGCTCGCCAGCAGGAAGATGTCGTGTGACTGCAGCGAGACATAGCCGACGCCGATCTGCGAGCCGATCAGCGCGAGGCGGTTGAGGATCTGGTAGAAGCCGAACAGGCGCCCGCGCTGGCCGGCCTTGGCCTGGCCGCTGATCCAGCTCTCGATGCAGATCGCGTGGCCGGCGCCGGCGAAGCCCATGCCGAGCCGCGAGATGCCCCAGAAATCCAGCGATGTCAGCGCGAAGCTGATCGTGAACACCGCTTGCAACGCTGCGAACACGCCGAAGGCGCGGATATGCCCGACGCGGCGGATGAAGGCGGGGATCACGAAGCAGCCGGCGAGGAAGCCGACGGAATAGGCCGAACCGACGAGGCCGATCAGCAGGGGCGCCTTCTGCTCCAGCGCCATCTTCAGCGGCACCACCGTGTTCACGATGGTCGAGGCGATCTGCAGGATCAGCGCGCCGCTGACGATCGCGCCGAGCGCTGCGACGGAACCGGTCCTCGGCTCGGCTGGCTGGCTCACGGCGATCCCGGCCTCCGGCGCAGGCGCGTCGGAATCCCGCGATTCCGGCGGCTGCAACTCCTGCGGTTGCGATGCTTGCGACATATCCGATTCGACGGCTGGTTTGGGAAAAATAGGCTGGGATTGCAGCCTCGCCGGAAAAGATGGGCCAATCGGGGCAGCCGGCGAAAAATCCTCGTCTTTCTTCCTCCACTCTCCGGACTCGGTCGCGCCGTCTTTTGATGGTCAGGCAGGTCCGCGCCGAAGCCACGCTCCGCCGCGTGCGAACCGCGAAAATTTATCGATGCGGTTCACCGGCGATTAACCAAGGCAGCGCCTTATCGAAGCGGAACGAATTTGGGTTCTCCCGGCATGCTCGGTCACCTCGCGACGTGCATCGCGCTTCCTTCGGCTGGAGCGCGTGCGGCGGCGCCGTGTCTGCGGCCTCTGGGCGTGGCGTAAGCGTATCGAGAGTGCGGCGGATGACCTATGCGACCTATGTCCGGGAAGGTGGCGCGCCTTATGTGCGGCCCCGCCGTCGTCGCCGGCCCTTCCTGAAAGGTTTCCTGCTCGCGCTCGCACTGAGCGGCGGCGCAATGTCCGGCTTCTGGATGCTGGGGCAGGGCGCTCCCGGCACGAATGCCGACAACGCCTCTTCCGCGAATGCCCGCAAGGCGTCCTCCACCCGCGTCGCGCAGCAGCAGGGCCCGGCCTATAGCGGCCTGCTGAATCCCGGCCTGTCGGATGGCAAGGGCTCGGCCTTCGTGCAGGGTGCTCCCGCGCGCTCCGCCTTCCAGCCTGCGGCTCCGTCGTCCTCGCTCGCAGCCGCTGCTCCGGCGGAGCCTGCCTTGCCGCTGCCGCCGCAGCCGCCGGTCACTCTGGCGGAGAAGGCCGCGCCCATGCCGGTGCCGCGTCCGCTCGACCTGCTGCCGAAGACGGATTCCCAGCAGCCGCAGCAGCTCCAGCCGCGCGTCGCGCAGCCGACGACGCCGCGCCGCAACCGCACGGCGGCCGCAGCTCCGACGCCCGAGGATAACCGCAATTTCTTCGAGAAGCTCTTCGGCGTGCAGAAGCAGGCCGAGCCGGCCGGGACCGCGCTCGCCTATGCCGCGCCGCAGGATGACATCATCGATCGTGGCCGCATCACCCGCCTGAGCCCCTCGGCTGGCACGCCGCCGCGCACCGCCGAGGCCGGCACCGCGATCTACGATATCGCCGCCAAGATGGTCTACATGCCCAATGGCGAACGGCTGGAGGCCCATTCGGGCCTGGGCGAGATGATGGACGATGTCCGCTACGCCCATGTCCGGATGAAGGGCGTCACCCCGCCGCATATGTACACCCTGACCGAGCGCGAAGCCCTGTTCCACGGCGTGCGCGCGATCCGGCTCAACCCCGTCGGGGGCAGCAGCGCGATCTATGGCCGCGCCGGCCTGCTGGCGCATACCTACCTGCTCGGGCCGCGCGGCGACTCGAACGGCTGCATCTCCTTCAAGGATTACGACCGCTTCCTGCAGGCGTTCCTGCGTGGCGAGGTCAAGCGGATCAGGGTAGTCGCGAGCCTCTGAGGGGAGGGAGCGGAGCCGAGATCTGTGCGCTTTATCGCTGGCGTTGAGCTGTATCCTTTGTCATTCCGGGGCGCGCCGCAGGCGCGAACCCGGAACCCACGACCGGGTGAGCCGCTCGCAACCGAACACCTGATGTCTCACCCAGTCGTGGGTTCCGGGTTCGCGCCTGCGGCGCGCCCCGGAATGACAAAGGGGATGATCAAGGCGACCCAGTCGCAGGCCTCATGGCTGCTGTGAGCGGCTACTGATCCGCAGGATCATGCCGGTCGCAGTCAGGGCGCAGCCTAGCGCGAAGGGCGGGACGAAGACCATGAGGGCTTCGGTATCCTCCCAGCGAAAGCGGAACCGGTATAGGTCGCACCCGCCCGAGGCCAGACCGCAGGCGAAGAGATTGAGCCCGACCCAGCCGGCCAGGGCGACGAGACAGAGGATTGCTCCGCCTCCGATCAGGAGCCAGTTCGCGAGCCGCATTCAGGCCGTTCCGTGAAGGCGCGGCGCCGTCAGCCGCGCGCGGCTTTCGGCGCCTTCTTCGCGGCCGGCTCGGCCTCGGCTTTCTTGGCCGTGGCCTTCTTCGCAGCGGGCTTCTTCGCCGGAGCCTTGGCTTTCGTCGCGGCGCTGGCAGCCTTGGCTTTGCCCTTGGCGCCGCCCTTCGCCTCGGCCTTGGCGTTTGCCAGTTCGATCGCCTGTTCCAGCGTGATGCTCTCGGCCGTCATCGTCTTGGGCAGGGTCGCGAAGATCTTGCCCCAGGCGACATAAGGGCCGTACTTGCCGGCCTTCACCTCCAGAGCGCCGCCAGCGGGATGGTCGCCCAGCGCCCGGCCTGGCGTCGATGCACGGCCGCCGCGCCCGCCGCCGCTTTCCTTGGCGACGATCAGGTCGATGGCGCGGTTGGCGCCGAGTTCGAGCACGTCGTCGTCCTTGTCGATATTGGCGTAGACCTTGCCGTGCTGGACGTAAGGCCCGAAGCGCCCGATGCCGACAAGGATCGGCTCGCCGCTCTCGGGATGCCGGGCGACCTCGCGCGGCAGGGAGAGCAGGGCGAGTGCCTTCTCCAGCGTCACGCTTGCCGGGCTCATGCCCTTGGGCAGGCTGGAGCGCTTGGGCTTCTCACCCTCGCCGAGCTGGATATAGGGGCCGAAGCGGCCGTCTCGCAGCGTGACTTCGAGATTGGTCACCGGGTCGGTGCCGAGGATGCGCACGCCGGGCGCACCCTGGCCGCCCTCGGCCGAAGCCTCGCCATCCGCAGCCGGGACGGAGAGGGGGCGCGTATAGCGGCATTCCGGATAGTTCGAGCAGCCGACGAAGGCGCCGAACTTGCCGAGCTTCAGCGAGAGCTGGCCGTTGCCGCAGGTCGGGCACACCCGTGGATCGGAGCCATCAGCCTTCTTCGGGAAGATGTAGTCGCCGAGGATGCCGTTCAGCGCCTCCAGCACGTCGCCGACGCGCAAATCCTTGGTCTCGCCGATCGAGGCCTGGAACTCGTCCCAGAAGGCGCGCAGCAGCGCCTTCCAGTCGATCTCGGCATTGGAGACGCGGTCGAGATTCTCTTCGAGATTCGCCGTGAAGTCGAACTCGACATAGCGCTTGAAGAAGCTCTCCAGGAACGCCGTGACCAGCATGCCCTTGTCCTCGGGCACGAGGCGCTTCTTCTCGATGCGGACATATTCGCGGTCGCGCAGGGTCGAAAGCGTCGCGGCATAGGTCGAGGGCCGGCCGATGCCGAGTTCTTCCATGCGCTTGACAAGGCTCGCTTCCGAGAAGCGCGGCGGCGGCTCGGTGAAATGCTGGTCGGCGGCGATGTCACGCTTCTCCAGCTTGTCGCCAGCCTTCATCGCCGGCAGCTTCTTGGAGTCCTCGTCTTCCTCGTCGTCGCGGCTCTCCTGATAGAGCGTCAGGAAGCCGTCGAAGAGCACGACCTGGCCGGAAGCACGCAGCTCCAGATTGCGGGCGCCGACCTTGGCCGCGATATCGACCGTGGTGCGCTCCATTTCGGCCGATTCCATCTGGCTCGCGATGGTGCGCTTCCAGATCAGTTCGTAGAGTTTGGCCTGTTCGGGCTCGAGCTGGCGCGCGACCATGGCCGGCAGGCGGCCGAGATCGGTCGGGCGGATGGCTTCGTGGGCCTCCTGCGCGTTCTTGGCCTTGACCGTATACTTGCGCGGCACGTTCGGGACGTATTTGTCGCCGAATTCCTTGCCGATGACGCGGCGCGCTGCGGCGATGGCCGAGCCGTCCATGTCGACGCCGTCGGTACGCATATAGGTGATGAGGCCGACGGTCTCGCCGCCGATATCGACGCCTTCATAGAGTCGCTGCGCGAGCTGCATCGTCCGCGCCGGAGCAAGGCCGAGCTTGCGCGAGGCTTCTTGCTGCAGCGTCGAGGTCTGGAAGGGGGGCTGCGGATGGCGCTTGACCGGCTTGGCCTCGACCTCGCTGACATTGAAGAGCGCGGTTTCCAGCGCCGCCTTGAAGGCCTTGGCTTCTTCCTCGTTGCCGATATCGAGCCGGGCGATCTTCTTGCCGTCGGCGCCGACGAGCCGGGCCTCGAAGGTCTGGCCGGACGCGGTCGCGAGCGTCGCCACCAGAGACCAGTATTCGCGGGCCCGGAAGGCCTCGATCTCGCGCTCGCGGTCGCAGACGAGGCGCAGCGCCACCGATTGCACGCGGCCGGCCGAGCGGGCGCCCGGGAGCTTGCGCCACAGCACAGGGGAGAGCGTGAAGCCCACGAGATAGTCGAGCGCCCGGCGCGCCAGATAGGCATCGACCAGCGCCTGGTCGATGGCGCGCGGGTTGGCCAGCGCCTTCTGCACGGCGTCCTTGGTGACGGCGTTGAAGGTGACGCGCTCGACGGGAATGCCCTTCAGCACGCGCTTCTGGTTCAGCGCCTCCAGCACATGCCAGGAGATCGCCTCACCCTCGCGATCCGGGTCGGTTGCGAGGATCAGCTTCTCGGCGCCCTTCACGGCGCGCGCGATCTCGGCGACCTGCTTGGCGCCGCGGCCCTCGATCTCCCATTTCATCGAGAAATCGTTGTCGGGCTCCACCGAGCCGTCCTTGGCCGGCAGGTCGCGGATATGCCCGAACGAGGCGATCACCTCGTAGTCGGAGCCCAGGTATTTGTTGATCGTCTTGGCCTTGGCCGGCGACTCGACGACGAGGAGCTTCATGATTTTCGTGTCTCGATGACAGCCTTGATCAGAGCGCGGAACCGGCCGTGACCGACGGTTCCGCGACCCGCAAGACCGCTGCGGTTCGGATTTGCGCGCGAAAGTGGTTCAGCGCGCCGGCTCTGTCAAACCCCGAATGGATGACGACGACGATCGCCGGCCCGCTGATGCAGCGGTGAGACATGGGGGCGGTCGCCGGCTTTGCAAGCGGGGAGGTGATCGCTCCGTCACCAGGGGGCGTCCCGCTTTCGTCATGGTCGGGCTTGTCCCGACCATCCACGTCTTCGTTGGTCCAGGGGCGTGTTCAAGACGTGGATGCTCGCCACAAGGGCGAGCATGACGGAGAGGGCGATGCCTCAGCCCCGCGCCGCCACCAGCCTGTCGATGAAGCCGTCGGTCTGGGCGCCGTTGATCCAGCGCAGCACCGCGACGACGTCCTGCTCGGGGTCGACCCAGATCACGTTGCTGCCGGCGCCGAGCGCCGAGAAGGACGAGGCCGGCACGCTCGGGCGCGCCGCGAGCCACCAGAGATAGCCGTAATTCGTCAGGGTGGGCGAGGGCGTCAGCATGCGCCTGACCCAGTCCTGCGACAAAATCTGCCGGCCGCCCCAGTCGCCCTGCCGGCCGATCAGCAGGCCGAAGCGGGCATGGTCGCGCGCGCCGATGAACAATCCGCCGCCCCAATGGCCGCCGCCGGGCACCGATTGGATCGAGCGTCCGTCGATCTCCGTGAAGGAGGATGAGTAACCCTGCCACTCCCAGTCCGGCGAGGCGCCGATCGGGTCCATCACCCGCTCGCGCAGCACCTCTGGCAGCGGCCGGCGGAAGCGTTCGAGCAGCGCGTAGGAGAGCACGTTCACGCGAACGTCGTTATATTCGTAGAAGGTGCCGGGCGTCTTGAGCTCGCGGCGTTGGCCCTTGCGGCTGTTATCGGCGCCGGGGCCGATCTGGCGGTTATGGTCGACCTGATCGGATTTGCCGAAGATCTCGCCCTGCCATTCGCTCGACTGCTGCAGCAGGTGGCGCCAAGTGATCTGGCCGTTATGCGCGCCGGAAAAGACGGGGCCGGAAACCGTCGCGCCGACGGCCTCGTCCACATCCTTGATCAGCCCGTCGTCGAAGGCGATGCCGGCGAGCACCGCGAGATAGCTCTTGGCGATCGAGAAGGTCATGTCGGTGCGGGCGGTGTCGCCCCATTCGGCGACGATGCGCCCGCCCTTCAGGATCAGGCCGGCCGGGCCGCCACGCTCGCGCACCGGGCCGACGATCTCGGTCCAGGGGCCGCGCTCGTTCCACTCGACATTCCCGACATAGCTGCCATCCGGGTAGTACAGGCTGCGCGGCCAGGGGCTTTCCTGCTCGCGGGCGAATTCGACCGCTGCCTTCAGCCTGTCCGGGTCGAAGCCGGCCTTGGCGGGCGCGATCGTCTGCCACAGGGCGCCATCGGGGGCGGGGACGAAGGCATCGGTCGGGCTGGACAAGGCGGCATCCTCAAGCGCGGCGGAAAACACGATTGGTAGCGCGCTTCCGGCGAAAGCTCCACGACCCACAGGACATGCGCCCTCCCGGTCCGGGGCCGCTTGCGCCGCGCCCGACTCGCGCCTAAACAGCCTGCTTCAAATGACATCGTCAGCACCGCTCTACCCGCACCGCCATCTCCTCGGGATCGAGGGGTTGTCCCATCTGGACATCGAAGCGCTATTGGACAGGGCGGAGGACTATGTCTCCCTCTCCCGGCAGGTCGAGAAGAAGACCACGGCCCTGCGCGGCCGCACCCAGATCAACCTGTTCTTCGAGCCTTCGACCCGGACGCAGGCCTCCTTCGAGCTCGCCGGAAAGCGCCTCGGCGCCGACGTGATGAACATGTCCGTCGCCTTCTCCTCGGTGAAGAAGGGCGAGACGCTGATCGACACCGCCGCGACGCTGAGCGCGATGCGCCCCGACATCATCGTCGTGCGCCACCATGCGGCGGGTGCAGTGAACCTGCTCGCCCGCAAGGTCGGCTGCTCGGTGATCAATGCCGGCGACGGCGCCCATGAGCACCCGACGCAAGCCCTGCTCGACGCGCTGACGATCCGCCGCAACAAGGGTCGCATCCAGGGCCTGACGGTGGCGATCTGCGGCGACATCCTGCATTCGCGCGTCGCCCGCTCCAATATCATCCTGCTGAACGCGCTCGGCGCGAAAGTCCGCCTGATCGCGCCGACGACGCTGCTGCCGGCCGGCATCGAGCGCATGGGCGTGGATATCTTCACCGACATGAACAAGGGGCTGGAAGGCGCCGACATCGTGATGATGCTGCGCCTTCAGCTCGAGCGCATGAACGGCGCCTTCGTGCCGTCGGCGAAGGAATATTTCCGCTATTACGGGCTCGATCAGGAGAAGCTCGCGCGAGCGCAGCCGGACGCGCTGGTGATGCATCCCGGCCCGATGAACCGCGGCGTCGAGATTTCTTCCGCCGTCGCCGATGGGGCCCAGTCGCTGATCCGCGAGCAGGTCGAGATGGGCGTCGCCGTCCGCATGGCGGTGCTCGACGCGCTGGCCCAGCACCTGCCGAATGTCTGAGCGTAAAGAGACCGAACATGGCTGACACGCAGGACATCGCAATTGTCAACGCGCGCCTGATCGACCCCGCGACGGGGCGCGAGGGCGCGGGCTCCGTCCTCATCCGCGACGGCGCCATCGCCGCGGTCGAATGGCAGGGCGCGCCCGCCACGAGCGAGGGCGTACGCCGTATCGATGCCAGGGGCCAGGTGCTGACGCCGGGCCTCGTCGACCTGCGCGCCTTCCTTGGCGAGCCCGGGGCCGAATTCCGCGAGACGCTTGGCACCGGCTCGCAGGCCGCGGCCGCCGGCGGCGTCACCACCGTGGTCTGCCGCCCGGATACCAATCCGGTGATCGACGACCCCGCCATCATTGATTTCGTCAAGCGCCGCGCCCGCGACAAGGCCGTCGTCAACGTGCTCTCCTGCGCCGCCCTGACGAAGGGGCTGGAGGGCAAGGAGATCACCGAGTTCGGCCTGCTGCTCGAGGCCGGGGCGGTCTCCTTCTGCGACGGCGCCAAGGGCCTGCGCAATCCGCAGGTCATGCGCCGCGCCATGATCTATGCCCGCAATTTCGATGCCCTCATCATGAACCATGTCGAGGATCCCGACCTGCGCGGCTCCGGCGTGATGAACGAGGGCGAATTCGCCAGCCGCAAGGGCCTGCCGGGAATCCCGATCGAGGCCGAGACGGTGATGCTGGAGCGCGACATCCGTCTCGCTCGCGCCAGCGGCGCCCGCTACCACGCGGCGATGATTTCCTGCGCGGAATCGGTCGAGCTGGTGCGCCGCGCCAAGCAGGACGGCGTGCGCATCACCTGCGGCGTCTCGATCAACAACCTGACCCTCAACGAGAACGACGTCGGCGAGTACCGCACCTTCTGCAAGGTCACGCCGCCGCTGCGCCATGAAGACGATCGCCTCGCCATGGTCGCGGCTTTGGCCGAGGGCGTGATCGACGTCGTCGTCTCCGATCACGACCCGCAGGACGTCGAGACCAAGCGCCAGCCCTTCTCCGAATGCGCGGACGGTGCGCTCGGCATCGAGACCATGCTCTCGGCCGCCCAGCGCCTGGTTCAGGCCGGGCAGATCGGCCTGCCGCAACTTCTCGCCGCCCTCTCGGCGCGACCGGCCGCATTGATCGGCCTCTCCGCCGGCAGGCTCGCCATCGGCGCTCCGGCCGACCTCGTGCTCTTCGATCCCGAGGCGCCCTTCGTCGTCGACAAGCGCAAGCTCAAGTCGCGTGCCAAGAACTCGCCCTTCGACGAGGCGCGGCTGGAAGGCATCGTCGCCGCGACCTTCGTCGGCGGCCGGGTGGCTTACGAGGCCGAGCCGGGCTAGGCTGTCCGCGAACCGCGTGGGAAAAGGGGCGGCATGACGGATGTTCTGAACTGGGGCCTCTCCGGCCCTGCCACGCTGATCGCCCTCGTCGTCGGCTATCTCTTCGGCTCGATCCCCTTCGGCATCATCCTGACCAAGCTTGCCGGCGGGCCGGACCTGCGCAGCATCGGCTCCGGCAATATCGGCGCGACCAACGTCCTGCGCACCGGCAACAAGAAGCTCGCGGCGGCGACCCTCGTCGGCGACATGCTGAAGGGCACGGTCGCGGTCCTCGTCGGCGCGCGTTTCCTCGGCGGACCGGAGGCGGCGCTGGCGGCAGGCGTCGGCGCCTTCCTCGGCCATCTCTTTCCGGTCTGGCTGGGCTTCAAGGGCGGCAAGGGCGTCGCGACCTATCTCGGCGTGCTGATCGGCGTGAAGGCCTCGATCGCGCTGGTCTTCGCCGCGATCTGGCTGAGCCTGGCCTATCTCTTCCGCTATTCCTCGCTCTCGGCGCTGGTCGCCAGCGCCCTGACGCCGCTGCTGCTCTGGTTCTGGGCCGGGATGCCCAAGGCTGCGCTCGTCATGGCCGGGCTCACCGTCCTGCTCTGGATCATGCACCGGGAGAACATCGCCCGGTTGCTCTCCGGGCGCGAAGGCAAGATCGGCCAGAAGGGCTGACAGGGCCATGGCTGGGATCGCCCTCTCCGATCGCCAGCGTCTCGATTGGTTGCGGTTGATCCGCAGCGAAAGCATCGGCCCGCGCAGCTTCCGTTCCCTGATGAACCGCTTCGGCGGTGCGGCGGCGGCACTCGACGCGCTGCCGGGCCTCGCGCGACAAGCGGAGCGCGACATCCGCATCTGTCCGGCCGGGGAGGCGGAGCGTGAGTTCGAGGGGCTCGCGCGCCTCGGTGGCCGTTTCATTGCGCTGGGCGAGACCGAATACCCCGTGCCGCTGCAGGCGATCGATTCGGCCCCGCCTTTGCTGGCCGTGCTCGGCCGTGCCGAGGTCCTGCAACGACCGGGCGTGGCGCTGGTGGGTTCGCGCAATGCCTCGGCGGCTGGCATGAAATTCACCGCGCGTCTTGCCCGCGAACTCGGCGAGGCCGATTTCATAGTGGTCTCCGGTCTCGCGCGCGGCATCGACACCGCCGCCCATGAGGCGAGCCTGGAGACCGGCACGGTCGCGGTGCTTGCCGGCGGGCTCGACGAGATCTATCCGCCGCAGAATATCCCGCTCGCCCGCCGCATCCTGGAGCGCGGCGCGCTCGTCAGTGAGATGCCGCTCGGCTGGGTCGCCCGGGCACGTGACTTCCCGCGGCGCAACCGTCTCGTCTCGGGGCTGTCGCTGGGGACGGTCGTGGTCGAGGCGGCGCGTCGCTCGGGTTCGCTGATCACCGCGCGCTTCGCCAATGAGCAGGGGCGGCTGGTCTTTGCCGTGCCGGGCTCGCCGCTCGATCCGCGTGCCGAGGGTGGCAATCACCTCATCCGGGAGGGGGCGACGCTCTGCGCCGAGGCGGCCCATGTCATCGAGGCGTTGCAGCCCTTGCGACAGCGCGAACTCGCTCTGTCGCCGGCGCCCCGCCTGATGCGTGAAGCCCCCGGCGAGCCGGCGCCCGAGGCGATGTGGGACGAACTCGACCTGCCGGAGATCGAGCCGGCGCCCGGCTACGCCCGGCACGAAGACGGCTTCGAACTGCAGCCGCCCTCGTCTTTGCCGACGACAGCACCCGCCGATTCCGGTCGCCGCGTACTCGATCTCCTCGGGCCGACGCCGATCGCGCTCGACGATCTCGTGCGCGCGAGCGGGCTTCCTGCGGGCGAGGTCGGCCATGTCCTCGTCGAGCTGGAGCTCACCGGCGCGATCAGGCGCCATCCCGGCGGAACCCTGTCGCGCCTCGCGCCCTGAACCGGCCTGCGCGCTCAGTGGCGCTCGTTGCTCGGCGAAGCCAGTCGCTCGACCTCGGCGGAGGCTTCGATCCGGGCCATTTCGAGGAAATAGCTGAGGGCGCTGAGCTTGGTGTTGCGGGCCATGATCCGCAATTCCGCCGCCATGCCCTCGATGAAGGAGGCTGCTTCCAGCGGCGACATCGGGCGCATGGGGATGTCGTCGTCGTCGCCTTCGCGCGCGATGGACTCAAGCGAGACCAGCTTGGATGTTTTATGCTTCATGGCGAATGGATTCCCTCGCATAGTCGGGGACCAACTCGTCCGCAGGGCTGCGATTCCCTAACGGATATGCAATTGTAGATTGTAAATATGAATGAATTTCAAGCGTAAGTATATCAGACCAAAAGGATGACGGCTGCGGGAATCGTCGCCAGCGCGAGCAGGGTCTGCAGCGTCGTGATTTCCGCCATCAGGGGCGCGTCGCCGCCGAGGTCCCGCGCCAGGAAATAGGCTGCGGTCGCGGTCGGGACGGCCGCGGCGACCACGGTCATCGCAAGCGCCGGGCCGGTCACGCCGAACCAGCCGGCATAGAGCCAGGCGAGCACCGGCATCACCGCGAGCTTCAGGCAGACCGCCACGGCATGGGCCAGGCGCGGCCGCGCCAGCTTCTTGAGATCGAGCGCCGAACCGACGACCAGCAGGCCGATGCCGAGCGAGGCGCGGCCGAGCACGTCGAGATAGCCGGTGAAGGCGCTGGGCAGCATCCACTGGAGCTGGTTCAGCAGCAGGCCCACCGCCGAGGACCAGATGAAGGGATTGTAGAGGATCGAGCGGATCGTCGCGCCGAGGCTCATCGGCTTGCCGCTCGCGTAGCGGGCGAGCACGAAGACGCACATGATGTTGAGCAGCGGGATCATCGAGGCGACGGCGATGGCCATCAGCGTCGTGCCCGTGCGGCCCTGCAGGCCGGCGGCCAGTGCGAGGCCGACGAAGGTGTTCCAGCGCACCGATCCCTGGAAGATCGAGGTGAAGGCCGGCCCATCGATGCCGGCGCGCGCCAGCATCGGGCGCGCCACCAGAAGCAGGGCCGCGACGCTGAGGATGGCGAGCACGAGGCTCGACCCCATGCCGAGCACCGGCATGCTGCGCAGATCGGCCATGGCGAGGGTATGGATTACGACCGCGGGGAAGAGCACCTGATAGGTCAGGCGCTCGACGCCGACCCAATGCGCCGGCGAGACGACGCCGCGCTCCTTCAGGAACCAGCCTGTCGCAATGACCAGGAAAACGGCGATCAGGCTGTCGAGCATGGCGGGGCCGGGCGGGAGGGCAGGGCGGGAAGCTCAGCGGAACAATGGGGGCGGGCGGCCGTTTCAACTGACGAACCGACCTGTCCCTGTCATGCCGCGTCATGGCCGGCAAGGGCGCCGAGGAAAGGCCGCTCTGTCTCTGCCGCAATGCTGCCGCGATTGGTTCAGGTCCCATTCAACCGGGTTGCCCCATGCTGGCTTCAACGTTGGGTAATCTCGCGAAAGGAGATGCCGTCATGATGTCTCTGAAGAAAAAGGCCGCTGTTGCTTTGACCGTGGCTAGTGTTGCCGCCGGTAGCTTCGCGGTCCCCGCCATGGCGGCCCAGACCCGGGGCTTCGACGCGGCGCGCCTCGACAAGGCGCAGGTCGAGTATTCGCAGTATCGCTACCGTCACGGCTATCGTGGCCATTGGCGCGGCCCGTCGCGCGGCGCGGCCGTCGCCGGCGCCATCGGCCTGGGCATCCTGGGTGCGGCGGCCATCGCGGCCCAGAACCGTGCCTATGCGGCGCCGACCTACTATTACGATGACGACTACTATGAGGCGCCTGCGCCGGTCTATGTCGCGCCGCGGCGCTATTATGCGCCCTATGGCTACCAGCGCCCCTACGATTTCCGCGACTATCGCTGAGATCGATCGCGATTAACGTCGGTGAGGCCCGCGCGATCCGCGCGGGCCTTTTTCGTCGGCGGTCGTGGAACGTGGCTGCTGCGGCCCCGCGCCCTCAGTCGTAATGGTCGTCTTCATCGGCGTCCTGCGGGCCGAGCCGGCCGAGCCGGTCGAGCGCGCCCTGCAGGATGTAGGCTGCCGCCATCTTGTCGACGACGGCGGCCCGCTTGGCGCGCGAGGCATCGGCATCGAGCAGCGTGCGCGTCACCGCGAGCGTCGACATGCGCTCGTCCCAGAACACGATCGGCAGATCGGTGAGGGGAATGAGATTGCGCACGAAGGCACGGGTCGATTGCACGCGCGGGCCTTCCGTGCCGTCCATGTTGAGCGGCAGGCCGATCACCAGCCCGGCGACCTGATGCTTTTCGGCGATCTTCAGCAGCGCTGCTGCGTCGAGCCCGAATTTCACCCGCTGGATCGTCTCCAGGGGCGACGCGATCTGTCGCTCGATGTCGGACAGCGCGAGCCCGATCGTCTTCGTGCCGAGGTCGAGCCCAAGCAGCCGCGCATGCGCCGGCAGGTCGACAAAGGCTTCGAGCGGAACGACGGCGCTGGTCATGGGATGGCGGTATCACGCGCCGGCCGGCCTCGCGAGCAATACCTTCTCCGATGCGCCCCGCGAATAGCTGCTTCTCCATAGCTGTAGCGCGGAAGTCATCGCGCAACGCCGGCTATCAGGCTATATCCGCGCCCTTGGGTAGCGGCGCCGCCGCGTAGAAGGATATTTCCCGTGCCGGCGCGGATCTCGCTGCAAGTTCCCGACAAGGCTCTGCTCGGTGCCTATGAGGCGGCCTTGCGTGGCGGCTGGTCGCCGAACACGACGCGCAATGTCGCGCCCGAGCAGCTCGCCGCCATCGCTGCCGATCCGGACGCCTTCCTTGCCGAGATTCGCGGTGGCCCGGGCCGTGTGAAGCTGCCCGATGGCCGCGAGGTCGATCGCATTCCCGGGCCGACGCGCTGGATCTTCGCCGAAGACCGCCCGGAGCGCCCCTTCATCGGCTCGATCAACCTGCGCTGGCAGGAAAAGGACGGCCGCCCGATCCTGGCCCTGCCTGAACATGTGCTCGGCCATGTCGGCTACACCATCCTGCCGGCCTCCGCTGGCCACGGCTACGCCACTGCTGCACTCGCCGCGATGCTGGGCGTCGCGCGCGAGGCCGGCCTGCCTGAGATCACCATTACCTGCGACGCGACCAACCATGCCTCGCGCCGCATCATCGAGAAGAATGGCGGGCGGCTGATCGAGACTTTCGTCGCGCCGCTCTATAGCCCCGATCAACGCCTTCGTTTCATCGTCAGCACCGCCCCATGACCGATATCGCTGCCTCCCGCAAAGCGGGCTCCTTCGGCCCGCTCCTGCCGGGCATCCTGCTCTCGGCCGTGGTCGCCATCGCCTCGGCCCTGCTGGAGCCGGTTCTCAAGGCGGCGGCCGGCGGGCGCATCGGCATCCCCGCCATCGTCATCGCGCTGGTCATCGGCATGCTGCTGCATCCGGTAGCGAACACGAAGCGCTTCGCGCCGGGCATGACCTTCTGCGTCAAGAAGCTGCTGCGCTGGGCGATCGCGCTGCTCGGCCTGCGCATTGCGCTGGGTGACATCGCCGCGCTCGGCATCTCGACGGCGTTGCTGGTGGTCGGCTCGATGGTGATCACCGTCGTCGTCGGCTTCGCGCTGGCGCGGATACTCGGCCGCGAGGCGGGCATGGGGGCGCTCGCTGGTGTCGCCACCGCCGTCTGCGGCGCCTCGGCCGCGCTCGCCACCGCGACGGTCGTGCCGGACTACCGCAACAAGGCGGCCGACGTCGCCTTCACCGTCATCGCGATGAACGTCTTCGCCACCATCGCGATGCTGGCCTATCCGCTGGTCTGCACCTGGCTCGGCTTCTCGCCGCAGCAGACCGGCATCATGCTCGGCGGCACGATCCATGACGTGGCGCAGGTGGTGGGCGCCGGTCAGTCGGTCTCGGACGAGGTCGCCAACGCGGCGGTGATCGTGAAGCTCTTCCGCGTCTTCCTGCTGCTGCCCGCGGTGCTGATCGTCGGCTGGTGGCTGGTGCGCGACAACAGCGAGCTCTCCAAGGCCAAGGTGCCGGTCCCGGTCTTCGCCATCGTCTTCCTGGCGCTCTGCGTGCTGAACAGCCTGCTCGCGCTCGTGCCGGCCCTGACGCCGACCTATCAGCCGATCCGCGACGCGCTGCTCGAAGCCTCGCGCTGGGGCCTGCTCATCGCCATCGCGGCGCTGGGGCTGGGCACTTCGATGGCGGCGATGGCCCGGCTCGGCTGGCGCCATCTCGCGCTCGTCACCGGCACGACCCTGACGATTCTCGTGGTCGTCACCGGCGGCCTTGTGCTGCTCGGCTGAAAGCCCGACAGAAGGCTGCGGGGGAGATCATGACCGATATCGTCATCACCGAGTTCATGGACGACACCGCCGTCGCCAACCTGAAGGCGCGCTTCGCGGTCCATTACGATCCCGAGCTCTATGCCGATCCCGACGAGATGGCGCGGCTCTTCGCCGATGTCCCGGCCGTGATCGTGCGCAACCAGACGCAGGTTCGCGGCAAGGTCCTGGAAGCGGCGAAGAAGCTGAAGGTGATCGGCCGCCTTGGCGTCGGCCTCGACAATCTCGACATGGAGGCTTGCGCCGCGCGCGGCATCCGCGTCTTCCCCGCGACGGGGGCCAACAGCCTCTCCGTGGTCGAATATGTCATCGGCACGACGATGACCCTGCTGCGCGGCGCCTATTTCGCCAATGCCGCGATGGTCGCCGGCGAATTCCCGAAGACCAAGCTGATCGGCCGCGAGATCGCCGGCAAGCTGATGGGCCTCGTCGGCTTCGGCGCCATCGCCCGTGACGTGGCCCGCCATGCCCGCGCCATCGGCATGGAGGTCGCGGCCTACCATCCGCGTCTGCCCGTAGACGATCCCGCCTGGAGCGGCGTGCGCCGGCTGGAACTCGACGAGTTGCTGGTCGAGGCTGACGTGATCAGCCTGCATGTCCCGCTGACCTCGGAAACGCGTGGTATGATCAATGCCAAGGCCTTCGCCCGGATGAAGCCAGACGCGATTCTGATCAACACGGCGCGCGGCGGCATCATGGACGAGGCGGCGCTGGTCAAGGCGCTCAAGGCCGGCAAGCTCGGCGGCGCCGCGATCGACGTCTACGAGCAGGAGCCGCTCGGCAAGGACGCCGCCAAGGTCTTCGCCGGCGCGCCCAACCTGATCCTGACCCCGCATATCGCCGGGAATACGGTGGAGTCGAACGGCCGGGTGTCCGGGCTCGTGGCGGAGAAGGTCATGGCGGCGCTGGAGGAACGGATTTAGGGCGTAGATTGGTGAGGTGGGAAGAGCGGCTTCTTTTGGCCCAAAAACGGAAACGCTATCACTTCACCTGAGGCGATTGCAGCTACTCGCTACGCTGCTCTTTGCCAGCACGGCGCTTCTTGAGTTCCCCAAGATAGAGGATGGGGAAGCAAATTATTATTATCAGTATCAATGGGATGAGTGGATTTAGGCCCGGCAAATAGAACACATAGGCGGAAATTACCGCCATCATGATTATCAAACTTGCGACTGAGGCCAGCATGATGCTTCTCGATACGTATGGATGATCAGAATGTAGTCGGATAATCCAAATTATCTGTTGAACTGATTCGTCAAAGAAATTGAGAAGGCAAATTTCTGTTCCCGATCCAAAGCAGGCTCTGCTTGATCAGTGCATCCCGAATCCCGCCTCCGCAGCCTCACACGAAATCGAACCGATCGACATCGACCAGTCCCTTGTCGGTGATCTTGAGATGCGGGATCACCGGCAGGGTCAGGAAGGCGACCTGCAGGAAAGGCTCCGCCAGCATGACGCCGAGCGCCTTCGCCGCCGCGCGAAGCTTCTCAAGATCGTTCCGCACCGCCTCGAAGGGTTGCTCGCTCATCAGCCCGGCGACGGGCAACGCCAGCTCCGCCGTGACCTTGCCATCATCGGCCACGGCGAAGCCGCCGCCGAGCTCGATCAGCCGATTGGCCGCCGCCGCCATCGAGACCTCGTCGACGCCGACGACGCAGAGATTATGGCTGTCATGCCCGACCGAGGAGGCGATAGCGCCGCGCTTCATGCCGAAGCCACGGACGAAGCCCGTGGCGATGCCGCCGTTCTTGCCGTGCCGCTCGATCACCGTGACCTTGATCGCGTCCTGCGCCAGATCGGGCAGGGCCTCGCCGTCGCGTGAGGGCAGGGCCATTGCCAGCCGTTCGGTGATGATCCGCCCCGGCACCACGCCGATCACCGGCGTCTCGCCGTCGCGAGCCTTAACAGTGAAATCGGCAGGGTTGAGCCTGCGGCTCTTCACGCTGCCGAGCCCGACCGGCGCGATCGCCGCCCGATCCGCGAACAGAGCCTCCTCGACCAGCCGGCCCCCCGTCAGAACCTGCTTCACCGAGCAGGCGGCGAGGTCCTCGACCAGCACGATATCGGCGCGCTTGCCCGGCCCGATGAAGCCGCGATCGAACAGCCCGAAATTCCGCGCCGCCGAGAGCGAGGCGATGCGATAGGTTGCGAGCACATCCGCGCCCTCGGCAATGGCGGTGCGGATCATGTAGTCGAGATGGCCTTCCTCGCCGATATCGAGCGGGTTGCGGTCATCGGTGCAGAAGGCGAGGAAGGGCGAGGCGTCGCGCGAGATCAGCGGGATCAGCTGATGCAGGTCCTTCGACACCGAGCCCTCGCGGATCAGGATCGCCATGCCCTTGGCGAGCTTTTCGCGGGCTTCGTCGGCGGTGGTGGTCTCGTGGTCGGTGCGGATGCCGGCGGCGAGATAGGCGTTGAGGTCCATTCCGCGCACCAGCGGTGCGTGCCCGTCGATATGGCGGTGCGAGAAGGCTTCGAGCTTGGCGAGGCAGCCGGGATCGCGATGGATCACGCCCGGAAAGTTCATGAACTCGGCCAGGCCGATCACCTTGGGATGATCCATCATCGGCGTCAGGTCGCCGGCTTCCAGTTGGGCGCCCGCCGTCTCCAGATGCGTCGCCGGCACGCAGCTCGACAAATTGACGCGCAGATCCATCCGCATCGCCTCGGCACAGGCGAGGAAATAGCGGATGCCCTCAGTGCCGAGCACGTTCGAAATCTCGTGCGGGTCGCAGATCGCGGTGGTGACGCCATGCGGCAGCACGCAGCGCTCGAATTCGAGCGGCGTCACCAGCGAGGATTCGATGTGCAGATGCGTGTCGATGAAGCCGGGCACGGCGATCAGGCCTTTGGCGTCGATGACGCGCTTGCCTTCGTAGGTTCCATATGTCCCGACGATGGTGTCGCCGCAGATGGCGATATCGCTCTCGACCAGTGCGCCGGTGACGAGGTCCAAGAGCTTCGCGCCCTTGATGACGAGATCGGCCGGCTCGTCGCCGTGCCCCTGGGCGATCCGGCGGGCGAGCGGGGCAGCGTCGGTCATGGGGCGATTCCGTTGTGTCGACATGGCGCCAACCTGCCTCTCTCTGCCTGCAATGTCGACTTGGTCGGCGGCCCGGATCGGCCTAGATAGGGCCGGCATTTCGAAAGCTCGGAGCCTTCGCATGAAACTCACCTGGTACGGCCATTCCGCCTTCCGCGTCGATCTCGACGGCGCCGCCATCCTGATCGACCCGTTCTTCACCGGGAATCCGGCTTTCGAGGGCGATGTCGCCGCGATCTCCAGGGGCGTCAGCCATATCGTCGTCACCCACGGCCATGGCGACCATGTTGGCGACACGCTCGACATTGCCAACAAGACTGGCGCGACGGTCGTCACGAATTACGATCTTGCGATGCATCTGGCCTCGCAGGGCCTGAAGAATTTCAGCCCGATGAACACGGGCGGCACGGTCGATCTCGGCCCGTTCAGCGTCACGCTCGTTCGCGCCGATCATTCGGCCGGGATGGGCGAGGGCGGCGTCAACGTCCCCGTCGGGAGCGCCAATGGCGCGATCATCAAGGCCAGGGGCGAGAAGACGCTCTGGCACATGGGCGATACCGACATCTTCTCGGACATGGCGCTGCTCAGCGAGATCCATGGCGTCGAGGCCTGCATCTGCCCGATCGGTGACCGCTTCACCATGGGCGGCAAGGTCGCCGCGCTCGCCATGACGCGCTTCGTCAAGCCGAAGGTCGCGATTCCCGCGCATTACGGCACCTTCCCGATCATCGACCAGAACGCCGATGCCTTCGTCGCGGGCATGCAGGGCAGTGGCGTCGAA
Source organism: Allobosea sp. MMO-172 (assembly GCF_037147855.1). Lineage (NCBI taxonomy): Bacteria > Pseudomonadati > Pseudomonadota > Alphaproteobacteria > Hyphomicrobiales > Alloboseaceae > Allobosea > Allobosea sp. MMO-172. The sequence continues at coordinate 13,417 of NZ_JBBCUM010000011.1, read as the reverse complement.
GTCATGCTGCCGAAGAAGGGCGAGGCTTTCGCGATCTGAGATCCCACCGCGAATCGATCCCTCCGCCGTCATCCCGGGCAGAGCGCAGCGGAGACCCGGGATCCATGCCTGAACCTGTGCCGGAAGCGCTCCGGAATGAATCCCGGATCGGCGCGGCTTCGCCGCTTGTCCGGGATGACGCGCGGGGTAAGTAAGCGCTTACTTACTTCGCCGCGTCTGCTATAGCGCGGCGAACCGTTTCCGGCGCGTGATCCGCGCCCTATCCAGGAGTCCGCCATGTCGGTCGATCTCGCCACCGTCAAACGCGTCGCGCATCTCGCGCGCATCGCCGTGCCGGAGGCCGATCTGCCCAAGCTGCAAGGCGAGCTCAACGCCATCCTCGGCTTCGTCGAGCAGCTCAACGAGGTGAATGTCGACGGCGTCGAGCCGATGACCTCGGTGACGCCGATGGCGATGAAGCAGCGCGAGGATGTCGTGAACGACGGCGAGATCGCCAATGCGATCGTCGCCAACGCCCCGGCTTCCGAGGACAATTATTTCATGGTGCCGAAGGTGATCGAATAAGCGCACGGCGCGCGCCTTCGATCATCCCGGATCCGCCTCGCGATCCGGCCTTTGCGACCAGATAAAATCCGGAATCATCCCGTGACCGATCTCACCCGCCTGACGCTGACCGAGGCCCGCGACGGCCTGAAAGCCAAGACCTTCTCCGCGACCGAATTGACGAAGGCGCATATCGCTGCCGTCGAGAAGGCCCGCGCCCTCAATGCCTATGTGCTGGAAACCCCCGAGCACGCGCTGAAGCAGGCCGCGGCCTCTGACGAGAGGCTCACCAAGGGCGAAGCCGGCCCTCTCGAAGGCTTGCCGCTCGGCATCAAGGACCTGTTCGCGACCAATGGCGTGCGCACCACCGCCTGCTCGAACATCCTCGGCAATTTCGTACCGGCCTATGAATCGACCGTGACGAGCCAGCTCTGGCGCGACGGTGCCGTGATGCTCGGCAAGCTCAACAACGACGAATTCGCCATGGGCTCGTCGAACGAGACCTCGGCCTTCGGCAATGTCGTCAATCCCTGGCGCCGCAAGGGCTCCAATGTCGGCGCCGGGCAGGGCGGTTCCGTCGAGGGCAACCATCTCGTGCCGGGCGGCTCGTCCGGCGGTTCGGCCGCGGCCGTCGCCGCCGATCTCTGCCTCGCCGCGACCGCGACCGACACCGGCGGCTCGATCCGCCAGCCGGCCGCCTTCACCGGCACGGTCGGCATCAAGCCGACCTATGGCCGCTGCTCGCGCTGGGGCACGGTCGCCTTCGCCTCCTCGCTCGATCAGGCCGGGCCGATCGCCAAGACCGTGCGCGACGCGGCCGTGATGCTGCGCTCCATGTCCGGCCACGATCCGAAGGATACGACCTCGGTCGACATGGCCGTGCCGGATTACGAGGCGGCCGTCGGCCGCTCCGTGAAGGGCATGAAGATCGGCATTCCCCGCGAATACCGGCTCGATGGCCTCAATGCCGAGATCGACGCGCTCTGGCAGCAGGGCATCGCCTGGCTGAAGGCGGCCGGCGCCGAGATCGTCGAGATTTCGCTGCCGCATACCAAATACGCCCTGCCGGCCTATTACATCGTCGCCCCGGCCGAGGCCTCCTCGAACCTCGCCCGCTATGACGGCGTCCGCTACGGCCTGCGCGAGCAGGGCAAGGACATCGTCGAGATGTACGAGAAGACCCGCGCCGCCGGCTTCGGCGCCGAGGTCAAGCGCCGCATCATGATCGGCACCTATGTGCTCTCGGCCGGCTATTACGACGCCTATTACGTCAAGGCCCAGAAGATCCGCACCCTGATCAAGCGCGATTTCGAGACGGTCTATGCGCAGGGCATCGATGCCGTGCTGACGCCCGCGACACCGTCCGCCGCCTTCGGCATCGGCGAGAAGGGCTCGGCCGACCCGGTCGAGATGTATCTCAACGACGTCTTCACGGTGACGGTGAACATGGCCGGCCTGCCGGGTATCGCCGTCCCCGCCGGCCTCGACGCGCAGGGCCTGCCGCTGGGTCTGCAGCTCATCGGCCGCCCCTTCGACGAGGAGACGCTGTTCTCGCTTGGCGAGGTGATCGAGCAGGCCGCCGGCCGCTTCGCGGTCTCCGAGCGCTGGTGGGGCTGAGCGCTTCGCTCACTCCGAAGGACGACACTTCAAAAAAAGGGCCGCGCGAGCGGCCCTTTTGAATTTCACAACCGTGCCCGACGGCGTGCCGGCGCGCTTAGTCGCTTCCGCAGCTGCTGCCGTCACCGCTGCAGTTGTTGCCGCCTCCGCCGCAGCCGCCTTCCTCACCACGGCGCTGCCTGAGCCAATCCAAGTGGTAGACGAACCCTCCTTCGATCTTCAGCCGCTCGTCGATCGTGAAGAGGAGGGGGAGGCGGTGCGGCTCCTCCGGCTCGATGCCCTCTTCCCGGCAGCACAGCTTCCAGACGCGGTAGAGGCCACGCTCACCGGGCTTGCGCGGCGCGCTGTGGACCACCGACGGGACGTGATGCAGGAAGCGGCCGAAGGCCCGCTGGCAGAAAAGCTGGTAATCGCGCGTATGCAGGATGAACTCGTGCCAGAGATCGTCGACCACGCGGGACGGCATGGCGATAGCGCGTCCGCCCGCATGCAGATAGGCGCGAAAGAACTGGCGCAGGCCGCGAGAGACCAGCTCGATCTCATCGGAAGTCAGGGCAGGGTGGTGTTCGGCCAGCCGCTCGATCAGGCCGGGTGGCCAGGCATAGCTGTCGATGGCCTGCGTCCCGGCCTGCCGTTTGCGATCGACGGAGACATAGACATAGCCGGCGGTCGCCATCGCGGCGGCGGAAAGCATGATGAGGATAACGGGCATCGTCATCGTGCCGGCTCGAAGGCTCCGTCGGCCCGTCGCGCGGCGATGCTGCCCGCGAGGGACCTCGCATCCTTTGTGCTATCGAACCGCCCCGGAATCCAGAGGGCCGCCCGAAAGGCGGCCCCGAGGGAGAGAAGCATGGCCCTTCCTCCACAAAGGAGGAAGGGCATTGCATCGGTCAGTGCGCGGCGGTCGGCTGTGCGGCGGCCTTGCGCTTGTTCCCGCGCAGGTCCGCCAGCCAGCGCACCATCACGTAGAACACCGGCGTGAAGATCAGCCCGAAGAAGGTCACGCCCAGCATGCCCGAGAACACCGCGATACCCATCGCCTGGCGCATCTCCGCGCCGGCGCCGACCGAGATCGTTAGCGGCAGCACGCCGAGGATGAAGGCCATCGAGGTCATCAGGATCGGCCGCAGGCGGGTCTTGGCGGCAGCGACCGCCGCGTCGCGGCGGTTCATGCCTTCGTCTTCGGCCTGCTTGGCGAATTCCACGATCAGGATCGCGTTCTTCGCGGCGAGGCCGACGAGCACCACCAGGCCGATATCGACCAGAATGTTGCGGTCGAGCCCGGCATAGTTCACCCCGAACATCGCGGCCAGGATACACATCGGCACGATCAGGATGACCGAGAGCGGCAAGAGCCAGCTCTCGTAGAGCGCCGCCAGCAGCAGGAAGACGAAAACCACCGCGAGGCCGAAGGCGATGACCGCCGTGTTGCCCGCGAGCTTCTCCTGCAGCGCGATCTCGGTCCATTCGAAGCCGAAGCCTGCCGGTAGCCGCTCGGCCGCGATCTTCTCGACCGCCGCGATGCCCTGTCCGGTCGAGTAGCCATGCGCCATCGAGAGCTGCACTTCCGCCGCCGGATAGAGGTTATAGCGCGGCACGCGATAGGCGCCGGTCGTATCGTGGAAGGACGCGATCGAGCCGATCGGCACCATCTCGCCATCCGCGTTGCGGGTCTTGAGATTGGCGACGTCGCGGGTGGTCAGGCGGAACGGGTTGTCCGCCTGCGCGGTGACGCGATAGGTCCGGCCCAGCAGGTTGAAGTCGTTGATATAGGCCGAGCCCATATAGACCGACAGCGTCTCGAAGATGCGCGTGATCGGCACGCCGAGCATCTCCGCCTTGGTGCGGTCGATATCGGCATAGATCTGCGGCGTCTTGGTCGAGAACAGCGTGAACGGCTGCTGGATGCCCTGGACCTGCCCGGCCGAGCCGGCGACGACCCAGGCCGCGCCTTCGAGAGCCGCAAGCCCACGTCCGCCGCGATCCTGCACATAGCCCTTCAGGCCACCGCCGGTGCCGATGCCGGGAATGGCCGGCGGCTCGATGACGAGCGTGAAGGCCTCGGGGATCGTGAACATCTGCTGGCGCAGGTCGTTCAGGATGCCGGCCGTGGTCAGGCCTTCCTTCTCGCGGTCCTTGAACGGCGAGAGCGTCACGAAGGCGACGCCGGCATTCGGCGCGATCGTAAAGGTCGCGCCGTCGAGGCCGGCGAAGGCGACGGTATGGGCCACGCCCGGCCGCGACTGCAGCAGCTCGTTGGCCTTGCGCAGCACCGCGTCGGTGCGTTGCAGCGAGGCGCCCGGCGGCAGCTGCATCGCGACGATGAAGTAGCCGCGGTCGAGCTGCGGCACGAGGCCGGTCGGCGTCCTGCGGATGTCCCAGACGGTCGCCGCGATTAGGCCGGAATAGACGATCAGCAGGATCACCGCGATACGGATGAGCCGCGAGGTGACGCGCCCATAGCTGCGCGACAGCCAGTCGAAGCCGGCGTTGAAATAGTGGAAGAACCAGCGGATCGGCGCTCCCAGCTTGTAGAGGAGGCCGTGCTGCTCGTGCTCGTCATGCTTCTTGTGCGGCTTCAGCAGCACGGCCGACATCGCCGGCGAGAGCGTCAGCGACACGAAGCAGGAGATCGCCGTCGAGGCTGCGATCGTCACCGCGAACTGCTGGTAGAAGGTGCCCTGCAGGCCGCTGATGAAGGCGGTTGGGATGAACACCGCGCAGAGCACGAGCGCGATCGCGAGCAGCGCGCCACCGACCTCGTCCATGGTCTTGTGCGCGGCTTCCTTGGGTGAGAGGCCCTCGGCGAGATAGCGCTCGACGTTCTCCACGACGACGATTGCGTCGTCGACGACGATGCCGATGGCGAGAACCAGCGCCAGCAGCGAGATCGTGTTGAAGGAGATGCCGACCGCGCTCATCACCAGGAAGGTGCCGACCAGCGAGACCGGGATCGCGACGATCGGGATGATCGCGGCGCGCCAGGTCTGCAGGAACAGGATCACCACGATCACGACGAGCACGACCGCTTCGAGCAGCGTCCGGACGACCGCGTCGACGGACTCGCCGATGAATTCGGTCGGGTTGTAGATGATGCGGTGCTCGAGGCCGACCGGGAACTGTTTGGCCATCTCGCCCATCGTCGCGACCAGCTTGTCGGAGGTCGCGAGCGCGTTCGAGCCCGGGCGCTGGAAGACGCCGATGGCGACGGTGTTCTTGTTATCGAGATAGGCGTTGGTGGTGTAGTCCTGCGAGCCGAGCTCGACGCGGGCGATGTCGCGTACGCGGATCGTGCCGCCATCGGCATCGGCACGCACGACGATGTTCTCGAACTCGGAGACGTCGGTCAGGCGGCCGAGCGTGTTCACCGAGAACTGGAAGGCTTCGTCGGACTTTGCCGGCGGCTGGTTCAGCGCGCCGGCCGCGACCTGCACGTTCGCGGCCCTGAGTGCGGCGACGACGTCGCCCGCCGTCAGGTTGCGCGCCGAGACCTTGGCCGGGTCGAGCCAGATGCGCATCGAGAAGTCGCGCGCACCGAAGACCTGCACGTCGCCGACGCCGTCGACGCGGGTCAGCACGTCCTTCACGTAGAGCGAGGCGTAGTTCGAGATGTACTGCGCGTCGCGAGACCCGTCCGGCGAGATCATGTTGATGACCATCAGGAAGTCCGGCGAGGCCTTGCGGACCTGGATGCCGAGCGCACGCACGTCCTGCGGCAGGCGCGCTTCGGCTTGCGAGACGCGGTTCTGCACCAGCACCTGCGCCTGGTCGACATCGACGCCGGCCTTGAAGACGACGTTGATCGTCACCCGCCCGTCACCGGTCGATTGCGAGGTGATGTAGAGCATGTCGTCGACGCCGTTCACCTCCTGCTCGATCGGCGTCGCCACGGTGGCGGCGACGACCTCGGCAGAGGCGCCGGGATAGGTGGCGGTGATCGAGACCGTCGGCGGGGCGATCTCGGGATATTCGGAGATCGGCAGCGAGCGCTGCGCGATGGCGCCGGCGATCGTCAGCAGCACCGAGAGAACGGTGGCGAAGATCGGCCGGTCGATGAAGAAATGGGCGAAGCGGAACATGGGTATGTCCTGGCCGGAATAAGGCGGGCGGGCGCCCATTGGCGCCCGTGTTTCAGTGCCGGGCCAGGCATGGCCCGAGAGGCGGGCACCGGCTTTCGCGGAAAGCCGGCGCGGCAGGCGCTCAGTTCGTCGTCGCGACCTTGATCTCGCCCGGCTGCGGCGTCACGGCGACGCCGGGGCGGACCATCGGGTTGGCGTTGCCGCCGATGATCACCTTGTCCTGCGCTGTGAGGCCGGAGCGGATCACCCGCAGGCCTTCGCTGAGCGGGCCGAGGACGACCGGCTTCGGCACGACCTTGTTCTCCGGGCCGACCGTGAGCACGATCTTGTTGGCCTGGTCCGAGGCGATGACCGTGTCCGGCACGAGCAGCGCATCGGCTTCGCCGGCGAAGAAGCGCAGGCGGCCGAACACGCCGGGCGTCAGGAACTGGTCCTTGTTCTCGAACACGGCGCGGCCGCGGATCGTCGCGGAGCGGGCGTTCAGCGCGTTGTCGAGGAAGTTGACGTTCCCGCGGCGGCCCCATTTGGGCTCGTCGGCGAGCCGCACCTCGACCAGCGTGCCGGCATCTTTGCTGCCGGTGCCCTCGCGCGGATTGCTCATGCGGGCATAGCGCAGGTAGTCGGCCTCCGAGACGTCGAAGGTGAAGTAGATCGGCGAGACCGCAACGATGGTCGTCAGCAGCGAGGCGCCCGACTGGCCGCCGGCGATCAGGTTGCCCGGATCGACGCGGCGGTTCGAGATGCGGCCGGCGAGCGGCGCACGCACCTCGGTCCATTCGAGGTTGAGCTCGGCATTCTTCAGGTTCGCCTCGGCGCCCTGCTGCGTGCCGACCGCGCTGTTCAGGTTGGCGCGGCGCTGGTCGACGTCGCGCGCCGTGATGGTGCGGTTCTGCGTCAGGCCCTCGGCGCGCTCGACCTCGTTCTGGGCGAGATCGACCTGGGCCTTGGCGCGGGCCACCTCGGCGCGGGCCACGTCGACGGCCAGTTTGTAAGGCCGCTGATCGATGGTAAAGAGCAGGTCGCCCTTCTGGACGAGCGAGCCGTCGCGGAAATGCACGCTCTCGATGAAGCCGGAGACGCGGGCGCGCACGTCGACCTGTTCGCTGGCCTCGAAGCGGCCGGTGAACTCGTCCCAGTTGGTGATGCGCTTGGCGAGCGGGGTGGCGACCTGCACCGGAGGAGCCGGCGGGGCTCCCTGCGCGGCAGCGTCGAACGCCGTCAGGGTGGTCGACGAGAAGGCGGCGGTGAGCACCAGACCGATGAAACGGCTGCGTGACATGACGGAACTCCGGGTAACGAGCCGGCACAACCAATGGGGGTTTCCGGCATTTTGCGCAAGAAGGGTTGGCGAGTGACGAATGTCAAGAACCATCACCCGTCAAATTGCGCGATATTGCGCCACATAAGCCACATTCCCGCCATCTGGTTGCAGGAGCGCAACGCGACGGGATGTCTCGGGGGCTCGTGAAGGCGGTTACGGCGCAACGGAAGCTTGCCGCCCGCCCGCCGACATCGTAACGCGTAGGCGAATATAGCAGCCGGAAGAGTCCAGATGAACGCGCATGCCCGCCCCGCCGACCCGAAGAAGCTGATCAAGGGTGCGACCGGCGATTGGGAGATCGTGATCGGCATGGAGATTCATGCTCAGGTCACCTCCAATGCCAAGCTGTTCTCCGGCGCCTCGACCGGCTTCGGCGCCGAGCCGAACGAGCATGTCAGCCTCGTCGATGCCGCCATGCCCGGCATGCTGCCGGTGATCAATGCCGAATGCGTGAAGCAGGCGGTGCGCACGGGCCTCGGCCTCAACGCGCAGATCAACAACCGCTCGGTCTTTGACCGCAAGAACTACTTCTATCCGGACCTGCCGCAGGGCTACCAGATCAGCCAGTACAAGAGCCCGATCGTGGGCGAGGGCGAGATCGTCGTCGATCTCTCGCCGACCGAGCAGATCACCGTCGGCATCGAGCGGCTGCATCTGGAGCAGGATGCCGGCAAGTCGATCCATGACCAGCATCCGACCATGAGCTTCGTCGATCTCAACCGTTCGGGCGTCGCGCTGATGGAGATCGTCTCCAAGCCGGACCTGCGCTCGGCGGACGAGGCGAAGGCCTATGTCTCGAAGCTGCGCACGATCCTGCGCTATCTCGGCACCTGCGACGGCGACATGGAGAAGGGCAATCTCCGCGCCGACGTGAACGTCTCCGTCCGCAAGCCGGGCGATGCGCTCGGCACGCGCTGCGAGATCAAGAACGTCAACTCGATCCGCTTCATCGGCCAGGCGGTCGAGACCGAGGCGCGCCGCCAGATCGGCATCATCGAGGATGGCGGCACGATCGACCAGGAAACCCGCCTCTACGATCCCGGCAAGGGCGAGACGCGCTCGATGCGCTCGAAGGAAGAAGCGCATGACTATCGCTATTTCCCGGATCCCGACCTGCTGCCGCTCGAGTTCGACGATGCCTTCGTCGAGAGCCTGAAGGGTGCACTGCCGGAATTGCCGGACGCCAAGAAGGCCCGCTTCATCGCGACCTACGGGCTCTCGCCCTATGATGCCTCGGTGCTGGTCGCCGAGCGCGATCAGGCCGACTACTTCGAGGAAGTCGCCAAGGGCCGTGACGGCAAGGCCGCCGCGAACTGGGTGATCAACGAGCTCTTCGGCCGCCTGAACAAGGAGGGCAAGGACGTCACCGCTTCGCCGGTTTCGGCCGCGCAGCTCGGCGGCCTCGTCGACCTGATCGGCGAGGGCGTCATCTCTGGCAAGATCGCCAAGGACCTGTTCGAGATCGTCTGGACCGAGGGCGGCGATCCACGTGAGATCGTCGAGGCCCGCGGCATGAAGCAGGTCACCGATACCGGCGCCATCGAGAAGGCGGTCGACGAGATCATCGCCGCGAACCCCGACAAGGTCGAGCAGGTCAAGGCCAAGCCGACCATGCTGGGCTGGTTCGTCGGCCAGGCCATGAAGGCCTCGGGCGGCAAGGCCAACCCGCAGGCGCTGAACGAGATCCTGAAGCAGAAGCTGGGAATCTGACTCTGAAACATGCCGTCATCCCGGACGCAGCGAAGCGGAGATCCGGGATCCATGCCTGAACCTTCATCGGAAGCGTTCCGGAATGGATCCCGGGTCAAGCCGGGGATGACGTCGGTGTTTCCTGCGCAAGCTGGACGATTGGGATGATCCCCGCCGATCTCGTCATTCGCGACGCCGAAGCTGCCGATCTCCCGGCGGTCAGGGCGCTTTTGGTCGAGACCTGGCACGCCACCTATGACGGCATCTATGGCTGGCAGCGCGTCGCAGAGATCACCAATGCCTGGCACTCCCTGGAAAACCTGAAGGCGCAGCTCGGTCGCGACGAGGGCGTCTTCCTCGTCGCGCTGGTCGGCGAGGAGATCGTCGCCACGGCCTCCGCCCGGCAGGAGCGCGATCGTGCGGCCCTGCTGACGCGGCTCTATGTTCTGCCGAACCGGCAGGGCGTCGGCATCGGGCGCACCTTGCTGCAGGTTGCGCTGGCGTGCTTTCCGGATGCGCCGGTGGCGCGGCTCGAAGTCGAGAGCCAGAACGAGCCGGCGATCACCTTCTACGAGCGCATGGGCTTCTTCCTGCAGAGGCAGGCGCGCTTCGACGGGCGCGACGACACGCCCAATACGCTCCTGATGGCGAAGCGGCTCTTCGTTGCCTGAAGCAGGCGACCAACGGACGAGACAGGCCTATGACGAAAACCGAAGCTTCCGAGATCCGCATGCGCGAGGCGGTTAGGGCCGATGTGCCGCGCGTCGCGGAACTCATCATGCATGGCGCGTCGGTGCAGAAGCGCACGCCGGAGCAGATCGCGGAAGAGGCGCAGGACCCGGTCTATCTCAAGGCCTTCGAGGCCGTCTCGGCCAATCCCTACAACTCGCTCTTCGTCGCCGAGCTGGAGGGCAGGGTGGTCGGCACCTACCAGATCACCGTCCTGCCGGGCATGGCCGAGCGCGGGCGCATCCGCGCCAAGATCGAGAGCGTCCATGTCGCACCGGAATGCCGCGGCCGCGGCATCGGCGCGATCATGATGCGCCATGCGATCGCCTTCGCGGCGGAGAAGGGCGTCGGCCTCGTCGAACTGACCTCGCACAAGGCCCGGCCCGAAGCGCACCGCTTCTATAACAGCCTCGGCTTCGTGCAGAGCCACGAGGGCTTCAAGATGGCGCTCTCGCCCTGAGCGAGCCCGCCGTGAGGGCATGGCGCGGTCGCGCCGAAAGCGCACCGCAGCCCCTTCCGGGGCCTTCGCAAGCTTCCTAGGTTTCGGGGCGAGGCCTCCCGCCTGAAAGGAAGCGACCGATGTCCGAAGCCCCCGCCAAGCCGATCGACCTCTATTACTGGCCGACGCCGAACGGCTTCAAGATCACCATCATGCTCGAAGAGGTCGGGCTGCCCTACACCATCATCCCGGTGAATATCGGCAAGGGCGACCAGTTCAAACCGGACTTCCTCGCGATCTCCCCGAACAACCGCATGCCGGCGATCGTCGATCCCGACGGGCCGGGCGGCAAGCCGATCTCGGTCTTCGAATCCGGCGCGATCCTGCAATATCTCGGCCGCAAGACCGGACAATTCTATCCGAAGGACGAGCGCGGCCGTGTCGAGGTCGACGAGTGGCTGTTCTGGCAGATGGGCGGCTTCGGCCCAATGCTCGGCCAGACCCATCATTTCCGCCTCTATGCGCCCGAGCCCGTGCCCTACGCGATCGACCGCTACACCAACGAGGCCAACCGGCTCTACGGCGTGCTGAACAAGCGCCTCGAAGGCCGCGACTATATCTGCGGCGCGTATTCGATCGCCGACATGGCCTGCATCGGCTGGGCTCGCGGCTGGGAAAAGCAGGGCCAGGATATCAGGCAGTTCCCGAATGTCGCGCGCTGGCTGGAGACGATGCTGGCACGGCCCGCCGTGCAGCGCGGCATCAAGGTCGGCGAGGAATTGCGCAATCCGGCCGGCATCAGCACGCCCGAGGAAAAGGCGATCCTCTTCGGCCAGAAGGCGCGCTGACCTTCTTATCCTTCTCCCCTTGGGGGAGAAGGTGTCTGCGAAGCAGACGGATGAGGGAAGGACGGCGGGACACAGCCCTCATCCGTCAGCGCTTCGCGCTGCCACCTTTTCCCCACTGAAGTCGGCTGTTGCCGACTTCAGCACTTTAAGCTGCCCATCTCGGGCAAGCCCGAGATGGGTGGGAGAAGGGAAAATGACGTCAGTTCGACCGGTTCCACTTTACCGAGCGGCAGATCAGCCCGCCCATGACGCAGCCGGCCGTCGTCAGCGTATTGCCCGAGAGCGTCATCGTGCCCGAATAGGTCTTGCCGTCCTCGGGATTGAAGGCGCTGCCGCTCCACTTGTTCGCGCCGTTCGGCTTCATGTCGTAGAAGATGCGCTGGCCGACCTTGGCCGGGCCCTTCTCGTCCTTGAGCCAGGACAGCGAGCCGCAGAGCGCATCGCCGCATTTGGTGAAGCGCACGCGCGAGGCGCCGGTGTCGCGCTCCCAGGTGCCGACGACTTCCTGCGCGGCCGCGCCTGAGACGCTCGCCAGCAGCCCGAGCGCAGCGAAGGCCGCCAGCTTCGATCCGGTTCCGTGATGCATCCGATCCTCCCGTGTTCGACCAGCTATGTCTGCATGGTTCAGATGTGAACCATATCGCGGATTTTGCCGGCCTCCAAGCTGCCGTAGCGGAAGAGGTTTCCCCTGCTTCCGCGGCGCAAGGTGAATCCATCCTCAACGAGCACGGCTGTGACGTTAGATCAGACTATTGAAATCATGTCGCTTTTTGGATTTCCGAGATGAATCCTTCGTTGATTTAACCGGCTGATTACGTCTCGTTGAGACTCGATTCATCGCGAAATTTAGGACGCATTTTAAAGATCGGGACCACTCTCGCACTCATCAGCCGGGGCCTTTGGACGGGTGGCCGGCACAACGACAAGAGGGTGGTTGTCATGGCACGCATGGAGATGAGCGCGGTTCCCGCTTCGCTGGTGATCCCGGCGGAGGTGTCGGCGGAAGCCTATTATGAACTCGGCCTGATGCACGCCTCGGGGCGCGCCGGCGCCGTCGATCTGGTCAAGGCGCAGATGTGGTTCAACGTCGCCTTCGCCCGTGGCTGCGCCCGTGCAGCGGCGCATCGCCAGGAGCTGGCGCTCGAGATGAACCGCGACGAGATCGCATCGGCGCTGCGCGAAGCCCGCGCTTTCCTGACGCGGCACTGAGCGCCACGTTCGGCCGTCTGGAGAATGGCGCCTGCTGCGCCGTTCAGAACGCCGCGATGCCGCCAGAGGGCGGGGGCTGGTTGCCCCTGCGATCCCTGGCGATGGATTCCGACGTTACGAACAGGATCTGACAAAGCAGCGTCAGGCAGCTGGCGAAGGCGAGAGCAATGAGCACCATAGGTCGGCTCCTTGTCGTCAACGCCTCACTCTAGCACGGAATTGATCTGCCGGCTCATGGTTTCCGGACATCCGGGCGCGGCCGGGGAGCCTTGTGGGGTACGAAGGCGGCAGCTATAAGCGCGCCGCATTTCCTTTTTCCGTACCCCATCCAAGGATCGATCGATGGCTGTCCAGCGTACCTTCTCCATTCTCAAGCCCGATGCGACGAAGCGCAATCTCACCGGCGCGGTCAACGCGGTCATCGAGAAGGCTGGCCTGCGCATCGTCGCGCAGAAGCGCATCCAGATGACCAAGGCTCAGGCCGAGACCTTCTACGCGGTCCACTCCGCCCGTCCGTTCTTCGGCGAGCTCGTCGAGTTCATGACCTCCGGCCCGGTCGTCGTGCAGGTTCTGGAAGGCGAGGACGCCATCGCCAAGTACCGCGAAGCGATGGGCGCCACCAACCCGGCCAACGCGGCCGAGGGCACCGTCCGCAAGCTTTTCGCCCTCTCGGTCGGCGAGAACACCGTGCACGGCTCGGACGCGCCGGAGACCGCCGCGATCGAGATCGCGCAGTTCTTCTCGGGCAACGAGATCGTCGGCTGATTTCAGCCACCCGCTGAAAAGCAGAAAGGCGGGCCGGTTTCCGGCCCGCCTTTTTTTGTTGAGATTGACCTTTGTCATCAACTCAGTATTTAGCGTCTCTGAGCCTTGCGTTTGCGACGACGATGATGCGTCGCATGATGGCGACGATAGCGACGATTGGCTTTTTCTGGCGCTTGAT
>NZ_JBBCUM010000010.1:0-221168 GCF_037147855.1 Allobosea sp. MMO-172 | reverse complement strand
CTCGATCTCCTTGCCGGCGACCATCATCAGGTCGGCCATCTCGTCGACGATGACGACGATATAGGGCAGAGGCTCGAGGTCCATGACCTCCTCCTCGTAGATCGCCTCGCCGGAATGCTTGTCGAAGCCGGTCTGGACGGTCCGCGTGATGACCTCGCCGGCGGCCTTGGCCTCGCCGACCCGGGCATTGAAGCCGTCGATGTTGCGCACCGAGAGCTTCGACATCTTCTTGTAGCGCTCCTCCATCTCGCGCACCGCCCATTTGAGGGCGACGACCGCCTTCTTGGGATCGGTGACGACGGGCGTGAGCAGATGCGGGATACCGTCATAGACGGAGAGTTCGAGCATCTTGGGATCGACCATGATCAGGCGGCACTCTTCCGGCTTCAGCCGGTAGAGGATCGACAGGATCATGGTGTTGATGGCGACGGACTTGCCCGAGCCGGTGGTGCCGGCGACGAGCAGATGCGGCATGCGCGCCAGGTCCGCGATCACCGGCTCGCCGCCGATGGTCTTGCCGAGGCAGAGCGCGAGCTTGTGCTTGGTCGCCTCGAAATCCTGGCTGGCGAGGAGTTCGCGCAGGAAGACGGTCTCGCGGCGGGCGTTGGGCAGTTCGATGCCGATCGCGTTCTTGCCCTGAACCACCGCCACGCGCGCCGACACCGCGCTCATCGAACGCGCGATGTCATCCGCCAACGAAATCACGCGGGAGCTCTTGATACCGGGGGCAGGTTCCAGCTCGTACAAGGTGACGACCGGGCCCGGGCAAGCCTGAACGATCTCGCCGCGGATGTTGAAGTCCTCCAGCACGCCTTCGAGCAGGCCGGCGTTCTGCTGGAGCATCTCGACCGGCATGGTCTCGGCCTGCTCCTGCGGCGGCTCGGCCAGGAACTCGATCGGCGGGAGCTGGAAGCCGGCATCCTGCACGACCGGCAGTTCGACGAGGCGAAGCTTGGCCCGGAACGGCGTGACCTTGGCGGATTCGGCCGCCACCGGCTCGGAACGCACGGGTTCTGGCTTGACGGGCTCGGGCTCAGCGAGCTTCGGCGGATCGATCTTGGGCTGAGCGATCCTGGGCTCGACCGAAGGCCGGGTGCTGCGCGCCAGCGGCACGCCAGGCTTTGCCGCGGCGACGGGTTCAGCCGGAAGCGGGGCTTCCTCCTCGATCGCAGGCGCTTCGACGGCCGGCATCTGCCAGGACGGCGTCGCGATCTGGAAACTCACCTGATAGCTCTGACCCCAGCCGAAGCCGGACCAGGCGGGTACGACGACCGGAGCGGCAATCGCCAGCGGCGCGGCCTCGCGCGTGGCGACCTGCGGCTCTTCGAAAGCCATGACCGGGGCATAGACCATCGCTTCCGCCATCATCGACGGAGAGGCGGCTTCGAACGCGAAATCGGCATCGTCACGCTCGGCCTCGGGCACGCATTCCCAGAAGGCGTGATCCGAAATGAAATCGAGCGGCGTCGCGACATCCTGCTCCGTGAAGGCGTCGACCGCCGCGGGAGCCTCGAACACCAGCTCCGCGGACTGCATCTCGTCAACGAAGGCGTTCTCGCCCGCGTCGAAAGTCAATTCGACATCGACCGGTTCGTCGATGATGGGCTCAGGCACCGGCTCGGTGCCGGGCGCTCCCCAGACCTGCCGGATCAGGTGATCCGGGGTGCGCCAGAAGCGGACGCGACTTTCCCCCGGAACAGGAGCGTTCGGGGACAGGCTGATGTCGAATCGCTGCCCGAGGACCGGCGAGGCGGAGAGTTCCCGCTCGGCCTGCTCCAGCTTGCGCTGGGCGTCAGCGGCGCGCGAAGGGCGGACATAGGTCGGCCAGAGGCTGGACGATGCCGGCTCGTTGCGAAGCGGCTCTGCGACAGAGCTTTCCGGGGTTGCGGACGGTGCGGTCTGCTGTGGTTGAGCGAGGCGATGATCCTCGGAAACGACGGCGTTCGCGCGGCGGAGACGATCCAGTTTTTGCATGGGCTTAGGCGAACACTACGCTTCGTTAACCTGAGACCCAGTCCTAGCCCGGCAGGGTTAAGAGACCGTTCCGGCGGCCTCCCTTGCAGTGTCCGAAGCTGGCGCGTCTGGCCCGGCCGAGGCGATCAGCGCGCCTGCTTTTCCGCAGGCGGCGCGGCGGCATCATCGTCCTGAAGCACACGCCAGGCGGCGCCTTCCAGATCGGCGAACTGGCCTGACCGCATGCACCAGAAGAAGGCACCCAGGCCCAGCAGGCCTAAGCCCAGCGCGAGAGGAAACAGGATGACGATGATGTTCATGCCTCTGCCTCCGAAGACCTCGCACTGCGTGCGCGCAGGGCGTTGAGGGTCACCACCAGCGACGAGCCCGACATGGCGACGGCAGCGACCAGCGGGGTCGCGAGCCCGGCGATCGCGATCGGCACCGCGACCGCATTGTAGAGCACCGCGAACCACAGGTTCTGCAACATCAGCCCGCGCGCCTTTCTGGAGATGCCGAGCGCGGCCGAGACGGGCGCGAGGCTGTCGCCGAGGAAGACGATATCGGCCGCCGCCTGCGCGAGATGGGTCGCGCTGACCGGGGAGAGCGAGACATGCGCGCCCGCCAGAGCCGGCGCGTCGTTGAGGCCATCGCCGACCATCAACACCTTGCGGCCATTGGCCGCCATGCTGTCGAGCAGGTTCAGCTTGTCGGCGGGCAGCAGGCCAGCCTGGACATGCGCGATGCCGAGCGCAGCCGCGATCGGCGCGACGGCCTCCGCCCGGTCGCCCGAGAGGATCGCGATCTCCAGCCCCGCCGCGCGCAAGGCGTCGATCGTCGCGCGCGCGTCCAGGCGCAGGCTCTGCCCGAGCGCCAGGACGGTACGATAGGCGCCATGGCGATAGGCGATCAGCGAGGCGCCCGGATGTTGCGCCTTCACCGAAGCCGCCTCCGCTTCGGCATCGCAGAAGGCGAGGCTACCGAGGCGCTGCTCGTCGCCGCCTTCGCCAGCCGACAGGCCGTGCCCACGCTCCTCGCGAACGTCCGTTCGGGGAGCGGTGGCGCCGAGCGCGCGGGCCAAGGCTTGCGCCAGCGGATGGGTGCTGGCTGCGGCGAGCGCGCCGATCTCGGCCCGCCGTTCGGCCGGCAGCGCCTCGGGATTGAGGATGTCGGGCTCGGGCAGGGTCAGCGTGCCCGTCTTGTCGAAGACGGCGATATCGGCCTCGGCGAGACGCTCCAGCGCATCGCCTTCCTTGAGCATGATCTTGCGCTTGAACAGGGCGGAGGCCGCCACGACCTGCACGGCGGGAATCGCGAGGCCGAGCGCGCAGGGGCAGGTGATGATCAGCACGGTAGCGGCGATCAGCAGCGCCTCCGGCCAGGCGAGCCCCCAGGCGAGCCAGCCAAGGAAGGTCGCGGCCGCCAGCGCATGGACCACCGGCGCATAGAGCCGCGCCGCCCGGTCCGACAAATGAACATAGCGCGAGCGGCTGCCGACGGCCTGATTCATCAAGCGGTCGATCTCGTCGAGCAGCGTGCCCTGGCCTGCGGCCTCGACACGGATGGTCAGGGCGCCCGTCAGGTTCAGCGTGCCGGCATGGACGCGCTCGCCCTGCCCGATCGCGGCCGGCGCGGTCTCACCGGTGACGAGGCTCTGGTCCAGCTCGGAGCGGCCGGTCTCGATGATGCCGTCGACCGAGACGCGCTCGCCCGGACGGACGAGGACGCGGTCACCGGGCTGGATCGCGGCGATCGGCGTGATCGTCCAGCTGCCGTCGTCGGCAAGCCTCGTCCCGGTCTCGGCCTTGAGGGCAGCGAGGTTGCCGGCGAGATCGCGGGTGCGGCGGCGCATCAATTGGTCGAGATAGCGCCCTATCAGCAGGAAGAAGAGCAGCATCACCACGCCGTCGAAATAGGCGTGGCGGCCATGGGTCCAGGTCTCGGCGACCGACATGACGAGCGCCAGCACGACGCCGATGGTGATCGGCACGTCCATATTGACGGCGCCGGCCCTGAGCGCCCGCAGCGCGCTCTCGAAGAAGGGCCGGCCGGCATAGGCCGCCGTCGGCAGCGCGATCAGCGCCGAGAGCCAATGGAAGAAATCGCGCGTCGTCGGGTCGATATCGCCGCTATTGCCGGCCCAGACGGCAACCGAGAGCAGCATGATGTTCATCGAGGCGAAGCCGGCAACGCCGAGGCGGCGCATCAGGCTGCGTTCCTCCGCGACGGCGCCGTCCTCCTGCCGCTCGGCGACGAAGGGATAGGCCTTGAAGCCGAGCGCACCGAGCTTGTCGACGACGGCCTCAGGCCGAAGCAGCGCCTCGCGCCATTCGACCGAGACGCGCTTCAGCGCGAGATTGACGCGGGCGCCGAGGATGGCGGGCTCGCGGCCGAGCCCGCTCTCGATCGCCTGCATGCAGCCGGCGCAGCGGATGCCGTCGACCGCCAGTTCCATGCTGGCGATACCGCCGTCGCGATGGCGCACGAAGACGGAAAGGTCCTGCGCCGCCATGTCACTTCTCCGGCAGGGTGATGCGGCTGCGTGAGACGAAGACGACCTCCTCGCCGCGCCGGGCCTGCAGTTCGAGAATCCAGGAGCCAGCCTCGACACGCTCGACATTCGCCTCATAGCGGCCGGGCTGGCGCTCGTTCAGCGTGACGGCGTGATCGCGCGCGGAGGTCGCGGGGTGGCGCAGCCGCGCCGTGGCCGAGAAACCGGAGAGCGGCTGGCCGAGACGATCCGTCAGAGACACGCCGAGCGCGGCGCCTTCGCCTTGCCGGGCGAGCGTGACCGCCGCCTTCCAGCCGCGAGCGTCGCGCGCGTGCTGGCGGGCGATCTCCTCGTTGAAATGCTGGCTGGTCTCGTAGGCGCTGCGCGTCTCGACGCCCGGCATGGTGCGCAGCGCGACTGTCAGGATCGTCGCGTTGACCGAGACGATGACGCCGAAGAACAGCACCAGCATCGCCGCGACCATTCCGCCGGTCAATTCGAAACGGCGGCGCGGGCGTGGGGCGGCAGGGGTGTCGCAGGACATCAGGAAAACTCCGCAGCAGCTCATGGTTTGGCTCCGGGCGCCATGAAGTGGTCGGCCGCGCGCACGGTCTCCCCGGCGAAGAGATCCGAGGCGGTGATGGTGATGGGTTGCGACGCCTCCAGCGGCACGCCGGCCGGCACGGTGACGAGCACGCGGACCTCGCGCGAGGAATCGGGATCGACGGTCACGACTGGCCTGACATCGGCGGTGGGCGCCACGCCGACGGCCTCGATGCGGATGCCGGGCAAGCCATCGACGGTCAGCGCGAAGGGGCGGGTCTCCGGACGCTTGTTGAGCAGGCGGACCACATAGGCGTTGCGGATCGAGCCGTCGCGCAGCGTGACGAAGAGCGGGGCGCGTTCGTGCAGCACCGAGATATCGGCGGTGCGGCGCGTCGCGAGCTGCCAGAGCATCGCGCCGCCAACCACGACGATCAGCGCCGTATAGATCGCCGTGCGGACCCGGAACGGACGGTAGATCGCCTCGAGGCCGGCCATCCGCCGCTTGACATTGGTCTCGGTGTCATAGGCGATCAGTCGCTTCGGGCGATCGACCTTGGCCATGACGGTGTCGCAGGCGTCGATGCAGAGCCCGCACTGGATGCAGTCGAGCTGGGCGCCGTCGCGGATGTCGATGCCGACCGGGCAGACCGCGACGCATTGATGGCAATCGATGCAATCGCCGGCCGGCACGCCTTGAGCCTTCAGCTTCAGGCCCTGCTTGACCGAGACGCGGGGCTCGCCGCGATCGTAGCGATAGGTGACGTTGAGTGCCTCGTCGTCTGTCAGCGCCGCCTGGATACGCGGCCAGGGGCACATGAACTTGCAGACCTGCTCGCGCATGATGCCGGCGAGCGTGTAGGTCGTGAAGGTCAGGATCGCGATCCAGACATAGGCCGAAAGCGGCGCGCTGAAGCTCGCGAGCTCCCGCACCAGCGTCGGTGCGTCGGCGAAGTACAGGACCCAGGCACCGCCGGTCCACCAGGCGATGACGATCCAGACCGCGTGCTTGGCGCTCTTGCGCCAGAGCTTGTCCGCGCTCCAGGGCGCTGCGTCCAGCCGCATGCGCTCGCGCCGATCGCCCTCGAAGAAGCGCTCGACGGCGAGGAAGAGATCGGTCCAGACCGTCTGCGGGCAGAGATAGCCGCACCAGACCCGGCCGGCGACCGCGTTCATCAGGAAGAGGACGAAGGAGGCGATGATCAGCAGGCCGGTGAAGTAGTAGACCTCCTGCGGCCAGATCTCGATGAAGAAGAAGTAGAAGCGCCCGTTGGCGATATCGGCCAGAACCGCCTGGTTCGGCAGATGCGGGCCGCGATCCCAGCGCAGGAACGGCAGCAGGTAGTAGATGCCAAGGCACAGGAAGAGGATGAACCATTTCGCGCGCCGGAACGGGCCGGACACGCTCTGCGGATAGACCTTCGCCGACGCCGCGAAGAGCGGCATGTCGTCGGGATCGGCCCCGGCCGTGCTCACGCTACTGCCCTCCCCCCAGCGAGTGGACGTAGACGGTCAATGCCTTGAGCGTGGCCTCGTCGAGGCGCCCGCCCCAGGCCGGCATCACGCCGTTGCGGCTATTGGCGATGGTCTCGGTAAGCGAGGCCATGTCCATGCCGTAGAGGCTGATCGCGTCGGTGAGGTTCGGCGCGCCCATCTCGGCATTGCCCTTGCCGGCCTCGCCATGGCAGGCGGCGCAATTATCGGCGAAGAGCTTGCGGCCGAGCGCGAGATCGGCCTTGGGCTCGGTCGAAAGGCCGGCCAGCTCGCGGACATGGTTGGCGACAGTCTTGATCTCGTCGCGCTTGAGCATGCCGTCGCGGCCGAAGGCCGGCATCTGGCTGACCCGCGTCTCGTCATTGCCGGCGACGCGGATGCCGTAGCGCAGCGTCTGCATGATCGCGTCGAGCGAGCCGCCCCAGAGCCAGTCGTCGTCGTTGAGGTTCGGATAGCCCTTGGCACCGGCGCCGCCGACGCCATGGCAGGCGGCGCAATTGTCGCCGAAGGCGGCCTTGCCCTGTGCCATCGCGATCTGGAACAGGGTCGGATCGGCCTTGATCTGAGCCGGCGTGGCCTCCGCCATCCCGGCAGCCTGGACCGCGCGCTGCGCCTTGAGCTGCGCCATGTCGGCGCTGATATCGGCGCGGCTGGCATAGCCGATGACGCCCTTGGTCGTGTCCGTCAACAACGGCCAGGCGGGGTAGACGACCCAGTAGCCGATCGACCAGACGATGGTGGCGTAGAAGATGCCGAGCCACCAGCGCGGCAGCGGCGTGTTCAGCTCGCGGATGCCGTCCCATTCATGGCCGGTGGTGGCGATGCCGGTATGCGGATCGATATGCGGGGCGTCGTGGTTCTTCTGGTCCATGATCAGTCCTCGCGCAGCGGATTGAGCGCGGCTTGCTCGAAGCGGGCGCGGTTCTTCGGCCAGAAGGCGTAGACGCAGACGCCGAGGAAGACGGCGACGAAGTAGAGAAGGCCGACGGACTGGGCGAAGCCGGCAAGCCAGTGATAGGTCGTTTGCATGGCAGCCTCGCTCAGCGGATGTTGGCCTTGTCGTCGTAGAGCTTGAAGTCGACGAGCGTGCCGAGCGCCTGCAGATAGGCGATCAGGGCGTCGGCCTCGGTGATGCGCTGCGGGTCGCCGTCGAAATCGCGCGACTGCGCCTTGGGGTAGCGCTTCTCCAGATCGGACTGGCCGGGATGGTCCGGCGTCGCCTGCGCCTTCAGATCGTTCTGCGCCTGGGCGATCATCTCGTCGCTATAGGGCACGCCGCCGGCGCGGTTGGCCCGCAACTCGTTCGCGATGTCGCTGGTGTTCAGCTCGGTCTTCGCCAGGAAGGGATAGCCCGGCATGATCGATTGCGGGACGACCGCGCGCGGCTCGGCCAGATGCGCCCGCTGCCACTCGTCGGAATACTTGCCGCCGACGCGGGCGAGGTCCGGCCCGGTGCGCTTGGAGCCCCACTGGAAGGGCTTGTCGTACATGCTCTCGGCCGCGAGCGAGTAATGCCCGTAGCGCTCGACCTCGTCGCGCAGCGGCCGGATCATCTGGCTGTGGCAGTTGTAGCAGCCCTCGCGGACATAGATCGCGCGCCCGGCAAGCTCGAGCGGAGTGTAGGGACGCATGCCCTGCACCGTCTCGATCGTGTTCTTCAGATAGAAGAGCGGCGCGATCTCGACGAGACCGCCGATCGAGATCACCAGCAGCGTGCCGAGGACCAGGACGATCGAGTTGGTCTCGAAGATCTTGTGCTTGGCCCAGAGCGACTTGCGCGCGGGCTTGTGTTCGATGCTCGTCATTCCGGAAGCTCCTCAGACGGCCATGGCCAGCGGCGCCGGCGCCTCGTCGGTGCGCGGCATCTCGGCCGCGCTCTCCGAGCGCACGGTCATCCAGAGGTTGAAGGCCATGATCAGCGCCCCGATCAGGAAGAGCGCGCCGCCCATTGCGCGGATCACGTAGAAGGGATGCATCGCCGCGACGGTCTCGATGAAGGAATATTCGAGGAAGCCGAGCGCGGTGTAGGCGCGCCACATCAGGCCTTGCAGGATGCCGGAGACCCACATCGCGCAGATGTAGAAGACGATGCCGAGCGTCGAGATCCAGAAGTGCCAGCTCACCAGCTTGAGCGAGTAGAGCCCCTTGCGGTTCCAGAGCCAGGGCACGAGGCAGTAGATCGCGCCGAAGGAGATATAGGCGACCCAGCCGAGCGCGCCGGCATGGACATGGCCGATGGTCCAGTCGGTGTAATGCGACAGGCCGTTGACCGCCTTGATCGACATCAGCGGCCCCTCGAACGTGGCCATGCCGTAGAAGGCGAGCGAGACCACCATCATCCGCAGAACGGGGTCGGTGCGCAGCCGGTCCCAGGCGCCTGACAGGGTCATGATGCCATTGATCATGCCGCCCCAGGAGGGCATCCACAGCATGATCGAGAAGGTCATGCCCAGCGTCTGCGCCCAGTCGGGCAGCGCGGTGTAGTGGAGATGGTGGGGGCCGGCCCAGATATAGATGAAGATCAGGGCCCAGAAGTGGATGATCGAGAGCCGGTAGCTATAGATCGGCCGCTCCGCGCGCTTGGGCACGAAGTAGTACATGATCGCGAGGAAGCCGGCGGTGAGGAAGAAGCCGACCGCGTTATGGCCGTACCACCACTGGAACATCGCATCCTGCACGCCCGACCAGAGGCCGTAGGAGCGCGGCGACAAAAGCGAGACCGGCACGGCGACGTTGTTGCCGATATGCAGGACCGCGATGGTCAGGATGAAGCCGAGATAGAACCAGTTCGCCACATAGATATGCGGCTCGCGGCGCTTCATCACCGTGCCGAGGAAGACCAGGAGGTAGACGACCCAGACGATGGTCAGCCAGAGATCGGCATACCATTCCGGCTCGGCGTATTCCTTGCCCTGGGTGATGCCCAGCAGGTAACCCGTGCCGGCGATGACGATGAAGAAGTTGTAGCCGAGCACGACGAACCAGGGCGACAGCGTGCCGGCCAGCCGCGCGCGGCAGGTGCGCTGCACGACGTAGAAGGACGTGCCGATCAGCACGTTGCCACCGAAGGCGAAGATCACCGCCGAGGTGTGCAGCGGCCGCAGGCGGCCGAAATTGATCCAGGGCAGGTCGAAATTGAGGACCGGGAAAGCGAGCTGGAGCGCGATGACGAGGCCGACGGCGAAGCCGGCGATGCCCCAGACCATGGCGGCCACGGTCGCGAACTTGACCGGCTCCATGTTGTAGTTGGGCTTGCCGTCGATCTCCTGCGGCTCGACCGGAACGCTGCCGTCGAAGCAGCGATTTGCGATCAGGACGATGCCGACGACGGAGGCCAGGACGCCGAGCATGGCGTGGAAGGCATAGCCGGAGTTCTCGGTCAGCGCCGCGATGATGATCAGGGGCAGCACGCAGGCCGCCGCGATCAGCATCCCGATCAATTCGCCGACAGTTACCTGCCTGACAGGGCTTGCCGTTGCCGTCACCTTCTGACCCCGCTTCGTCGCCGGCGCATGAGCGCGCCCATTGCGGGAGACTTAGCGAGCGGGGGACGGCGGGGCGTTGATTCAGGTCAAGGGCGGCGGCGCGCAGGGTGCGGCGCCGCGGCGCAGGCTCAGGCCGCGACGGCGCTCATGCGCTCGGGGTTCATCACGCGCACGCCGCCGGGGACGATCAGGATCGTCTTGTCCTTGGCGAGGCGGGTGAAGGTGCGGCTGACGGTCTCGATGGTCAGGCCGAGGAAATCGGCGATGTCCTGCCGCGTCATCGGCAGGGGCACGGTGACCGAGGGCTTGCCCAGCCGCGCCCAGCGCTGCTGCATGCCGAGCAGGAAGCAGATCAGCTTCTCCTCGGCGGTACGCCGGCCGAGCAGCATCATCTGCTCATGGGCGAGCGTCAGCTCATGCGTGGCGAATTCGTGCAGGCGCTTCAGCAGATGCGGCTTGGCATCGACCAGCGCGGTATAGGCGCCGCGCGAGAAGGCGCAGGCCGAGACCTCGCCGATCGCATCGGCCGAGAAACCATAGGCGTCGCGCATCGCGAGACCGAGGAAATCGCCCGGCAAGGCAAAACCCACGACCTGACGGCGGCCATCGGAGAGAAGCTTGTAGAGGCGCACGACGCCGGCCGTGACGTTGTAGACGGAATGCGCCTCGCGCCCCTGCGTGAACAGCGTCTCGCCCGAGGCGAAATGCGTGGGATGCGCCAGCGATTCCAGCAGCGCCAGCTCGTCGTCGGAGAGCGACGCGCAGACGCTGACCAGACGCACCATGCAGCTGCGGCAATTGCCTTCACCACGGTGCGCAGCGCTACAGGCCGAAGGATGACAGTTCACGATCGCATCTTCCCACTTATCGGAAAGACCATAACCGAGGCCGGCAAGGTCACAAAGCACGCTCGCAACGGCAGTCGACGAAATTGATCCAGATCAATGCGACGACAGGCCCCACGCAACCACCGTGCGCCCCTGAATTCGGGAGAAGCCGCACGTGACGGGCGATGATATCTTCGAGGTCGCGCGCATCGCGCCGGCCGGCGCCGACACGGTCTTCAGCCTCGTCGCCATGCTGCATCCGGAGGTGACGCCGGAGGGCTGGGCCGAGTTCGTGCGCGACAATTCGCAGGACGGCGCCAGGCCACGCGGCGTCTTCGCGCTGCGCGACGCGCGCGCCATGCCGCATGCCGTCTTCACCTTCCGCGTCGCGCAAACGATCGCCGGCGGCGCCGCCCTGGAAATCTCGGAGCTCGCGATGCTCCGGCTGCCGGGCACGCATCTGGTCAACGCGCTGCTGCGCTTCGCCAACCAGCTCGCGGTCGAGCTCGACCTGCCCCGGATCGCGATCTCGCTGGAGCGTTCGGCCGCCTGGCCGCAGGACCATGACGCGCTCCAGCGCTCGGGCTTCCAGGTCGACCGGATGATGGTGCTGGGCCGGGCACAGCTGGCGCCGACGGCCCCCAATTGACCTGCCTCAAACCGAGGGGTTGGCCCGCTCAGCGGCCGTTGGCCTTGCGCCAGGCCGCGAAATCGACCTTGGTCTGCTCCTCGGTCGCCGGGTAGAGGCCGAGGATCGAGCGGCCCTTCAGGACCTCCTCGGTGACGAAATCCTCGAAGGCGGTCATCTCGACGGCCTCGGCCGCGACCTCGTCGGCGAGATGGGCGGGGATGACGATGACGCCCTCGGCATCGCCGACCACGACATCGCCCGGGAAGACCGCGACATCGCCGCAGCCGATCGGCACGTTGATGTCGATCGCCTGATGCAGGGTCAGGTTGGTCGGGGAAGACGGGCGGTTGTGATAGGTCGGGAACGGCAGTCCCGCGATCTCGTAGGAATCCCGGAAGCCGCCATCGGTGACGACGCCGGCGACGCCGCGCTTCATCAGGCGCGAGACGAGGATGCCGCCGGCCGAGGCCGCGCGCGGGTCCTTGCGGCTGTCGATCACCATCACGGCGCCGGGCGGGCAGTCCTCGACCGCCTTGCGCTGCGGATGGGCGCGATCCTGGAAGACGGAAAGCTGGTTCAGGTCCTCGCGCGCCGGGATGTAGCGGAGCGTGAAGGCCTCACCGACCATGGTGCCGGCGCCGGGATTGAGCGGGCGGACATCCTGGATGAACTGGTTGCGCAGGCCGCGCTTGAACAGGGACGTGCAGAGCGTGGCGACGGAGACCGTGCGCAGCTTCTCGCGGGTTTCCGGCTTGAGACTGGGCATGCGTTCACCTTCTGACGTCCGTGGCTCCCGCCGGACGGCAGGCAAGGGAGAGGTTCCCGCGATCCGGCCCGCTTTGTAAAGGCGGTGTGGGGTGCGAAAAACGCAACCCCCACCCTGACTGACGACTATTCGCCTATTTGCCCCAGCGCAGCGCCAGCGGATCGAGCTCGCGTGCGAGTTCGATCAGGCCTTCGCGGGTCTTCGGATGCAGCGGCGTCAGGGGATGGCGCACGGCCTCCGACCGGATCACGCCGCCCTCCTTCATCACCGCCTTGGCCGAGCGCAGGCCGCATTGCCGGTTCTCGTAATTGATGATCGGCAGGACGCGGGCATAAAGCGCCGCCGCCTGCTTGCGGTCTCCCGCCGCATGGGCCGCGAGAATCGGCTTGATCAGATCCGGGATCATCGCCGAGGTCATCGTGCCGGTCGCGCCGGCATCGAGATCGGCCATCAGCGTGATCGCCTCCTCACCGTCGAAGGGGCCGACCACGGCGCCGCCGCCGGCCTCGATCAGCGCGCGCAGCTTGCCCGCCGTTCCGGGCACCTCGATCTTGAAATAGCGGACGAGCGGAACCTCCTTTGCCAGCCGGATCATGAACGGCACGGTCATGGTCACGCCGGAGAGCGGCGCGTCCTGCAGGATGATCGGGATGCCGCAGGCATCGGCCACCGCCTTGAAATGCTCGATCATGCCCTGCTCGTCGGCCTTGAGCAGCGCGCCGTGATAGGGCGGCATCATCATCAGCATCTTGGCGCCGGCGTCGGCTGCGGCCTTGGCGCGGGCGGCGGCGATACGGGTCGAGAAATGCGAGGTGGTGACGATCACCGGCACGCGGCCGGCGACCTGCTCCAGCGAGAGCCGCATCACCTGATCGCGCTCCTCGTCGGTCAGCAGGAACTGCTCCGAGAAATTGGCGAGGATGCAGATGCCGTCGACGCCCTGGTCGACCATCAGGTCCATGACGCGCTTGTTGCCCTCGATATCGAGATCGCCGTTCTCATGGAAGATGGTCGGCGCGATCGGCAGGATGCCCTTGTAGGGTTCGGTCATGGCGTCATCTCGTGTGGCGACGGAAAGAGTTCAGACAGTGCTGGCGGCCTTGGTGCCGCGCAAGCGGCGCGCGACCGAGCCGATGACCGGCATGACCAGCAGCGCGAGGCCGATCGTCATCAGCGTCGAGACCAGCGGGTTCGACCAGAAGATCGAGAGCGAGCCCTGGCTGAAGATCATCGACTGGCGGAAGGCGTCCTCCGCCTTATCGCCGATGACCATGGCGAGCACGAGCGGCGCGATGGGATAGTCGAGTTTCTTGAAGACATAGCCGACCAATCCGAAGATCAGCGCCAGCCAGATGTCGAATTCCTTGCTCGCGGCGGTGAAGGCCCCGATGAAGCAGATCACCACGATGATCGGCCCGATGATCGAGAAGGGGATGCGCAGGATCGAGGCAAAGAGCGGCACCGTCGCCAGCACGACCACGACCGCGACGAGATTGCCGAGATACATCGAGGCGATCAGGCCCCAGACGAAATCCGGCCGGTCGGTGAACAGCGTCGGGCCGGGATTGAGGCCCCAGATCATCAGGCCACCCATCATCACTGCTGCGGTCGCGGAACCGGGAATGCCGAGCGCCAGCATCGGCAGCATGGCGGCCGAGCCGGCGGCATGGTCGGCGGTCTCCGGCGCGATCACGCCCTCTGGCTCGCCCTTGCCGAACTTGGCGGGGTGACGCGAGGAACGCTTGGCCATGGCGTAGCTCATGAAGGAAGCCGCCGTCGGCCCGCCCGGCGTGATGCCCATCCAGATGCCGATCAGCGAAGAGCGCAGCAGGGCGAACCAGTAGCGCGGCAGCTTCATGGCCGTGCGCAGCACGTCCCCGACACGGACCTTGGCGGCGACGCCCTCGAATTTCAGCCCCTCCTCCATGGTCAGCAGCAATTCACCGATGCCGAAGAGGCCGATGACGGCGATCAGGAAGCTGACGCCGGCGAGCAGCACGTCGAATTCGAAGGTGAGGCGGACATTGCCAGAGACGGAGTCCATGCCGATCGTCGCCAGCGCGAAGCCGATCGCCATCGAGACGACAGTCTTGAAGGGCGAGGCGCCGCCGAGCCCGATGAAGCTCGCGAAGGTCATGAAGTAGACGGCGAAATACTCGGGCGAGGAGAAGCGCAACGCGAATTTCGCGACCCAGCCGGAGAGCAGCGTGATCAGGATGACGCCGGCCAGCGCGCCGAACCCGGCCGAAAGGAAGGCGAAGGAGAGCGCTTCCGTCGCCTTGCCCTGCTTGGCCATCGGGTGGCCGTCGAAGGTCGTCGCGACCGAGGATGGCTCGCCGGGGATGTTGAACAGGATCGAGGTGGTCGAGCCGCCGAAGAGCGCGCCCCAGTAGAGCGAGGTCAGCAGGATGATCGCCGAGACCGGGTCCATCGAGAAGGTCAGCGGCAGCAGGAGCGAGACGCCGTTGGGCGCACCGAGCCCCGGCAGCACGCCGACGAGCACGCCGAGCAAGACACCCGCCATCATCAGCAGGACATGGTGCGTGGTGAGCGCGACCGAGAAGCCGTGCATCAGGTTGGCGATGTTATCCATGCTGCTATCCCCGCCGTCTCAAAGGCCGATGAGCGGCTCGATCGGGCCCTTGAGCAGGCCGATCTGGAAGAATTTCTCGAGCGCGAAATAGAAGAAGGCCGCCGTCACGAAGGCGGTCGCGAGGCTTTGCAGCCAGCCATAGCCACCCTGGAAGCGCATCGCGAAGACGAGGTAGAGGATCGTCGCGACATACATGCCGAGCGTCGCGCTCAGCAGGACGAAGGCGACGAGCGGCAACAGGAAGGCAAGCACGCGCTTGCCGCGCTCGGCATCGAGGAAGGCCTCTGCGAGGGCCGCCTTGCCGGCGACGCGCTGGCCGAGGGTGACCGCGATCGTGCCGAGGCTCGCCAGCGCGATCAGCGCGCCGGCATAGAAGGGAAAGGCGCCGGGCTGCGGGCCTGACGTATCCCAGCCGATGCCGAATTCGAGCGAGCCCTTCACGATGACGAGCCCGAAGACCAGCGTCAGGACGGCCGTCCCGATCTCTGCCCAGAAGCGGGTGATCATGCGGTGGGTTCCTCCTTGCGGGAGCGGCGGGAAGGCACGGCAGTAAGGAGAGGCGGGTCATCCCGGACGGAGCGAAGCGCAGATCCGGGATCCATGCCTGAGCGGACCCGATGAAGGTTCCGGCTTGGATCCCGGGTCAAGCCCGGGATGACCGCGCGTTGTTTTGAGGCAGGTCGGCTCGCGCCGATCCCACCTTACTTCGCGACCCAGCCTTCGTTCTCGAAGACCTTCTTGTTCGCCGCCTCGTCCTTGGCGACAAAATCGGCGAGTTCCTTGCCCTTCATGAACTTGGCGGTCTGGGCGGTGCGCGTAACGAATTCCTGCCATTCCGGGGTCTTGGAGACCTTCTCCAGCAGGCCGGCATAATAGGTCACGGCATCGGCCGGGACATCGGCCGGCAGCCAGACGGTGCGCGGCATCTGGAAGGTCTCCAGCGGCAGGCCCGCTTCCTTGCAGGTCGGGATGTCGCCCCAGCCCTTGCCCTCGAAGACAGGCTCGCCCTTGGCGAGACGCACCGGCGAGAAGACGCAGAGCGGCTTCACCTGACCAGCCTTCCACTGGCCGATATTCTCGTTGGGATTGTTGGTGTTGGAGTCGATATGGCCGCCGGCGAGCTGCACCGCCGCGGCGCTGCCGCCCTGGAACGGCACATAGATCCATTTCACGCCGGCGGCGTCCTGGATCATCGAGGTCAGGGTCTGGTCGGTGTCCTTCGACTGGCTGCCGCCCATCTTGAAGCCCATCGGCTTGGCCTTGACCGCCTCGATATAGGCCTTGGCGTCGGCATAGGGAGCGTCGCCCTTGACCCAGAGCAGGAACTCGTCGAGCGCCAGCGCCGCGACAGGGGTCAGGTCCGAGACCTTGTAGCCGAGCTTGGCGACGTAAGGCAGGAGATAGGCGTTGTTGGTGCCGAAGATGACGCGGTTCGGATCGCCCTTGGCGCCCTTGCCGTAGACATAGCCTTCGGCGCCCGAGCCACCGCCCTTGTTCACCACCACGATCGGCTGCTCGGTGAACTTATGCTTGGTGATGATCGACTGGATGATACGGGCGAAATTGTCGGTGCCGCCGCCGGCGCCCGAGGTCACGACGAACTCGATCGGCTTGGTCGGCTCCCAGGCCTGCGCGGCACCGATGCCGCCAAGCGTGAGCGCACCGGCGAATACAGCCGAAATGGCGATGGTCTTCATGGTTTCTCTCCCTGGGTTCTGATCTTGCGAGGCCGCTCTTGCCGGCGGCTTTGTCGAAACGCTTGGAAAATCAGGCGGCTGCGCGTGCCCTCGCCTTGCCGTCCTGGGCCATCTTGATGGCGAGTGCGAGCGCGGCCCGCGTCGCGCCGAGATTGGCGATGCCCTGGCCTGCGATCTCATAGGCCGTGCCATGGGCCGGCGTGCAGATCGGGAAGGGGAAGCCGCCGATCAGGGTGACGCCGCGGTCGAAGCCGATCAGCTTCATCGCGATCTGTCCCTGGTCGTGATACATCGTCAGCACGGCGTCGAAATCGCCGTTCCTGGCGCGCAGGAAGACGGTATCGGAGGGGAACGGCCCCTCGACCGTGAAGCCCTTGGCCTTGGCTGCCTTCACCGCCGGCTCGATCGTCTCGATCTCGTCGCGGCCGAAATTGCCACCGTCGCCCGCGTGGGGATTGATGCCGGCGACCGCGATGCGCGGCGGGTTGAAGCCGGCGGCGCGCAGATTGGCATCGGCCAGCGTCAGCGCCCGCAGAATGCGCTCCTGCGTGATGTTCTGCGCGACCTCGGACAGCGGGATATGCGAGGTGACGCGAGCATTCCAGAGCTTGTCGAGGATGTTGAACTCGCTCGCCGCGCCCTCGAAGCCGATCGCATCGCGCACGAAGCGGATCTCGTCGTCATAGCCGGGATAGGCGAAGCGCATCGCCGCCTTGTTGAAGGGCGTGAAGAACACCGCATCGGCCTTGCCGGAAGCGGCGAATTGCAGCGCGCGGCGGAAATTCTCGGTCGCGGCCTTGCCGCCGGCCAGCGTCGCGGTGCCGCGCTTGAGATCGGCGGGATCGTGGTTGGCGAGATCGACGAAGACGGGCCGGTCGCCGAGCGGCAGCGCGTCGCCATCCTTGACGACCTGGACCTGCGGGTCGGCGCCGCCATCCTTGATGCCGAGATCGAGCAGGCGTTTGTCGCCGAAGACGACATAGCGGGCAGCGCCGCGCAGATCGGTTTCCGACAGGATGCGGGCCGTCAGCTCGGGGCTGATGCCGGAAGGATCGCCCATCGCCACGGCGATCACAGGCAAGGCGTCATTCGTCCGCTCATTCATGGCCGCCACTCCGCTGCCTGATCGTTCCTCTGGCTCCGTTGGCTAACACAAGCGGACCGCCCACTCAAGTATGCTGTATGCAGCATATCAAAATCGATGTACTGATCTGGCAGGCGCCAGCTGCGGATTGGGCTGCACCGGAGGAGGGCCGAATGAATTTCCATGCGCATTACGCCGGGATCAGCGAACCGGTCGAAACCTGCCTCGTCGGCAGCGGCAGCTTCGGGCGCAGCTATCTCGCGCAGTCGCGCCGGACGCGGCTCGTGAATGCGCGCATTGCAGTGGACGTCACCGCCGAAGCGGCCGGTAAGGCTTTCGCGGCGGCCGGTTTCGGGCCCGGCGAGATCGCCCTGTGCACGACCGGAGCCGAGGCGAAGGCCGCATGGAATGCCGGCAAATGCATCGCCGCAGCGAGCCTCGACGTCGTCATGGACTTGCCCTTCGCGCTGCTCGTCGAGGCCACGGGAAGCCCGGAAGCCGCGACGCGGCACAGCCTCGCGGCGATCGATGCCCGGCGCCATGTCGCGCTGGTCTCGAAGGAGGCCGACAGCGTCGTCGGTCCGGGCCTGGCGCGGCTCGCCCGCGACAAGGGAGTCGTCGTGACGCCGGTCGATGGCGACCAGCCGAGCCTGCTGATCGCGCTGACGAGCTGGGCCGAAGTGCTTGGGCTCGACATCATCGCGGCGGGCAAATCGAGCGAGTACGATTTCGTCCTCGACACCGCGACCGGCGCTGTCACCTGCAACGGCGTGACCCGCTCGCTGCCGGCGCTGCGCGAGCATTGGCTGCCCGGTTCGCGCTCCATCCTTGCCAATGCCGCCGAGCGCGCGCGCATTCTCGGAGAAGCATTCCCGCTGCGGGCCGTGCCCGATCTCTGCGAGATGACGCTGGTCGCCAATGCGCTCGGCTTCTCGGCCGATGCCGCCGGCTTCCACGCACCGCCGGCCCGCGTGCCAGAACTGGCCGATCTCTTCGCCGAGCACAGCGAAGGCGGATTGATGGGCGGCACGCGCCGTATCGACGTCTTCCATCATCTGCGCCTCGCGGAGGAAGCAAGCTTCGCCGGCGGCGTCTTCATCGTCGTGCGCTCAGACAATGCCGAGACCTGGGAGGTGTTGGCCGGCAAGGGCCATGTCGTCAGCCGCAGCGGCAGGACGGCCGCGCTCTACCTGCCGCGCCACCTGCTGGGCGTCGAGGTCGCGACATCCATTCTCGATGCAGCCGGCCTCGGCCGCTCGGGCTATGGCGACGATTATCGGCCAAGGCAGGACCTCGTCGCGGTGGCGCAGCGCGACCTCGCGGCCGGAACGGTGCTGAAGATGGGCGGGCATCATCACAGCATCGAGAATGTCGGTGCCGAGGTGAGACCTGCGGCGGCGCTCGCGAACGACCGCCCTGCCCCGTTCTACCTCGTCGCCGACCGAACGCTCGTCCGCGCGGTCAAGGCCGGCGAGGCCATCCGTCTCGGCGATGTCGAAATCGCCGAAGAGTCCGGATTGCTGGCGATGCGCCGGCGTCAGGATGCGCTCTTCGTCGCCGACGAGAGCACGTCCGTTTGACAGCGCGGGAGCTGCGTGCCGTAACGGAGTGGCCGGAAACAGTGGAGCAACGATGAGCGAGACGGCGGCCGATTATACCCCGATCATGCGGCGGACCCTCCATGACGAGGTGCTGGAGCGCCTGCGCGACATGATCATCGAGGGGCGGCTCGCTCCCGGCCAGCGCATCAACGAGGGCCAGGTCGGCGCCCAGCTCGGCGTCTCGCGCACGCCGCTGCGCGAGGCGATCAAGACGCTCGCCAGCGAAGGGCTGGTCGAGATCCTGCCGGCCAAGGGCGCGATCGTCCGGAAGTTCACGGCCCGCGACCTCGCCGACATCCTCGAAGTCATCAAGAGCCTGGAGCAGCTCGGCGGCCGGATCGCCTGCGCGCAGGCCAGCGACGCGACGATCGAGGCGATCCACAAACTGCACAAGGACATGCTCGCGCTCTATGCGACGCGCGACCGGCTCGACTATTTCAAGCTGAACCAGGCGATCCACACCGCCATGGTCGCCGCGTCGGGCAATGCGGTGCTGGTCGAGATGCACACAACCCTGCAGGCCCGGATCAAGCGACTGCGCTTCCTCGGCAATGAAGGCCCGGAGAAATGGGCCGGCGCTGTCGCCGACCATGAGGAAATGATGGCGGCCCTGCTCAAGCGCGACGCGGACGCCCTGTCCGAGGCGATCGGCCGCCATATGGACACGACCCTGATCCGGGTTCGCGACGTGCTCTGAGCCGCCGGGAACGGCTCCTCCTCGCGACGAGCCCGGCCTCTGAGCAATCGTTTACCGTTCCGCCGGAGGCCGTCTTGCGGCTTCCGAAACGCCTATCCGCGCCCCCCTTCTTTCAATAAGCTGTAGACAAGGCGGCCCGGGCACTTCCACCCACGGAGCTTCCGATACAACGGGGCCATTCACCGCCCTGCCAGGGCGGATAGGAGTTCAAGGAGACATCCATGAAGAGAATTCTGTTGGCGACGCTGTCGGCGACCGCGCTGATGGCGGCGCAGCCGCTGATGGCCAAGACCCTGGTCTATTGCTCGGAGGGCAGCCCCGAGAATTTCGCGCCGAGCGTCAACACCACCGGCACGTCCTTCGACGCTAACACCCAGATCTACGACACGATCGTTCAGTTCGAGCGCGGCGGCACCAAGGTCCAGCCGGCGCTCGCCGAGAAATGGGACATCTCGCCGGATGGGCTGACCTACACCTTCCATCTGCGCAAGGGCGTGAAGTGGCACTCCAACCGCACGTTCAAGCCGACGCGCGATTTCAACGCCGACGACGTGATGTTCATGATCGAGCGGCAGTGGAAGGAGGACCACCCGTTCTTCAAGGTGACCAGCTCGAACCACTCCTATTTCAACGACATGGGCATGCCCAAGCTCTTGAAATCGGTCGAGAAGGTCGATGACTACACCGTCCGGTTCACGCTGAACCAGCCGGAGGCGCCGTTCCTCTCCGATCTCGCGATGCAATATGCCAGCGTGCAGTCGAAGGAATATGCCGACGCCATGCTCAAGGCCGGCACGCCCGAGAAGATCGACCAGGATCCGATCGGCACCGGCCCGTTCTCGCTGGTGCAGTACCAGAAGGACGCGATCATCCGCTACAAGGCCCATCCCGACTACTGGGCCGGCAAGGCCAAGATCGACGACCTGATCTTCGCGATCACGCCGGACGCCTCGGTGCGCTGGGCCAAGCTCCAGAAGGGCGAATGCCATGTCATGCCCTATCCGAACCCGGCCGATCTCGACGCCATCAAGAAGGACGCCAATGTCGAGATCCTGGAGCAGCCGGGCCTGAACATCGGCTACCTCGCCTACAACACCGCCAAGAAGCCGTTCGACGACGTCAAGGTGCGCCGCGCCGTCAACAAGGCGATCAACAAGAAGGCGATCATCGACGCGGTCTATCTCTCCAGCGGCGTCGCGGCGACCAATCCGATCCCGCCGACCATGTGGTCCTATAACGAGACCATCAAGGACGACCCCTATGATCCGGAGGCGGCCAAGAAGGAGCTGGCCGAGGCCGGCTATCCGAACGGGCTCGAGATCGACCTCTGGGCGATGCCGGTGCAGCGCCCCTACAACCCGAACGCCAAGCGCATCGCGGAGCTGATGCAGGCGGACCTCGCCAAGGTCGGCGTCAAGGCCGAGATCAAGACCTTCGAATGGGGCGAGTACCGCAAGCGCCTGCAGGCGGGCGAGCACCAGACCGGCATGTTCGGCTGGACCGGCGACAATGGCGACCCGGACAACTTCCTGCACACGCTGCTGGGCTGCGACGCGTCCAAGAACAACGGCGGCAACGTCGCCAAGTTCTGCTACAAGCCCTTCGACGATCTCGTCGTGAAGGCGAAGACGGTCACCGACCAGGCCGAGCGCGAGAAGCTCTACCGGCAGGCCCAGGTGATCTTCAAGGAGCAGTCGCCCTGGTTCACCATCGCGCATGCGGTGCAGCTGAAGCCGGTCCGCAAGGAAGTGAAGGACTTCAAGCTCTCGCCGTTCAGCCGCCACGTCTTCTACGGCGTCGATATCGGCAAGTGATGCCACGCCTTTAAAAATTTGGTGCGGGCCGGGCATTTGTTGCTCGGCCTGCACCAGCATCGTTCCGGTCATTGCGCCGAGACGACGCCTATCTTTTCAGGTCTTGCGCGGATCGCCGCCGCCCGCCGCGAATTCGACGCCCAAACCCACAGTTTTCGACGCTTCGTCCTTGATCTTTCGCCCGATCTCGTGTTTTGCGCTCCGCCAAAATTCGAACTTGAATAAAACGACAAGACAAGCCGCTGCGCAGGACGTGCCCCGGCCAAAAAGACTGGCAGAACCATGCTGCGCTTCATCTTCACCCGGCTGAGCCTGGTCGTACCGACCTTCATCGGCATCACGCTGCTGGCGTTCTTCCTCGTCCGCCTCGTCCCCGGCGACCCGATCGAGACCATGGCCGGCGAACGCGGCATCGACGCCGCCCGCCACGCCCAGCTCCTGACCGAATACGGCCTCGACCGGCCGCTGCTCGTCCAGTACGGCAAATATATCGAGCGCGTCGTGCAGGGCGATCTCGGCAAGTCGATCGTCACCCGCGACAGCGTGCTGTCCGAATTCGGCCAGCTCTTCCCGGCGACGATCGAGCTCGCGCTCTGCGCCATCATCATCGCGCTGCTCGTCGGGCTTCCCGCCGGCATCATCGCCGCGGTGAAGCGCAACTCGATCTTCGACCATGGCGTGATGGGCATCTCGCTCACCGGCTATTCGATGCCGATCTTCTGGTGGGGCCTCCTGCTGATCCTGCTGTTCTCGGTGCAGCTCGGCATCACGCCGGTCTCCGGCCGCATCGCGGTGCAGTACTTCATCGAGCCGGTCACCGGCTTCCTGACCATCGACAGCCTGCTCGCCGGCGATATCGATGCGTTCTGGTCCGCCTTGTCGCATCTCGTGCTGCCGGCGATCGTGCTCGGCACCGTGCCGCTCGCGGTCATCGCCCGCATGACCCGCTCGGCGATGCTGGAAGTGCTGGGCGAGGACTACATCCGCACCGCTCGCGCCAAGGGCATGGCACCGATCCGCGTCGTGGCGCTGCACGCCCTGCGCAACGCCCTGATCCCGGTCGTCACCGTCATCGGCCTGCAGGTCGGCACGCTCTTCACCGGCGCGATCCTGACCGAGACGATCTTCTCCTGGCCCGGCGTCGGGAAATGGCTGATCGAGGCGATCAGCCGGCGCGACTATCCCGTGCTTCAGGGCGGCACGCTGCTGCTCGGCGTCGTGGTGATGAGCGTCAACCTCTTCGTCGACCTGCTCTACGGCCTGATCAACCCGCGCATCAGGCACGCGAAATGACCCGCCGCTTTTCCTTTCGCTCCCATCGGAGCCTCGCCGCATGAGCACCGAATCCCTGCAAGTCCCGGCCGCCGTGCCGGGCATCGCCCCGCCCCACCCGCTGCGCGAGTTCTGGACCTATTTCAGCGCCAACCGCGGCGCCGTGGCCGGGCTCGTCGTTATCGTGCTGGTGCTGCTCTGCGCGCTGTTCGCCCCGTGGATCGCGCCGCATGACCCGAACCTGACCAATAACGCGGTCTTCCTGAAGCCGCCGTTCTGGCAGGCCGGCGGCTCGCTTTCCTATCCGCTCGGCACGGACGCGATCGGCCGCGACATCCTCTCGCGGCTACTCTACGGCGCCCGGCTATCGCTCGTCATCGGCATCGCGGTCGTCGCGCTCGCCATCGTCGTCGGCATCGTGCTCGGCCTCGTCGCCGGTTACTTCAAGGGCATCACCGATATCGCGATCATGCGCCTGATGGACATTCTGATGACGATGCCGAGCCTGCTGCTCGCCATCGTCATCGTGGCCATCCTCGGCCCCGGCCTGATGAACGCGATGCTGGCCGTCGCCGTCGTCGTGCTGCCGCATTACGTCCGCATCACCCGCGCCGCCGTCATCGCCGAGGCAAGCAAGGACTATGTCGTCGCCGCCCAGGTCTCGGGAGCGCAGACGGTGCGGCTGATGTTCTCCGAGATCCTGCCGAACTGCGCCGCGCCGCTGATCGTGCAGGCGACGCTCGGCGTCTCCACCGCGATCCTCGACGCCGCCGCGCTCGGCTTCCTCGGCCTCGGCGCCCAGCCGCCGACACCGGAATGGGGCACGATGCTCGCCGATGCGCGCGAATTCGTGCTGCGCGCCTGGTGGGTCGTGACCTTCCCGGGCCTCGCCATCCTCATCACCGTGCTCGCCTTCAACCTTCTCGGTGACGGCCTGCGCGATGCGCTCGACCCCAAGCTGAAGCGCTGATCCCATGCCCCTGCTCGAAATCGAAAATCTCAGCGTCGAATTCCCGACCTCCCAGGGAACCTTGCGCGCCGTCGACCGCATCGACCTCACCCTCGACGAGGGCGAGGTGCTCGGCGTCGTCGGCGAATCCGGCTCCGGTAAGTCCGTCACCATGCTCGCGCTGATGGGCCTCGTCGGCTATCCCGGCCGCGTCCGCGCCGACAAGCTGCGCTTCGACGGCCGCGACCTCCTGACCATGTCCGCCCGCGAGCGCCGCCAGCTCACCGGCAAGGACGTGGCGATGATATTCCAGGAGCCGAGCACCAGCCTGAACCCCTGCTTCACCATCGGCTTCCAGCTCGCCGAGACGCTGCGGAAGCATGAGGGCATGGACAGCAAGGCGGCCAAGCGCCGCGCCATCGAACTGCTGGAGCAGGTCGGCATCCCCGCACCTGAAAGCCGCCTCAAGGCCTATCCGCACCAGCTTTCGGGCGGCATGAACCAGCGCGTGATGATCGCGATGGCGATCGCCTGCAATCCGCGCCTGCTGATCGCCGACGAGCCGACGACGGCGCTCGACGTCACCATCCAGGCGCAGATCCTCGAACTGCTGATGACGCTGCAGCGCGAGCACAACATGGCGCTGGTCCTGATCACCCACAACATGGGCGTCGTGGCCGAGACGGCGCAGCGCATCCTGGTGATGTATGCCGGGCAGATCATGGAGGAACGCAAGGTCGACGCGCTGTTCTCCAACCCGCAGCATCCCTATTCCGCCGCGCTGCTCTCGGCCCTGCCCGAGCGCAGCGAGCATGCGACACGGCTCGCCACCATCCCCGGCATGGTGCCGGGCCTGAACGACCGGCCGAAGGGCTGCCTGTTCTCACCGCGCTGCGCCTATGCGACCGAGCATTCCCGCAACGTTCAGCCGGACCTGCGCAACTGGATGGATGGGCGCGTGCGCTGCCACTACCCGCTCGGCGATGCGAACCGAGATGCCGAGCGTGCCCGCGACGAAGCCGGCCAGGCGAAGGAGGCCGTGCGATGAGCAATCCGGTCATCGAAGCGCGCGAGCTGACGCAGATCTATCCGGTCAAGCAGGGGCTCTTCAAACCGCCGGCGCAGTTGCAGGCGGTGAACAAGGTTTCCTTCGCGGTCGAGGCCGGCCGCACGCTCGCCGTCGTCGGCGAGTCCGGCTGCGGAAAGTCGACGCTGGCCCGCATGGCGACGCTGATCGAGAAGCCGACCGCGGGCGCGCTGACGCTCGACGGGCTCGATGCCGTCTCGCCGCCGGCAAGCGAACGCAAGCGCCTGCGCCGCACGGTGCAGTTCGTGTTCCAGAACCCCTATGGCTCGCTCAATCCGCGCAAGAAGATCGGGACGATCCTGGAGGAGCCGCTCAAGATCAACACCGACTTCTCCGCCGCCGAGCGCACCGAGAAGGCGCGGGCGATGATGGCCAAGGTCGGCCTGCGCCCCGAGCACTACGCCCGCTATCCGCACATGTTCTCGGGCGGCCAGCGCCAGCGCATCGCGATCGCCCGCGCGCTGATCCTCTCGCCCAAGGTCGTGGTGGCGGACGAGCCGGTCTCGGCGCTCGACATCTCGATCCAGGCGCAGGTGCTGAACCTGCTGGCCGATCTGCAGGACGAGCTGAAGCTCGCCTATCTCTTCATC
Organism: Allobosea sp. MMO-172; assembly: GCF_037147855.1. Taxonomy (NCBI): domain Bacteria; kingdom Pseudomonadati; phylum Pseudomonadota; class Alphaproteobacteria; order Hyphomicrobiales; family Alloboseaceae; genus Allobosea; species Allobosea sp. MMO-172. The sequence continues at coordinate 195,594 of NZ_JBBCUM010000010.1, read as the reverse complement.
TCGCACGACCTCAGCGTGGTCCGGCACATCGCCCATGACGTCATGGTGATGTATCTCGGCAATGCGATCGAGCACGGGCCGAAGGAGCGCATCTACGCAAGGCCGCTGCACCCCTATACGCAGGCGCTGCTCGCCTCGACTCCGCGGGTCGACGCCGGCAAGCGCGAGCGCATCATCCTGCGCGGCGAACTGCCCTCCCCGTTGAACCCGCCCAAGGGCTGCGTGTTCTCGACCCGCTGCCCGCATGTCACCGATCGTTGCCGGGCCGAACGCCCGGAAAAGCGCGAGATCGACGGCCGCAAGGTCGCCTGCCACTACGCCGAGGATTTTCTCGCCAAGGCTGCGTGATCGGCAGCTACTGGCAGCCCGGACCGGCTCGAGCATGACGCCAGCCGAGCGCCTCTTATGCGCTCATCTGCCGTTGGGTTCGCGCTCTTTCGTATCGCCGAATTCATGAATCCACGGAGTTCATTTGCTCCAGATCAATGCAACGAGGTAGGCCCCAGATAATTTTCGAGATGAACTGGACCGATTCGCCTCTGTTGAGGCAGACTGTGTTTCCGGTTCTCTGCGACTGGGGAGCGAAATGCGTACCGAAACTGAGGCGATCAACCGCCATATTGGAGATCGGCTGCGCATCCTTCGCAAGAAGCGTGGCCTGAGCCAGGCCGACCTCGGCGCCGTCCTCGACGTCTCGTTCCAGCAGATGGGCAATTACGAGAAGGGCAAGGACCGTATCAGCGCCGGAGCGCTGTTCCTGCTAGCTCGCTTTCTGGAGACGAGCCCGGCCGCGTTCTTCGAGGGCCTCGCTCCGGCCGAGGCCGGATTTGCCGAGGATGCGGCGGACTATGGGACGGCCGGCGAAAGGCCGCCGCAATCCAGCAAGCTCGATGCCGCCTTCGGACGCATCCGCTCGCAGCGCGACCGGGCCCTTGCGGTCGCGATCGTGGAGACGATCGCGGGCCGCGACGACGGAGCAGCCTGACCAGCAATATCGGTCAGCTTTCCGCATGTTCTGCGAAGCAACCCAGGCGACCGGGTGAAACGGATCAGCCCGGACTCCTGGATTGCTTCATCGCCCACTCCCCGCAGCGGCGGCTTGCGCGGAGGGTCGATCCCACGCCGAACGTTCTATCCACGCCCCTCGCTCAACTCGCTCCGAATCGAGATAGCGATATCCGGCCGGTCGGTCGTGAAAGCGCTCACGCCATCGGCATAGGCCTTGCGGATCGCCGGCTCGTCATGGGCGCCGTAATAGCCGAGCGTCACGGCCTCGCTCCGGCACAGCGCGCCATCGCCATCCCGGGCCTGCGCGATGCGGATTGCGATCTCCGGCACGCCGGCCAAGCGCGCCTTGCGGCAGAGGCCAGAGAGATCGCGCGCCGAGGGCGCCAGCAGCTTGTCGGCGATCAGCCAGATCGTCGGCGTCGCCGGCGCGAGCCGCAGAAGCTCCTCCAGCGTCGGCAGGTCGAAGGAGGTGAAGGTCGTGCGCTCCAGCAGGCGCCGTTCCTGCAACCCCGCCACGACCTGCGCCTCGATCCCCGGATAGCGTTCGCCACCTTGCCGCGTCTTGAGCTCGATGCGCAGCCTGATGCCGCTCGGCTCGAGGATGTCGAGAACTTCGTCGAAGCTCGGGATGGTCTCGCCATCGGCCCCGATCAGTTCCACGGCCTGAAGCGCGGCCCAGTCCATGTCGCCCACCGCGCCTTCGCCTGACGCCGTCCGGCCAAGCACGGAATCATGGTGGACGACCAGAACGCCGTCGCGGCTGCGATGGATGTCGAACTCGATGAAATCCACCGGCAGGACCGCGGAATTGCGGAAGGCGATGCGGCTGTTCTCGGGCCAGATTCTGGCGCCGCCGCGATGCGAGGCGATGTCCGTCATATCTCTGTAACCATGCGGAGCGATGCCTGTGTATGCAACATAAGTTGCCGTATGGCGAGTCTGCAATTTAACTTGCAGAACGCCGCAAGGCTCCGCTACGCTGGCGGGCATGGAAGAAACGATGAACCTGACGGAGATCATCGCGGCGCGACGGGAGGAGCTGACCGAGTCGGATCGCCGGCTGGTCGAGGTTCTCCTGGCCAACCGCACGGCGGGCAGCTTCCTGCCGTCGCACAAGGTCGCCGAACAGGCGGGCGTGCACGCCTCGACCGCCGGGCGCCTCGCCCGCAAGCTGGGTTTCGCCTCCTATCGCGAGATGCGCGGCGCCCTGCAGGATACGGTCGTCGCCGATCTCGACGCCTCGGTCCGGGTGCGGCGCCGGCTCGACCGGGTGCGCGGTGATTCCCTGCTCGGCTCCGTCATCGAGGGCGAAATCCGCGCGCTCGGCGCGCTCGTGAGCCAGATTTCGGATGCCGAGATCATCGCTGCGGCCGACATGCTGCGGCAGGCCGGGCGCATCCTCGTCGCCGGCGAAGGTCATGCCAGCAGCCTCGCCGACCTGTTCGTGCGGCGCCTCGTCCGATCCGGCTATCGCGCCACGGCGATCGCCCATGCCGACTGGCAGGCGGCCGACCAGTTGCTCGGCCTTGCCGTCGGCGATGTCGTGATCGCGCTGATCTTCCGCCACGAAAGCCCGGCGATGACGCGCATCGTCGCCTGCGCCCGCGAGATCGGAGCGAAGACGCTCCTGATCACCGACCGGCGTACCGGCGTCCCGGCCTGCGACATGCAGCTCGTCGCCGCGCGCGGCGAGCAGGGCGAATTCCATTCGCTGACCGTGCCGATGGCGATCTGCAACACGCTGATCCTGGAACTGTCACGCACCGATGACGGCCGCTCGCTGGAAACACTGGCGAAGGTCGAGACCCTGCAACGCCTGTTTCGCGGCAAGCCCGGATAGGGCCGCCGCGACGACGCGCGACGGAACACCGAACGATTCCTGTCCGATGGGAGGATGACATGACCAATTCGACCACACGCAAGGCGCCGTTCGGCGCAATGCTCGGCGCCGGCCTCGCCATCGCAGCCGGCTCCGGCGCCATAGCGCAGGAGCGCCCTGCGCTGACCGTCGCCGTCAACGAGCTGGCGCGCTCGCTCGACCCCGGCGAGCACACCGGCAATGTCGATACCCGCATCTACTACTCGATCTTCGACACGCTGATCCGACGCGACTTCGCCAAGCCGAAGGCCGATGGCGGCGCCAATCTCGTGCCCGGCCTCGCCGAAAGCTGGTCCTGGACCACGCCGACCACCTTCGACCTGAAGCTGCGCCGCGGCGTCGTCTGCCATGACGGCAGCCCGTTCGACGCCAATGACGTGCTGGCGACCTTCTCGCCGGACCGCCTCTGGGGGCCGAAAGCCTATTACCCCGAAGGTCGCGTCTATTTCGGCAATTTCACCAATGTCGAGAAGCTCGACGACTTCACCGTGCGGATCACGGTGGCGCAGCATGACCCGATCATGGAGCACCGCCTGTCGAGCTACATGTCCTTCGTGCTTTGCGACGAGCCGTGGAACGCCTTCCGCAAGGAGGGCGTCGACTCCAAGGTCTGGATGGATCAGGCCGCCAAGGCGCTGCGCTGGAAGCCCGTCGGCACCGGCCCCTACAGCTTCGTCGACTACCAGAAAAACGACCGGGTCACGCTCGCCGCGTTCGACCGCTATTTCGGCGGCCAGCCTGCGGCGAAGACCATCACCTTCCGCTCGGTGCCCGAGGTCGCGGCGCGCGTCGCCGGGCTCGTCGCGGGTGATTTCGACATCGCCGTCGAATTGCCGCCGGACCAGTGGGACGGCCTGAAGCGCTACAAGGACGTTTCGGTGAAGACCGAGCCGCTGGAGAACAGCCACGTCCTCCAGTTCAACACCAACGACCCCGTCCTCTCCGACAAGAAGCTGCGCCATGCGATGAGCCTGTCGATCGACCGCAAGGCGCTGATCGACGCGCTCTGGAAGGGCCAGACCTATACGCCGAACGGCCATCAATTGCCGAGCTTCGGGCCGATCTACGTCAAGGAGAACAAGGGCTACGCCTATGATCCGGCGCTCGCCAAGAAGCTGCTCGCAGAGAGCAGCTACAAGGGCCAGGAGATCTCCTACCGGCTGATCCCGAACTATTACCTCTACAATGTCGAGGCGGCCCAGGTGATCCAGGAGATGTGGCGCGCCGTCGGCATCAATGCCCGCATCGACTTCGTCGACAGCTTCAAGGAGGTGCGCAAGCCGGGTGCCCAGGTCTTCGCCTGGTCGAACACCTATCGCGTGCCCGATCCCTCCGGCGCGATCCTGACCCTCTGGGGCCCGGACAGCGAGAACCAGAAGAGCTGGAAGCTCTATGGCGCGAGCCCGGCCTTCAACGACGCCGCCAAGGAACTGACCGCCGAGACGGACGAGGCCAAGCGCCGCGCCGCCTTCGCCGGGCTGCTCACGGCCTTCGAGGACGATATGCCGATGACGATGCTCTATAACCCCGTCACCGGCTATGGCGTGAAGAAGGGCATCAACTGGACGCCCTACAGCCAGTACTACATGGACTTCCGCCCCTCGAACTTCTCGCTGGCCGCGAAGTGACGGGGAGCGGGCGCAGGACCGGCACCGACGGGAGCGGCGATGCGCTGCTCTCCGTCGAGGGCCTGACCGTCGGCTTCCGCACCGCCAGGGGCTATGCCGACATCCTGCACGCGGTCTCCTTCGCGGTGCGGCCGGGCACGACGACCTGCATCGTTGGTGAGAGCGGCAGCGGCAAGAGCGTCTCCTGCCAGGCGGTGCTCGGCCTGCTGCCCGCGAACGGGCGCCGGACGGCCGGTCGCATCCTGTTCGAAGGGCGCGACCTTGCCGCCGCCAGCGAGGCGGAGCTGGAAACCATCCGCGGCCGCGGCATCGGCATGGTGTTCCAGGACCCGCTCGGCTCGCTCAATCCGCTCCATACGGTGGGAACGCAATTGCGCGAGACCTTGCGCCTGCATACCGCGCTCTCCGAGCCGCAGCGTCAGGCCCGGTCGCTGGAGCTTTTGCGGCTGGTCGGTATCCCCGAGCCGGAGCAGCGCCTCGCTTCCTACGTCCACCAGTTCTCCGGCGGCATGGCGCAGCGCGTGATGATCGCGATGGCGCTGGCCTGCGAGCCGCGCCTGCTGATCGCCGACGAGCCGACCACCGCGCTCGACGTGACCATCCAGGCGCAGATCCTCGACCTCCTGAACCAGCTCAAGGCCGAGCTCGGCATGGCGATCCTGTTCGTCACCCATGATCTCGGCGTCGTCGCCGAGATGGCCGACGATGTCGTGGTGATGCGCCATGGCCGCGTCGTCGAAGCCGGCCCGGCCGAGCGCCTGCTGAACACGCCGGAAGCGCCCTATACGCGCGAGCTTCTCGCCGCGATGCCGCGCCTCGACGTCGCCGCGCCGGTCTATCGCGAACGGGCCGCGTCATGAGCGCCGCGACCGAACCCCTGCTGCGTGTCTCCGCCCTGCGCCGGCATTTCGGCGGCGGGCGCTCCTTGCTGCGGACGCAGCGGACGATCCGCGCCGTCGAGGACGTCTCGCTCACCCTGCGCATCGGCGAGACGCTCGGGCTCGTCGGCGAATCCGGCTGCGGGAAATCCACGACCGGGCGGATGATCGTCGGGCTCGAACGGCCGAGCGGTGGCGAGATCCTGTTCAAGGGCCGCGACCTCACCAGCCTGACGCCGAAGGACTGGCAGCGGCAGCGCCGCGACATTCAGATGATCTTCCAGAATCCGCAATCGGCGCTCGATCCGCGGCTCAGCATCGGTCGTCAGATCCGCGAGCCGCTCGACCTTCACGAGATCGGTGAGCGCAGCGGGCGCGATGCGGAAGTGCTGCGCCTGATGCAGGCGGTGGCCCTGGCGCCGGAGATGGCCGACCGTTTCCCGCACCAGATCAGCGGCGGGCAGGCACAGCGCGTCGTGATCGCACGAGCACTGGCGATGAAACCGAGCCTGATCGTCTGCGACGAGCCGGTCTCGGCGCTCGACGTCTCCGTTCAGGCGACGGTGACGGAGCTGTTGCAGGAGCTGCAGGAGCGCTTCGACATTGCCTATCTCTTCATCTCGCATGACCTGCGCGTGGTGAAGAAGCTCTCGCATCGCATCGCGGTGATGTATCTCGGCCAGATCGTCGAGGAAGGCCCGACCGACCCGCTCTATCGCCAGCCTATGCACCCCTACACGATGGCGCTGCTCGCCGCGATTCCGGACCTTTCGGCCTCGCGCGGGGCCCGACCCGTGCGCCTCACGGGCGACCCGCCCTCGCCGGCCAATCCGCCGGCCGGCTGCCATTTCCACACGCGCTGTCCCCATGCCCGCCCGCGCTGCTCGGCCGAGATGCCGAGCCTGCGCCCGCTCGGCGAGGGCCGCAGCGTCCGCTGCCATTTCGCTGGGGATTTGGGAGTTGCGTCATGACCCGTCCGCTCGTCATCGCCCATCGCGGCCATTCCGCACGCTATCCCGAGAACACGCTGGAGGCCTATCGCGCCGCCATCGCATCGGGAGCCGATCTCGTCGAGACCGATGCGCGGCTCAGCGCCGACGGCGTTGTCATCGCCTCGCATGATCCCGATCTCCTCCGCGTCGCCGGGCGCGATGCCGCGATCGCTGAGACGTCTCATGAAGACCTCAAGGCCATCGCCCGCTCCGGCGGGGTGCAGCTCACGACGCTGGCCGAGGCGCTCGCTGCGATCTGCCCGCATCGCCAGGCGCTGATCGACATCAAGACGAAAGACCTCGCGATCATCGACGCGGTGCTCGCCGTGATCCGGGAGCTCGGCATGCTCGACCGGGTCTGGGTCGGCGCGCGCGAGGTGCTTCAGGTCGCGCATGCCACGCTCACGGTGCCGGGCATCCGGGTCCTCGCCTTCCTGCCCGACAAGGCCAACCCGGATCATTATGCCGCCGCGGGCGCGAGCGCCTTCCGCATCTGGGAAGGCAATCTGGACGGCCCGGTGGCCGCGCGCCTGCTCGGGCGCCTGCCGGTCTGGGTCACGGCTGGCGGCAACGGCACCGGCCGCATCGTCGGCGATGTCGATGGCGACGGTCTCCACGCGATCCTCGCCCATGCGCCGCAGGCCGTTCTGCTCAACGATCCCGACCTGCTGACGGGCTTCCAGAGCCGCAAGGCGTCATGATGCCCGGCCGGCTGTTCCTGACGAAGCTCGCGCGCGGCCTGCTGACCGTGTGGCTGATCGTGACGCTGACCTTCGTCGCGCTCAATCTCTCGGGCGACCCGATCGAGGCGCTGGTCGGCGACCAGGCCCCGGCCGAGGTCATCGCGCATTACCGCGAGAAATTCGGGCTCGACCGGCCGCTCTGGCAGCAATACGTCTCCTATGTCGCCGGCATCGCTCAAGGCGATTTCGGGCTGTCGCTCTCGGATCAGCGGCCGGCGACCGAGCTCATCGCCGCGGCATTGCCGCGCACGCTTCGGCTCGGGCTCACCGCCTTCGTGCTCGGCCTTCTGCTCGGCGTCGGGCTCGGCATCGTCGCGGCGCTCAACCGCAACCGGCCGGTCGACCGCTTTGTGATGAGCTTCGCCGTGCTTGGCTTCAGCCTGCCGAATTTCTTCCTCGGCATCCTGCTGATCCTGCTGTTCTCGCTGCATTGGCGCCTGCTGCCGAGCTCCGGCGACCAGACGATCTGGCACCTCATTCTGCCGGCGATCACGCTGGGCACGCATTTCGCCGGCACCTTCGCCCGCTTCACCCGCTCGGCCATGCTCGAGGTGCTGAACAAGCAATATGTCGTCGCCGCCCGCGCCAAGGGCGTACCGCGACCGCGCCGCGTGCTCTGGCACGCCCTGCCCAATGCCGCGATCCCGATCATCACGATCATCGGCCTCAAGCTCGGCGATCTCGTCGCCGGTTCGATCATCGTCGAGACGGTGTTCGCGGTACCGGGCGTCGGCCGGCTTCTGGTGAATGCGGTGACCTCGCGCGATTTCGCGCTGGTGCAGGCGATCCTCATCATGACCTCGATCACGATGGTGCTCGCCAATCTCGCCGTCGACGCGATCTACGCGCTGATCGACCCGCGCATGCGCGCCGCCCGCTCGGAGAGCTGAGATGGCGCTGACGACCCTCTTCCGCCGCAAGGACGATGCGCCCGTGCGTGCCGAGGCGCGCTATCCCGCCCTCGTGATCGCGGCGCTCGTCCTGCTCGGCCTGATCCTCGTGATCTTCCTCTTCGCCGATTGGCTGGCGCCCTACGACTATCGCACGCAGTCGCTATTGAAGCGCCTGAAGCCGCCGAGCTTCCTCGGCGGGATGCCCGAGCACCTGCTGGGGACCGACGAACTCGGGCGCGATGTCCTCAGCCGCCTGATCTACGCGATCCGCTTCAGCGTTCTCGTCGCGCTCGGCGGCACGCTGATCGGCGCCTTGATCGGCACCACGCTCGGCTTCATCGCAGCCCATTTCCGCGGGCTGGCCGAAGAGGCGATCATGATGCTGGCCGATGTGCAGGCCTCCTTGCCCTTCATGATGATCGCGCTGGCGCTGATCGCCCTGTTCGGCGGCGGCTTCTTCCTCTTCGTCGCGATCATGGGCTTCTATGGCTGGGAGGTCTTCGCGCGATTGACGCGCGGCGTCGTCATCGCCGCCAATACGCAAGGCTATGCGACGGCCGTAACGGCGCTCGGCGCGCCGGCCCGCCATGTCTATCTCCGGCATGTGCTGCCGAATATCCTGAGCGTGCTGATCGTCCAGTTCACGCTGAACTTCCCGCAGGTGATCCTGCTGGAGACCTCGCTCAGCTTCCTCGGCCTCGGCATCCGCCCGCCCCTGACCAGCCTCGGCCAGATGCTGGGCGCCGGCCGCGCCTATCTGACCAGCGCCTGGTGGATCGCGGTGCTGCCCGGTCTGGCGATCTTCCTGACGACGATGTCGATCTCGATCGTCGGCGACTGGATCCGCGACCGGCTCGACCCGACGCTGCAATCGCGCTGACCGGTTCCCGTCAGGACAGGTCGGTCCGGCCAAGGGCGCGTCGCGCCGCCGTTCGCAGCGCGCGCTGGTCGTGATAGCCGACCGCCCTGACGATCTGGTGCTGCGCCACGCCGTCGCTCGCCATCGTCATGGCCCTGAGCACGCGCAGACGCGCGCGCCAGTCGCCGAAGCTCATGCCCGTCTCCGCCCGGAAGCCGCGCGTCAGCGTGCGCCGGCTCGCGCCCGCACGCTCGGCCCAGCCGTCGAGATCGGTGTCCAGCGCGGGGTCCTTCAGCAGCGCATCGCAGATCCGCCGCAGGCGCGGGTCGCGCGGCAGGGGCAATGTCAGCGCCGTTTCCGGCGCCCGCGCGATCTCGTCGAGGATCAGCGCGGCGAGATGGCCGCCGCGCCCGGCCTCGTCATAAAGCAGCGGCTCGGCCGAGAGCGCCTCCAGCGTCGAGGCCAGCAAGGCCGAAACCTCCAGCACGCGACATCCCGCCGGCAGGACGCCGACCGCCTCGGGCGCGATATAGGCCGAGCACATCGAGACCGCGCCATGCATCCTGACCTCATGGGAGAGCCGCGGCGGTATCCAGAGCGCGTGCCGGGCCGGCAGCACCCAGGTGCCGTCCTCCGCCCGCACCAGCGTCAAGCCAGCCGTCGCGTAGAGCAATTGCGCGCGCGGGTGGCTGTGCCAGCCCGTGCTCGCGCCGGCCTCGTAGCTCTTCGGCATCACGGCAACCGCGCGTGGCACCGTCTGATAGGCCTCGCTTTCGCTGCGCATCGCCCATTCTCTTTGGCCCGATCATGTCGAATAACGACCCGACAGGCTTAACGGGTCAAGCTAGGATTTCGCATCATCGCTACGAGATCACCCATGAGTCCCGAGACGCTGTCCAAGCGCACCCTGCTTTTCGTCAACGCGGCCCATGCGCTCGATCACTTCGTGCTGCTGATCTACCCGACGGCGGTGATCGCCATCGCGGCGCAGACGAACCTCAGCTATGCCGAGCTCATCGGTCTCGCCACCGGCGCCTTCGTCGCCTTCGGCCTGTGCTCCCTGCCGATGGGCTGGCTCTCCGACCGGTTTGGCCGGCGCAACATGCTAGCGGTCTTCTTCATCGGCTACGGCGTGTCCTGCCTTGGCGTCGCCAGCGCGGACCGCCCTGCCGCCTTCGCCGGCTGGCTGCTCGTGCTCGGCGTGGCGTCGGCGATCTATCACCCGGTAGGCTCGACCATGCTGGTCAGCCATGCCCGCCAGCTCGGCCGCGATCTCGGCGTCAACGCCGTCTGGGGCAATCTCGGCGCGGCCTCCGCCGCCGGCGTCACCGCGCTGATCGCCGCGAATTTCGGCTGGCGCTTCGCCTTCATCCTGCCCGGCGTCGTCTGCCTCGTGCTCGGCGCGGCCTTCATCGCGCTCGTGCCCGGCGACGGGAACCCCTCTGCAAACCGTTCCGGCAAGGCAGAGCTCATTCCGGTCAGCCGGCCGGTCGCGCTGCTCGTCGTCTTCGCCGTCGCCATCATCGCCGGCGGCATGACCTTCAACATCACTACGATCGCGCTGCCCAAGGTCATCGACGAGCGGCTGGGTCTCGACCTGCCATTGGCGCTCATCGGCTCGCTGGCGACGCTGGTCTTCGTCTTCGGCGCCGCCACGCAATGGCTGATGGGCCGGTTGGTCGACCGCTATACGCTGCCGGCCCTGTTCGTCGGGCTCGCGCTGTTCCAGCCGTTGGGCCTCGCGCTCGCGGCGACGACCTCGGGCGTGCCGCTCCTGATCGGCCTCGTCATGACCATGGCCGCGATCTATGGGCAGGTCGTCGTCAACGATGCGATGGTCGCCCGCTACGTGCCGGCGCAGCACCGCGCCAAGGCCTTCAGCGTGCGCTATTTCCTCGGCTTCACGGTCAGTGGCTTCGTCGTGCCGATGCTGGCAGTCCTGCACGCCCAAGGCGGGTTCGGGCTGGTGCTGGCCGGCGCCACCGCCTTCGGCCTGATCGTCTGGTGCGCCTCGCTGGCGTTCTTCTTCCTGGCGCAGGCCGCACCTGCGGCTAGTCCAGTGCCAGCCGAACAATAGGCCTCGCCAACAGCCCTTCAGCCTGCGCGGACGCGCTCCCATTCCGCGAGGGCGAGCAGGAGGTGATACAGCACCCGCACCGGAATCACGGCCTGTGCGGGTGTTCCATCCTTCGCGAGCTGGTTGAACCAGAGGCCCGTTTCGGGCGCGACGAACCAGCGAAACAGGCTGGCGAGATGCCTGTCGAGACGCACGGCCGCGTCCGCATCACCAAGACACTCGATCCGGGCGAGGAAGGCCTTGATCGCCTCGGTCTGGGGCCAGAGCAGCTTGGTCGCGGCCGTGACATTGCCCGAGCGATCGAAGGCGTCGAACGCGGCGAGCGGGCCTGCCGGGCCATCGTCGATCCCATGCCGGATCGCGAAGCCATAGAGCCTCTCCGCCAGGTCGCGCGCCTGCGTATCTCCTGTCAGGCGCCAGTGATGCAGCAGCAGCCAGGTCCATTCGAAATGATGGCCGGGCTCGCAGACCGTGCCGGCCACGCCGGGAGCAGGGTGCCAGTCATCGGTGAAATACTCGCCGAGCGTGCCGGCCTCGGCATCGACCAGATGCTCGCGCGCGAGCCGGACGATCGCATCGGCATGGTCGAGCCAGCGTTGCCCGCCGGTCGCTTCGGCGAGCGCATGGAACGCTTCCAGCAGGTGCATATGCGGGTTCTGCCGGCGCGGCAGCGTGCCCAGCGTATCCTCGGCGAAGCCGCCCTGCGGATGCGCCATCTCGCCTTCGATGAAGCCGATCACCTCGCCTGCGATCGCAAGCGCCTGCTCGTCCCGCGTCGCACGATAGTACCAGGCCATGGCGAAGAGCACGAAGGCGAGATCGTAGAGATCGGTGCGGGCATCGACCGGCGTGCCGTCCTCGCGGACGGAATGCAGGAAGCGCCCCTGCCCGCCTTCCCGGCAGGCATCGCGCAGGAAGGTGAAGCCATGGCGGGCAGCGGCGAGCGCCTCCCCTTTCGGATCGAGCAGATGGGCATGGCTGAAGACATAGGTCAGCCGGGCGGTGACCAGCGTCGTTTTCACGGGGCCGGGCTCGCGATCCGGATCGGCCGGATCGAACATCTCGACGAAGCCGGCGCGGCCGGGCCAGACAGCGCGATCGATCCAGGCCGGGATCAGGGTTTCCCTGAGCCATGCCTTCGATGGCAAGCCGGCGGCGGCTTCCACGGCTTCTTCACGCGTCATCGAACGTCATCCCCGGTGAGGAAACCAAGCGCGAAGCGAGGTTCAGAGGAACCACACCATCGCGAACACATCGGATCGATAACGGCTGGCCGGCCGGGCGCCAAGACAAGTGGTTCCGCTTATGTCGCGCCCCGGCCGACGACTTCGCGCATGGCGATGTAGCTGTGGTATTCCGCGACATTCGGATCGTCGTGGAAGACCTCGCGCGTGAAAGCGGCATAGGCCGCCATGCTCTCGACCTGCAGGTGCAGCACGAAATCGGCGCCGCCGGTCACATAGGACGCATGCTTCACTTCGGGGCGGGCCTGGAGCTTGCGGGCGAAATCGCCATAGGTCCGCGAGCCCTGGATGATCGAGACGGTGACATGCACCGTCACCGGCACGCCCATCACCTCCGGGCTGACGATCGAGACATCCGCGGTGATGACCTTTTCCGCGCGCAGCCGCCGCAATCGCCGCAGCACCGCGCTCTGCGACAGGCCCACGCGCTCGGCGAGCACACGCGCCGGCGTCTGGTTGTCGGCCTGCATCTCTCGCAGCAGGGCGTAATCGAACTTGTCGAGGTCGACCGTTTTAGCCACTTGATACCTTATGATCGGCGAAATTCGTCACCTGATAGCAAAAATGGGCGACAATCGCCAAGCGCTTGCCGGCATGATCCTGCTCGAATGCCGACCCCCTCGGCAGTGACGAATCCGGGAAGCAGCTGATGACCTCGACGAAATGGACGAAGCGAAGCCTTGCCGCGCAGGCCATGGGCAAGATCGACCCGACCACCAAGGGCGTGGTGCCGCCGATCCATATCTCGACGACCTATATCCGCGACGAGGATAACGGCTACTCGACCGGCTTCATCTATGGCCGGCCGGACAACGAGACGGTGCATGAGGCGCAGGCCGTGCTCGCCATGCTGGAGGAAGCACAGGCCGGTGCGCTGCTGTTCGGCTCCGGCATGGCGGCGGCCACCGCCGTGTTCCAGGCGCTCTCGCCCGGCGACCATGTCGTCGCCTCCAAGGTGATGTACTGGGCACTCAGGGCCTGGCTGCTCAACGAGGCGACGCGCTGGGGCATCAAGGTCGATTTCGTCGAGACCGACGACCTCGCCGCGCTGAAGGCCGCCGTGAAGCCGGGCACGACCAAGCTCGTCTGGATCGAGACGCCGTCGAACCCGCTCTGGACGATCACGGATATCGCGGCAGCGGCCGAGATCGCGCACAAGGCCGGCGCCAAGCTCGCGGTCGATTCGACCTGCGCCTCGCCGGTGCATACCCGCCCGCTGACGCTCGGCGCCGATATCGTCATGCATGCCGCGACGAAGGTGCTGAACGGCCATTCCGATGTCGTGGCCGGCGCGCTCTGCGCCCGCGAGGACGATGCGTTCTGGAACCGGATCAAGACGGTCCGCAAGGGCCAGGGCGGCATCCTCGGCCCGTTCGAGGCCTATCTGCTGATGCGCGGCATGCGCACGCTCCACGTCCGGCAGGAGCGTCAGGCAGCCTCCGCGATGGCGCTGGCGCAGCGGCTCTCGGCGCACCCGCTGGTGGCGCGCGTGCTCTATCCCGGCCTGCCGCAGCATCCCGGCCACGATATCGCGGCCCGGCAGATGGAGAACGGCTTCGGCTTCATGCTCTCGGTGCAGGTGACCGGCGGCGAGGCGGCAGCCGTTGCCACGGCCGCTCATGTCGAACTCTACAAGCGCGCCACCTCGCTCGGCGGCGTCGAGAGCCTGATCGAGCACCGCGCCTCGATCGAGGGCGCCGGCTCGCCCTGCCCGACCGATCTGCTGCGCCTGTCGACCGGCATCGAGGATATCGATGACCTCTATGCCGATCTCGACCAGGCCCTGAAGGCCGGGCACCGCGCGTAAGGCGCCATGCCATGACCGCGACAGGCTCCGCTTCCGTGCCGGCCAGTCAGGCGGTCGGCAAGGCCCTGCTGCTGGCCACGGCCTTCGGCTGGGGCCTCAACTGGACGGTGTTGAAATTCGTCCTGCAGGACTGGCCGCCGCTCTTCGCCCGGGGGACGGCCGGCCTCATCGGCGCGCTCTGCCTCGCTCTGCTGGCGATCGCTCGCGGCGACAGCCTGGCCGTGCCACGGGAAGCGCGGGCGCCTCTCCTGCTTGCGGCAGCGATCAACGTCTTCGCCTGGATGGGCTTCACCGCGCTCGCGCTGAACTGGCTCAAGGTCTCGGAAGGCGCGCTGATCGCCTATTCGATGCCGATCTGGGCCATGATGATGGCCTGGCCTCTTCTCGGCGCGCGCCCGACCCGGCGCAGCCTGGTGGCGCTGGGCCTGAGCATCACCGGCATGGTCATCCTGATGGGCGGCCCTGATTTCACGGCGGCGAAGCTTCCCGGTGTGCTCTTCGCCTTCGCGGCGGCCGTGCTGTTCGCGCTCGGCACGGTCACGGCGAAAAAGCCTCTCGCCATGCCGGGTCCGGCCGTCGCTGCCTGGCAGGTCGCCCTCGGCTGCCTGCCGATGGTGGCACTCGGGCTCATGCTGGAGCGGCCCAACATCACCGCGCTCTCGTCCCCGGGCGCGCTCGGGCTGGCCTATATGGCCGTCGGCCCGATGGCGCTGTGCTATCTCACCTGGTTCGGTGCGCTCAGGCGGCTGCCGACCGCGGTTGCCGCGACCAGCATGCTGATCGTCCCGGTCGTGGGAACGATCACGGCCGTGCCCTTGCTCGGCGAAACGCTTGGGCTGCGGGAGATGGTCGCGATCGCGCTGACCATCGGCGGCGTCGCTCTGGCCTTGCGACGCGATCCGCCGCGTCGCCCGGCCTGAGATGTGTCGGGCAGCGTTGGAGAGACAAGTGCCCGTGCGACAAGCACGGACACATTCCATCTCCCCAAGCGATAGATACGAGAAATATCGAACCCCGGAAAACGTCAACCGAATTCAAATATACTTATTTTCCGCCAAGTATTGATTGCCACTCGGGCGCCATCGAATGTCGCGAGCAAATTCAACGCTCCACGACAACAGATGGAATCCCGCCATGCCCGATCTGATCGTAAGATCGTCACCGCTCGACGCGAAGGCGGAGGCCCTGCTCGAAGGTCTCATCGCCGAATATGACGGCCGCTACGGGTTCAACAGCCGGCCGGGCGGAGCACGCTCGGAAATCCTGCGCTATCCGGCGGAAGCTTTCGCGCCGCCGCTCGGGGATTTCCTGCTGCTACGGCGCGGCAACGAGACGATCGCCGGTGGCGCCTTCATGAGCCATGACGACGAGACCGCCGAGTTGAAGCGCATCTGGACGCGTGACGACCTGCGCCGTCAGGGGCTGGCGCGGCGCATCGTGCTCGCACTGGAGGAAGCGGCGGCCGATCTCGGCTATACCCGCGCCTATCTGACCACCGGCTTCCGGCAGCCCGAGGCGACATCGCTTTACCTGTCGCTCGGCTACCGGCCGCTTTTCGACGTGACCGCCGATCCGTCGCTCTATCGCTCACTACCCTTCGAGAAGCATATCGGCGCGAAGGCCGGCATCGCCGCCAGCACGCCCGCCTATCCACCGGCCGCCTCGCTGGAGGAAGCGACCGCCCGCGTCGGTCTGGTCAAGGCCGCGCAGGAGGCCAGGATCGCGGCAAGGCTGTCCGCCCATCGTGCAGCCGCGGCCTGAGCCCCGGCGCCGATTTCGGACGTTCCGCAACGTCATTTTCTTGAACGAAGGTCGTACAACTCCTTCCTTCTCCGGATCGCCCAAACAAAAAAATCCTGTTCGGCTTCCGCAAGCCGGCGCGTGGCGAAATCATGGCAAAGCTTTCAATCCCAAGGAGATCGCGCCATGTCCGCCCTGTCCCTGCTGCGCCGGAGCGCCGTTACGCTCGCAGCGACCCTGCTGCTGGGCGGTGCCGCGCTCGCCAACTCCGGCCCGCTCGTCACCACCGACTGGCTGGAGAAGAACCTGAGCGATCCGAAGGTGCGGATCGTCGAGGTCAGCGTCGAGCCCGGCCTCTATGAGCGCGGTCATATCCCCGGCGCGCAGAACGTCGTCTGGCACACCGATCTCGTCGATACGGTCGAGCGCGACATTGCCAAGCCGGAGAAATTCCAGGCGCTCGCCCGCAAGCTCGGCCTCGACAAGGACGTCACCATCGTCCTCTACGGCGACAGCAACAACTGGTTCGCCGCCTGGGGCGCCTGGGTGTTCGACATCTACGGCCTGCGCGACAACGTGAAGCTGCTCGATGGCGGCCGCAAGAAATGGGAGCTGGAGAAGCGCCCGGTCTCGACCAATCCGCTGGCGGCCAAGGCTTCCGCCTTCACGGCGGCCGAACCCAATCGCAAGCTGCGCGCCCGGCTCGCCGACGTCGTCGCCACCGTCGAGAAGAAGTCCGACGCACGCGTGCTCGATATCCGCTCGGCCGACGAGTTCTCCGGCAAGATCATCGCCCCGGCCGGCTTCCAGGAACTGGCGCTGCGCGCCGGCCATATCCCCGGTTCCGTCAACGTGCCCTGGGCCCAGGCGGTCAACCAGGCCGACGGCACGCTGAAATCCCCGGAGGAACTGAAGAAGCTCTACGCCAATGTCGGCATCGATGGCTCCAAGCCGGTGATCACGACCTGCCGCATCGGCGAGCGCTCCAGCCACACCTGGTTCATCCTGTCGCGCGTGCTCGGCTATCAGGTCGCGAATTATGACGGCTCCTGGACCGAGTACGGCAACACCGTTGGCCTGCCGATCAGCAACCCGGCCGGCACGATCTGGGGCGGCAAGTAAGCTGCCCCGGCACCGATGAGCATCTCCGACGAAAGCGGCGCGCTGGATTACCAGCGCGCCCGTGAAGCGGCCATGGCGGCTCCGGCTGCCGTGGCTGATCCCGTTTCGGGACCATCCCTGGGCACCCTGATCGCGCTCGGCCTAGCCGCCCTCCTCGCCCTGGCGATCATCGGCATCGGCCGCCATGGCGACCCGGCGCCGCAGCTGCAATTATCGCTGATCCTCGGCGCCGCCTTCGGCTTCGTGATCCAGCGCTCGCGCTTCTGCTTCCTCTGCATCTGGCGCGACTGGCTGGACCGGCGCGATCCGCGCGGCCTGCTCGGCATCGTCACGGCGCTCGCGGTGGGCATCACCGGCTATACTCTGATCTTCGGCGCCTGGCTGCCGGACCCGTCAGGCACGCGCCTGCCGCCGACCGCCCATATCGGGCCAGTGAGCCTCGCGCTCGTGCTTGCCGGCCTCGCCTTCGGGGTCGGGATGGCGCTTTCGGGCTCCTGCCTCAGCGCCCATCTCTACCGTCTCGGCGAGGGCTCGCCGACCGCGCCCTTCGCCCTCATTGGGGCCGTCGGTGGTTTCATCCTCGGCTTCCAGAGCTGGAACGGTCTCTATCTCTGGACGATCGCGGGAGCGCCGGTGCCGTGGCTGCCACGCCATCTCGGATATGGCGGCGCGCTGATCGTGTCCCTCGCCGTTCTGGCCGCACTGGCCTGGTTCCTCCTGCGCAGGGGAGACCTTCCCGCGCAACTGGCCCCGTCGCGCGATCCGCTCGCCAGCATCTTCCGGCAGCGCTGGCCGGCTTGGCTCGGTGGACTGTTCGTCGGCCTGATCGGGGTTGCCGCCTATCTACGCTTGTCCCCGCTCGGGGTGACCGCCGAGATCGGCTCGCGCTCGCGCCAGCTCGCCGGTGCCTTCGATCTCCTGCCGTCGCGGCTCGAAGGCCTCGACAGCTTCCGTGGCTGCGCCACGGTGATCCGCGACGCCCTGCTGACGCCGAACGGGCTCTTCATCGCCGGCCTGGTCGCCGCCGCGCTGATCGCGGCGCTAGCTGCGGGCGAATTCAGGCCGCGCTGGCCAACCGCCGGTCAGGCGCTGCGTGGCCTTGCCCGCGGTGTCCTGCTCGGCTGGGGCACCGTCATCGGCCTCGGCTGCACCGTCGGCACGCTGCTCTCTGGCATCTCGGCCGGCGCGGTCTCGGGCTGGGTCTTCGCGGCAGCGCTCGGCCTCGGCGCCACCATCACGCTCAAGCTTGGGCGGCGGGCCGGATTGCCCCTATAGTCCGCAACAGCACAGCGGGAGCAGGCCCCGCCTGTACGAGGCGGGGCGAGAAACCCGGCATCGCCCAGCTCAGAAGCTGACCCTGAACTGTGCCGTCCCGCCAAGGCGATTGCCGTTCCCGGAGAGCTCGCCGTCGAGATTGAGGCCGAGCGTGATGCGCTCGCTCAGCCGGGCGCTGATGCCGGCGGAGACCAGCGCGCTGTTGCGGCTGGCCTCGGCGCCCGTCGCGCCGAAAACCGCTCCCGGCAGGCCGACGAAGCTCGCCGCCAGTTCGGCGTCGCGCTGGAAGTAATGGGCCCAGGCCGCCCGGACATAGCCGGTGACCGGCATCTGGCCGAAGACGCCGTCCGCATCGAGCTGCAGGCCGAGTTCGCCGCGCGAGGTCGTCTCGCTGTGCTTCGCGACGACGAGCGCGCCGGCATTGGCACCGGCCCAGTTGGTCTCGACGACCGCCGGACTGCGGGTATGGGTCGCCTGCAGTGCAGCGAGCGGCGAGAGGCTGATCCCGTTCAGCGAGAAGGCTGTCGCGCTCGCCTGCAGGCGCCCACTCCAGGCCGTGCTCGTATAGGACGAGGCCAGGCTCGAGCCGAGAACCGGGACGCCGCGGCTGGCGTCGTTGTCGAGCCAGGCATAGCTCGTTGCCGCGCCGAGCTTGATCGCGCCGATCTGGGTCGTACCATAGAGGCCGGCCTGGAAGACATTGGCATCGACCTTGCCGATGAAGCCCGGCAGCGCGGCGCGGGACTTGCCGCCGGAAACGGCGAGGCCGGCGACCGTGCCCGGCATCAACCGCATGTCGATGCCGGTGGCGAGATGGGTGTCGTCGATGGTCCGCCGTGACGAGCCGACCGCCACGTCGCCATCCGTGCGGCCATGGGAACCGAAGGCCGAACCCCAGACCGAATAGACCGGCGCGTCGAGCCGCGACGGAGCGGCCGGTGCATCGGCACCCTTGCGCACCAGGCCGGAGAAGGCGGCGGCTCCCGGACCGGGCGCGCCCATGCCGAGCCGGCCTGCCGCCATCGGGTCGAGCATCGCGCGCAGGAACTGGTCGGCAGCGACGTTGGCCATGGCCGGGGCAGCGGTATGGACCTCGCCCGAGAGCTGGTTGAGCGCGGCCGGAATCGCGGCAGCCGGCTGGTTGTAGATCTGGAACAGGGAGGACGGATCGCCGCCCGCGGCCACGGCCTGATCGATCCCGGCGGCGATGGCCAGGCCGTTGCGCGTGGAGCCCGCCAGCGGCGCCAGCGGCCGCGGCGCCAGCGCGAGCAGAACCGCCGTCGGGGTATAGGTCACCGACGTGCCCACAGCCGCACCGAAGTTCGGAACGACGGTATTGAACGTGCCGGAGACGCCGCCCGGCGCCGAGAGCAGCGTATAGGGTGTCGTGAAGCGGGAGGCGCCGCCCAGTGAGA
Source organism: Allobosea sp. MMO-172 (assembly GCF_037147855.1). Classification (NCBI taxonomy): domain Bacteria; kingdom Pseudomonadati; phylum Pseudomonadota; class Alphaproteobacteria; order Hyphomicrobiales; family Alloboseaceae; genus Allobosea; species Allobosea sp. MMO-172. Next base: position 176,034 of record NZ_JBBCUM010000010.1, on the reverse strand, counting down.
CCAGCTGCAGCGTGCCGGCCAGGCTCGCGGAGCCCGTGACATTGATCCGGTCGGCGACGGGGCCTTCGACCTCGGCGATATAGGTCGTGCCGACACCGAGCGTCAGGTTGCCGCTGACCGTCAGGGTCCCCGGCGAATTGCCCGGCGAGATCACGCCGTTCATCGTCAGGGACGAGACCGTTCCGGAGCCACCGAGCGTCCCGTGCTCACCGACCTCCACCGAAGAGGCGGTGATCGCGCCGTCGACGATCAGCGTGCCGCCGCGGACCTCGGTCGCTCCGGTATAGGTATTGATGCCGCGCAGGATCGTGGTGCCGCTCTCGGTGATCAGATCGCCCTTGCCCGAGATGGCGGCATTGACGACATAATTGTCCGACGTGTGGTTGAAGAACAGCGTTCCGTTCCCCAACCCGAAGCGGATCGAGCCGGCTTCGATGAAACCGGGAGCCTGCGCCGGGGCGCCTGCCGCCGCGCCGATGTTGACCGTGCTGGACGAGGTGCCGCGGTTGGCGATGATGATCTGCCCCGCGCCACCGTTGACGCGCACGGTGCCGCCATTGTCGAGGGTCGCAGTACCGTCACCCTCATGACCCACCATCAGGTAGGTCGAGCCCTGCCAGAGCGAATTGGCCCCCGTGACCCGCAGCTCGCCCGGGGAATTGTCGTAATAGCCGATGATGCCTGACTGCGCCTGGCTGACAGCACCGCCCGAGATCGTTGCGCTGCCGCGCCCGCGATTTCCGACGATGAAGCTGCCGCCGGAGACGAGGCGTGAGCCGGCACCGTCGAGCGTTAGGCTGCCGATGGAGGTAGTTTCCCGACCGACATAGACCGCACCGGCCGCCGTCACCTGGCCACCGTTGGAAATGCCGAGCGTGCCGTTACCCTGGGCACCGACTGAAAGGGCAGCGCGTATGTTCCAGGCGCTGCCACTGCCATCGACCGTCGCGGTGCCGCGCGAACCGGCATTCTGGCCAAGCGTCACCCCCTTGTCGTCGGCGCGGGCGCCCGCGAGGATCGCGAGGCTGCCGTCGCCGCCATTGCCGATGATATGGGTGTTGCCCGTGTAAAACGAGGTTCCCGCGCCCGATATTGTCATCGTGCCGGTGCTGCCGGCAAAGACAGCCGACATGACCGTGTCGTTGAAGGTGACGGCGGCCCCTCCCGAGACAGTCAGCGTGCCGCTGCCGTAGCGGCCCAGATCCAGGAAGTTGCCGGTCCATTGCGTGCTCGGCCCGGTCACCTGCATGGAGCCGGCTTCGCCGACGGATTGGCCAAAGGTGGTGGAGTAGGCCGCGAGCGAGCCGCCGTTCGTCAGCGACAGAAGCGGTGTCGAACCTGCTGCGCCGATGCGCAGGATATTCGCGCTGGCCGCGATCCCGTTGATCGACGGGTTGACCGCCCCGGCGGAGCCAATGTTGACAGTCCCGGCCGCGGTCGGAACGGCGCCCGACGACCAATTCGTCGGCGTGCCCCAGTCGGACGTCGTACCCTGCCATGATTGAGCGCAGGCCGGGCTGAGCCCCAATGCCGCAAGACTGGCCGCCGACAGGAGCGCAGCGCGGATCGTTCGCCGGCACATGGCCCTGCATTGCGCGGGCGGCCACGCCCGGTCGGTTACGGATTTCCGCAGCATCTGGAATCAAGGCCCCCCAGCCAAACGATTCACCTCTTAGCGGAAGCTGCCGCTACGGCAATGGGGCAAGCCCGGGGCATACTGACTATTTTCGACAGGAAAGCATTTTTGGCGTCCGACCGGGCTGAAACATCCGCTTCAACCGATTGAGGAGGCTCAATCACGGTCATCAGGATGAGGCATCTCGCAGAACTTGCCGCCTAGATAGCGCCCCGCTGGCGATTGCGGATCAAGCGCCGGGACGCTGGCTTCGACCTTGGCCCGGAACGGTTCCGAGCTGTCCTGCGGGTGATAGCCGAGATGGCCGGCGCCGCTATTGTCCACCGCCTTCACCGCATTATCCGAGGTGCCGAACGTGATCGTATGACCGACGAAGGGTGCGGTCAGCGCCGCCGTGACGAGGCGCACGCAATCGGCAAAGGACAGGTAGGACCAGAGCATCCGGCGGTCGGCCGGCTCCGGGAAGGACGAGAAGATGCGCAGGCACGCCGTCTCGATGCCGTGCTTGTCCCAGTAGAGCCGACTGAGGCTTTCCACGAAAGTCTTGCCGACGCCGTAGAGGCAGTCGGGCCGGACCGGCGCATCGACCGAAATATGCGCGCCGATCTCGTGGAAGCCGATCGCATGGACAGACGAGGCGTAGACGATGCGCTTGACCCCGTGTTTCCGCGCGCCTTCGTAGATGTGATAGGAGCCGCGGATACTGGAATCGAGGATGATCTGCCATTCGCGCTCGGTCGGCGCGCCGCCGAAATGGACGATGGCGTCGCAGCCTTCCGTCGCGGCGATCGTCGCCTCCATGTCGGCGAGATCGAAGATCGCCTCCTCCTCATTCGCGGCGAGCGGGCCGAGTGGGTCGCGATCGGCGAGGCGGATCACCTGCGCCAGCGGGGCAAGACCAGCACGGAGCTGCGAACCGAGGCGCCCGGCCGCGCCGGTGATCAGGATGCGGTTATAGTGCGGCATGCGATCCTCGCGTCTGACGGCCGCATCGCGACGATGCGGCCGTGCTCAGGCCATCCCTATCGGTGGACGCAGTGAGGCATCGCCCGGCGATCACTGGCAAGCCGCGGTACGGCTGGGCCGCACTGCGCTGGATACGGGCCGCCTCGCAGCGGCCTTCCCGCTAGCGAGGCAGTTCACCGCGGCGGGACGTGGCCAGCACATCGGCCACGCGCTCCTCGGGCAGGCCATATTCGGCGCGGGCGGCCTCAGCCGAAACATAGCCCAGGGCGAGATCCCGCTCCACGCTGCTCCCGGCTCGTTCGGCCGGGGCGCCATAGCCGGCGCCGCCCGGGAAGGCCATCACGACCTTGCGGCCATGCGGCACGAACTGCTTGCCCTTGCCCTTCATCGCCGTGCCGTCGTCGAGCGCGATGGTCGTCGGCGCGCCGCCGCCACCGCCGCGCCGGCCGCGGGCGGGGTGGTGGACACGGTCGAACATCGCCTGGATGTCGAACTCGTAGCCCTCCCAGGCACCGACCTCCATATGCTGGCCGAGGCCGCCGCGATGCCGGCCCTTGCCGCCGGAATCGGGCCGGAGTTCCTTGCGCCAGACGATGACGGGGCCGACCTGCTCGGTCGCCTCGACCGGCATCGTCATCACGCCCGAGGGGAAGGCGGTGGCATTCATGCCGTCGAGCGCCGGCCGCGCGCCGGAACCGCCGGAGTTGAAGGTCAACACCTCGGCGCGCACGGCGTCCGTCGGCCAGGGGCCATCGCTGCGCGGCCTGAGCGAGACCTGGAAATTGCACAGGCTGCCAGCGCCCTCTGCCGGCACAAGGCCGGGCAGGAGCTTGTCGAGCGCGTCGTAGATCGTGTCCGGCACCATATGGCCGATGATATGACGCAGCGCGACCGGCGCCGGCCAGACCGCGTTGACGATGGTGTGCTCCGGCGCCGTGATGCGGAAGGGCTCCAGCGAGGCGGCGTTGTTCGGGATTTCCGGCGCGATCGCGCATTTCAGCGCATAGCAGGTATAGGCCTTCGTATAGACCAGCGGCACGTTGATGCCGTTCTTGTCGACGCCGGAGGTGCCGGCCCAGTCGCAGAGCACACCGTCCGGCTTGATCGAGATCTTCACCTTGAGGTCGATCGGCCGGCTGTAGCCGTCGATCCGCATATGGCCCTCGGCCTCACCCCGCGGCAGAGCCGCGATCTTGTCCAGCGTCGCTTGCCGGGAATTGGTCAGGATGAAGTCGGAGATGCCGGCAAGGTCGGCGAGTTTGAACTCGACCATCATGTCGATCAGGCGGCGATGGCCGATCTCGTTGCAGGTCGCGAGGGCGTAGATGTCGCCGACGAGCTGGTCGGGCTCGCGGACATTGCCGCGGATGATCGTGACCAGCGTCTCGTTGACCGTGCCGCGATCGGCGAATTTCATGATCGGGATATGCAGGCCTTCCTCGTAGACCGAGTTGGCATCGGCGCCGAAGCCGCGCCCGCCGATATCGACGATATGGGCGGTGCAGGCGAAGAAGCCGACATGGCGCCCCCGATGGAAGGAGGGGCTGACGACGGTGATGTCGTGCAGGTGGCCGGTCCCCTCCCAGGGGTTGTTGGTGATGTAGACATCGCCCTCGGCGATGTTCTCGCGCCCGATCCGGCGGATGAAATGGGCGACGGCATCGGCCATGGCGTTGACGTGGCCGGGCGTGCCGGTCACCGCCTGCGCGAGCATCTCGCCCTTCTCGTTATAGACGCCGGCGGAGAGATCGCCGGCCTCGCGCACCGAGGTCGAGAAGGAGGTGCGGATCAGCGCCTGCGCCTGCTCCTCGACGACCGAGATCAGGCGGTTCCACATGACCTGATAGGCGACCTTGGAGATCTCAGACATGGGCGGGCTCCTTGCGCGCGGCGACAGCAGCGGCGGGGGCGGCTTCGACAAGGCGGATATCGATGCAGCCGTCATTCAGCGTGACGGCAAAGCGGCTCGACGGCAGGACGATGGTGGTCTCGTCCTCGGTGACGATGCCGGGGCCGTTGATCCGGCTGCCGGCGGGCAGCGCGGTACGGTCATGGGCTTCCGCCTCAACGCGGCGGCCGAGGCCGGCATCGAAAACCGAGCGACGGCCTTGCGCCAGCGCATCGCGCGTCTGCGAAACCGGCGCCACCGGGGCGACGGCCTCCTGCGGCGTGTGGGCATTGACCGACCAGACCGTGATCTCGGCGGCGAGCCCCTTCACGGTGCGCCCGAACAGGTTGGCGTATTCGTGCTCGAAGCGCTGGAGGATGACGGCCGGGTCGGCAGCACGCGCTTCCTCAGGGGTCAGCGTGACCGGGATTTCCCAGCCCTGGCCGGCATAGCGCATATAGATCTTGTATTCGGCCTCGATCGCCCCGGACCAGCCGCAGGAGCGCACCACCCGCGTCGCTTCCTCCTCCATCTCGCCGAAGAGTTTCGTGACGCGCGCGGTGTCGAACTGGGCCAGCCGCATGAACAGCGTGCGGTTGGCCTCGAAGCTGAACGGCGCCCTGAGGAAGCCGATGGCCGAGCCGACACCGGCGCCGGGCGGCACGAGGCATCTGATGATGCCGAGCTTCTCGCAGAGGCGGCCGGCATGGAGCGGAGCCGCGCCGCCGAAGGCAATCATCGTGTATTCCGACAGGTCTTCGCCGTTCTCGACGGCGTGCACGCGCGCGGCATTGGCCATATTCTCGTCGACGACCTCCGCCACGCCCCAGGCGCTTTCCTCCGCCGCCATGCCGAGCCTGCCGCCGATCTCGGCTTCCAGCGCCCTGGCCGACTGATCGGCGAAGAGCGGGATCGTGCCGGCCGCGAAATTGTCCGGGTCGATCTTGCCGAGGATGACGTCGGCATCGGTCACGGCCGGGCGCTTGCCACCGCGGCCATAGCAGGCCGGGCCGGGCTCGGAGCCCGCGCTTTCCGGCCCGACGCGGATCTGCTTCATCGAGTCGACATGGGCGAGGCTGCCGCCGCCGGCCCCGATCTCAACCATGTCGATCACGGGGATCGAGATCGGCATGCCGGAGCCTTTCTTGAAGCGATAGGTCCGGGCGACCTCGAAGACGCGGGCGGTCTTCGGCGTGTAGTTCTTGATCAGGCAGATCTTGGCGGTGGTGCCGCCCATGTCGAAGGACAGCACCTTCTTCAGGCCGTGCCGCGCGGCGATGTCGGCAGCGAAGACCGCGCCGCCGGCCGGGCCGGATTCGACGAGGCGAACCGGGAATTCCGAGGCGCTTTCCAGCGAGATGATGCCGCCGCCGGAATGCATCAGGAAGATCGGGCAGGCCGCGCCTTCCGCCGCGAGCCGCCCCTTCAGCCGGACGAGGTAGCTCTTCATCAGCGGCTTGATATAGGCGTTGGCGATCGTCGTGTTGAAGCGCTCGTATTCCCGCATCTGGGGCGAGACTTCCGAGGAAAGCGAGACCATCGCGCCCGGCAGGCGCTCGGCCAGCACGTCGAGGATCAGGCGCTCATGCGCGTCGTTGACATAGGAATGCAGCAGCCCGACCGCGACGCTCTCGTAGCCGGCTTCGCGCAGTTCATCGACCAGGGTTTCGACGGCGGCGCGATCCAGCGGGACCAGAATCTTGCCGCGCGCATCCATGCGCTCCTTGACCGTGTAGCGCCGGTTACGCGGCAGGAGCGGCTCCGGCAGCGTCAGATTGAGATCATATTGCTCGAAACGGCTCTCGGTCCGCATCTCGATGACATCGCGGAAGCCTTCGGTGGTGATGAGCGCGGTCTTGGCGCCGCGCCGCTCGATCAGCGCATTGGTCGCCAGCGTCGTGCCGTGGATGATCTGCCCGATCGCGGAAGCGGCGATGCCGGCCTTCTCGCAGACGCGGTGCATGCCCTCGATGATCGCATCCTCGGGCGCGGCGTAAGTCGTCAGGACCTTTGTGGAGAACCGCTGCCCGCCCTGCTCGAGCACGACATCCGTGAAGGTTCCCCCGATATCGACGCCCAGGCGGGCCCCGAGAATGGACATGGCTTACGCGCCTCCGTTGTCTGAGGCGGCGAGGATGGAGCGCGGTGTCGATGTCGTCGAATTATTATTTTCTATGTAATTCGATAAGAAGGATTTATCGCCTTGGCCGACAGGCGGAAGCTCATACGGATCGCCGCGCATCACCCTGATGATGGCGCGCGGCCCTCTCGCCGGCGAGCTCGGCCGCCCGCTTCAGCAGGAAGCTGGCCGGCGTATGGGCATAGGAGGCCGTGAAGATCAGGGCGCTCGGTTTCCATTCATAGGGAAATTCCACCAGCTCCCCGGTATCGAGGAGCTTCTCGACGAGCGTGCGCGACATCGGCGCGATGCCGAGGCCATCGATGGTCATCTGCAGGCTGGCCGCGAGACTGCTCGACGGCACGATCCGGACCGGCCTCTCCCAGTTGTCGCGGAAATGCGCGGAGAGCTCGACGAAATGGCGGGTATTGCGCGCATGGGTCAGGATCGTATGCGAGGCCATCGTCGAGAGGTCGGAGCCGGTGAGCCCGAGCCGCGGCGAGGCCACCCAGAGATAAGGCACGGACCCCAGCTCGACATTGGTGATGTTGAAGTTCGAGATCGGGCCGTTCAGCAAGCACAGGTCGAGCGATCGTGAAACCAGCTCCTCGCGCAGGTTGATCGTCAGGTCGACCCGGAGCTCGACATCGACATTCGGGAAGACCTGCCTGAGATCGAGCAGATAGTCGCGCAGCCAGGTCTGGGCGATGAGCTCGGCGACGCCGAGCCTGAGGATGCCGATCTGCTGGTCGGAGCGGATCGATTGCTGGGAGAATTCCTCGGAGGCCTGCAGCACGCGCTCGGCCTGCCCCAGCAGCGAATGGCCGATCGGCGTCAGGGCGACCGAGCCGGAATCGCGATGGAACAGCCTGACGCCCAGCACGGATTCGAGCTGCGAGATGCGCACGGAGATATTGGGCTGCGTCGTGTTCAGGCGCTCGGCCGTCGCCCGGAAGCTGCCGAGCTTGGCCACCCAGACAAAGCTTTCGAGCTGCTTCAGCGTCCAGTTCGGCATTCGCCCCGCCTCTCAGACAAGCAATTTTTGGGCCGCATGGCAGTCCAATAAACAAAATCTATCGCAACAACAGATAATTTCAATTGGATGCTATCGCGATTACGCGCTCGACTGACCCTTAGCCGTCGATCGGGCTTCGGCACGGCTCGGCTCCTAAAGGCGCACGGCTTTCGCCGCAGCGCGATAAGAACGAGGGGAACCATGAACCGCAGAGCTCTGATCGCGTCCGCCGCCCTTGCCCTGAGCCTCGGGCTCGCCGCTCCCGCCTCCGCCCAGACCAGCTGGACGATGGCCTCGGGCTATCCCGAAAGCAGCTTCTTCACCCAGAACATCCGGCAGATGATCAAGGAGATCGAGGAGAAGAGCGGCGGCAAGCTCAAGATCGACCTGCGCTCGAACGACAGCCTGATCAAGCTCGACGCAGTGAAGCGCGCCGTGCAGTCCGGCCAGATCCAGATCGGCGAGATCCGTCTCGGCGTCTACGGCAACGAAGGCGCGATGTACAATCTCGACAACATCCCCGGCGTCGCCACGACCTATGACCAGGCGACCAAGCTGACCGAGGCGCAGGCGCCGTTCTTCGATGCGCTGTTCAAGAAGAACGGCATGCGCGCCATCACCTATGTCGCCTGGCCGGGCCAGGGCTTCTACACCAAGGCGCCGCTGAAGGGGCTCGCCGACCTCAAGGGCCAGAAGCTGCGCATCTATTCCAAGCAGACCCAGATCATGGGCGAGAAGCTCGGCATGGAAGCGCTGATCCTGCCCTTCGCCGAAGTGCCGCAGGCCTTCTCGACCGGCATGATCCAGTCGCTCTGGACCAGCGCGCAGACAGGCACCGACGTGCAGATCTGGGATTACGTCAAGAACTTCACCTATACCGGCACGATGCACAACAAGAACGCGATCCTCGTCAACGAGCGCGCGTTCCGCCAGCTCGACGCGGCGACGCAGAAGGTGGTGACCGAAGCCGGCGAGGCCGCGACCAAGCGCGGCTGGGAATTGTCCAAGAAGGCGGCCGAGGAGCGCGAGAGCGTGCTCAAGGGCCATGGCGTGGCCATCGCCCAGTCGCCGAAGGACATCCTCGACGCCATCGAGGTCGCCGGCAAGGGCATGGTCGCCGACTGGCTCGGCAGCGCCACGGCCGAGGAGAAAGCCGTCTACGAAACCTATCAGAAGAGCCTGAAGTAACGGCCTCCGCCTGCCACTTTTTCAAGACCCATGGCTAGCGGAGTGACCGGTGATACGCGGAGTTCTCGACAGGTTCTATGAGGCGTGCGGCTATGTCGCCGCCGCCTTCATGATCGGCATCGGGCTGGCCATCGTCGCCCAGATCGTCAGCCGCATGCGCGGCGTCACGCTCGACGCCACCGAGGCAGCCGGGTTGTGCCTGGCAGCCTCGACCTTCTTCGGCCTTGCCCACACCTTCCGGCGCGGCGGGCATGTCCGGATCAACCTGATCGTCGATCGCTTGCCGCAGCGCTGGCGGCATGGCGTCGAGATCTTCAATTGCCTGCTCGGCACGGTGGTCGTTTCGTTCCTCGCCTGGCATGTGGCGTCGCTCGCGCTGCAATCGCGCGAATTCAACGATGTCAGCCCCGGCCTGCTGGCCATGCCGTTCTGGATTCCGCAGACCGGCGTCGCCATCGGCATCGCCGCCTTGGCGATCGCCTTCATCGACGAACTCGTCTGGCTCCTGACCGGCGGCAAGCCCCGCTACGAGGCGCCCGACGAAGTCGAGCTCGACAGGCCGGTGGCATAAGGGGCGATGATGATGGATCCGATCGTTCTCGCCTCGCTGGTCCTCGCCAGTTCCCTGCTCCTGCTGCTTGCCAGCGGCGTCTGGGTCGCGCTCTCGCTCCTCACCGTCGGCATGGTGATGATGGGGCTCTTCACCACGGCGCCGATGGGCTCGCTGATCGCCTCCACGCTCTGGGATTCGAGCTGGGGCTGGGCGCTAACCTCACTGCCGCTCTTCATCTGGATGGGCGAGATCCTGTTCCGCTCGAAGCTCTCGGCCGACATGTTCCAGGGGCTGGCGCCCTGGGTGTCGCGGCTGCCGGGCCGTCTGCTCCATGTCAACGTGCTGGGCTGCGGCATCATGGCGGCGGTCGCCGGCTCCTCGGCCGTGACCTGCGCCACGATCGGCCGCATCAGCGTCCCCGAGCTGGAAAAGCGGAACTATCCGCTCAACATGACCATCGGCACGCTCGCCGGCTCCGGCACGCTCGGACTGCTGATCCCGCCCTCGATCATCATGATCGTCTATGGCGTGACGGCCGAGGTCTCGATCGCGCGCCTGTTCATCGCCGGCGTCCTGCCTGGCATCCTGTTGATGGCGCTGTTCATGGGCTACACGGCGGTCTGGAGCCTGCTCAACCCGGACAAGATGCCGCCGGCGGAGCCGCCCGTGCCGTTCCTGGAGAAGGTCTATCGCTCGCGCCGGTTGATCCCGGTGGCGCTGCTGATCGGCTCGGTGGTCGGCTCGATCTATGGCGGCATCGCCACACCGACCGAGGCCGCGACGATCGGCGTGATCGGCGCGCTGATCCTGGCCGCAGTCGGCGGCGGGTTGACGCGGGCGAGCTTCATGGACGGGCTGATGGCGGCCATGCGGACCTCCTGCATGATCTCCTTCATCATCGCCTGCGCGGCCTGCCTGACCATCGCGGTGGCCTTCGTCGACATTCCCCGCTCGCTGGCGAGTTGGGTCGATGCCATGCATCTCTCGCCCTATGCGCTGCTGGCAGTGCTGGCCGTGTTCATGCTGATCCTCGGCTGCTTCCTCGAGGGCATCTCGATCATCGTGCTGACCTCGTCGGTGATGCTGCCGATGGTGCAGGCGGCCGGGATCGACCTGCTCTGGTTCGGCATCTTCGTGGTGATCCTGATCGAGGCGGCCCAGATCACCCCGCCGGTGGGGTTCAACCTGTTCGTGCTGCAAAGCATCACGGGCAAGGACATCCTCGCCGTGACGAAGGCGGCGATCCCCTATTTCTTCGTGCTGATGCTCCTGCTGGTGCTGATCACCGTCTTCCCGCAGATCGTGACGGTGCTGCCGAAGATGATGGCCGGCTAAGCCGAGGGCGCGCGCTCAGCGATGAACGCGCGCCTCACAGCGTGTTCTTGTGGAGGCGCCCGTCCTTCATGATGACCGCGAAGTTCCTGTGCGGGTCCTCCAGCAGCTTGATGTCCTCGACCGGATTGCCCGCGACCACGAGGATATCCGCCAGGGCGCCCTCGGCCAGCACGCCGAGCTTGCCGGGATAGGGATTGCGCATGTTGGACAGGCCGAGCAGCTCGGCATTTCTCGCCGTCGCCATCTGCAGGGCTTCGGCATTGCTATACCAGTTGCTCAGATGGGTGAGCATGATGTTCTGGCGCGGGGTCAGTTCCGGGGAGAACAGGACGTCCGAGCCCCAGGCGGTCTTGATGCCGAACTTGCGGGCGAAGCCGTAGAGCTGCGGCGTGCCGACGAATATCTGCTGGGCGCGCTCGGTTCCCGGCCCGGTCTGCGAGGCGGCATCCGCCATGGTGAGGAAGGGCTGGGTGCTGAGCCAGACGCCCTTCTCGGCGATCATCCGCGCCGTGGCCTCGTCGATGAGATGGGCGTGCTCGATCGAGCTCACGCCTGCGGCCAGGGCACGGCGCACGGCACGCGTCGTGTAGGCGTGGATCGTCGCGTAGGTGTTCCAGTCCTGCGCCACGGCGACCGCGGCGCGCAGCTCGTCCTCGCTGAAGGTGAGGATGTCGAGCGGGCTGCGCGGCGACGAGACGCCGCCCCCGCCCATCAGCTTGATCTGCGACGCACCTTGCAGCAATTGCTCGCGGATGCGCATCTGCAGATCGCCGACGCTGTCGACGATCGCGGCGCCTCCGAACAGCTCGCCCTTGCTCAGCCGGCCGCCATCGCGCGGAAATTCGGTCTGCAGCCGGAGGTCACCGTGGCCGCCCGATGTGGTGATCATCGCACCGGACGGATAGATGCGCGGACCGGGGATCAGGCCGGCATCGATCGCCTGCTTGAAGGAGAAGACGGGGCCACCGAGATCGCGAACCGTGGTGAAACCGCGCAGCAGCGTGCGGTTGGCCTCGGCGGTCGACGTGGCATAGATGATGCCGGGGTCGCCGTTCAGCAGGATGGGAAGCGGCACAGCGGCGAAGATCGTATGCCAATGCGCGTCGATCAGGCCGGGAATGAGGACGCCGTTGCGGCAAGCAATGACGGTCGCGCCGGCCGGTGCAGGCGCGTTGCTGAAATCGACCGAAGCGATCCTGTTGTTCTCGACCAGTACCTGCGCGCCCTGCCGCACCGTGCCCGCCACGCTGTCGAACAAGCGCGCTTCGCGGAACAGGATCCTGGTAGGGGGCGCGGCGGTCTGCGCCGACGCCTGTCCGGGCAGCATGCCGGAGAGGGCGGCCGCTGCCGCCCCGCCGAGAAGGCCGCGCCGTGACAGCGTTTCGAGGCGGCGGGAGGCCGCGTGGAGTTCGGGATTGTGGCAGCCGCACCCGGCGCGATGAGCCAGATGGCCGTATTTCTCGCCGAGTCTCAGCATCGCTTCTCTCCCTTAGGCAGATCGCTCATCAACAGGCGAACTATACGCCTAGAACGAGCCGACGACCGAGCCGAGGATCAGAACGGCCACCAGCGAGATCACCACGCCGACGATCACGGTCATGACCATGTCCTTGTAGCTCTCGGCATGGGTCAGCTTGCTGATCTGCAGCAGCATCAGCACGGTGCCGTTATGCGGCAGCGCGTCGAGCGTGCCGGCGCTGATCACGGTGATGCGGTGCATCAGCGCGGGATCGACGCCATAGATGGCGGCAAGCTTGAGGAAGTGATCGCCGAGCGCGGCGAGCGCGATCGCCGAGCCGCCCGAGGCCGTGCCGGTCAGCGCGGCAAGCGTGTTCATCGCCACCGTCAGCGAGATCAGCGGCCCGCCCGGAAGCCCGATGACCGCGTCGCGAACCATATTGAAGGCCGGGAGGGACGCGATAATCGCGCCGAAACCGACCAGGCTCGCGATCGTCAGCATCGGCAGCGCCGCGGAATTGGCGCCCGCATCGAGGCTCTCGCGGATATTGGGCATGCGGCGGAAATTCACCGCGATGACCGTCAGGTTAGCGGCCGCCAGCGCCAGCATCACCGACCAGACGCCGCCGATCGTGTTGATCGAGGTGCTGCCCCAGGCGGGCTCGGCGAGGAAGGCGAAATTCATCCGCGGCAGCACGACGAGCGCCATCAGGAAGTTCACGACGATGACGACGACCAACGGAAGAGCCGCCAGCACGAAGGGCGGATGGTCTTCCGCGCGCTTGCCGTGATCGAGCTCGGCGGGGTCGAACTCGCCAGCGACCGTTGCCTTCTCACGCAGCTTCTCGTCGATCACGGCCGGCTCCTCGGAGACCGCCCCGAAGCCCTCACCCGCAGCGCGGGCCTTCGCTTCGGCGCGGGCGAGCCACCACAGGCCGAAGGCCAGCGTGATCAGGGAGGCGACAATGCCGATGCCGGGGGCGGCGAAGGTGGTCGTGCCGAAATACGGCATCGGGATCGCGTTATTGACCGAGGGCGTGCCCGGCAGCGCCGTCATCGTGAAGGTGAAGGCGCCGAGGCCGATGGTGGCCGGCATCAAACGGCGGGGAATGTCGGCCGCCTTGAACATCTGCTGCGCCATCGGGACGAGCACGAAGAAGGCGACGAAGACGCTGACGCCGCCATAGGTGACGATGGCCGAGGCGAGCACGACAGAGAGGATGGTCCGCTTCGTTCCCAGGCGCTCCGTCAGGTATCTGGCGATCGAGGCGATCGAGCCGCTATCGTCCATCAGCTTCCCGAACAGGCCGCCGAGCAGGAAGATCGGGAACCATTGCGCCACGAAGCGGGCAGCGCCCGGCATGAAGGTCTGCGTCCAATGCGCGAGGACGGGTTCGCCAGCCAGGATCGCCGCGGCAAGGCCGGCGATCGGGGCGACCATCAGGATGCTCCACCCGCGATAGGCGAGCCACATCAGTAATGCCAGGGCGACAAGAATGCCAATCAGTCCCACAGCCAAAACTCCTTCTCAAAAACAAGCTTCGCGCCGGCAAGGCGGCGCGGCTGAAATCGCGATGATCAATGCGCCGGCCCGGCGGTCGCGCCCGGGCCGGAGAAATAGCGTCGCCGGTTATCCTCCGGCGTGGTCGCGTCAGGCGGCAGGACCGGGATCAGGGCCTTGAAGCCCTGCGCTCCGATCAGCATCAGCCAGGTCACGAGCACGAAGGTCGAGGTCAGCACGGGCATGCCGATCGGCTTCAGGAAGATCGCTATGGAAGCCCAGAGCCAGGTCGTCACGACGATGCCGAACAGCGTGTAGAGGAAGCTGCGCCAGGTCAGGACGAGGAAGAAGCCGCCGAGCGCCATCGCGGTCAGCGCGGCGTTGTAGCCGAACAGCCCGTCGCGGATCGCGCCTTCCGGACCACCGAAGACGGCGGCGGTCGCAGCGGCCAACCCCGCCCCGATGAGCGCCATCGCGGCGCTGATGCGCGAGTTCACGGCAATGCCGAGCACGATCAGGTATCCGGCAATCCAGTTGTCCTGGAAGAAGATCTGCCCGATCGCATTGCCGATCCCCATATACCAGGTCGGCAGGATATAGACCGCCGCCTGGGCGTATTGATCCGGCGAGACCGGTTTGGCCAGCGGGCCGGCCTCGATATTCGCGAATTTCAGCACCGCGAAGAGGAAGAGCCAGCCCACGAGGACGAAGGGTGCCGTCAGCGCCGCGACCTTGTGGGGCTGGAGCAAGGCACCTATGGCCGAGAAGACCACGCTGGTCATGGCCGCAGCGAACAGGATGTAGACGAACATCGGGAAGGACGGCACGGCGCCGGTGCGGAAATTTGCGCTGGTGAAGGCGACGAGCGCGAGCCCGACCAGCGCACCGTTGAAGCCGAACAGACCGTCCGCGATCAAACCCTTGTCGGCATCGAGCAGCCGCGCAGTCAGGGTCGAGACGACCGCGCCCAGCAGGCAGATCGCGCCATAGATCCAGGAATTGAAGAAGAGCGCGCCGAGGATGATCAGCCCGGACACGGGGTTGTTCTGGAACACCACCTGCCCGATGCCGCGCAGCACATGGATGGCGAAAGCCGCGACGGCGTTCCCTTCAAGCTGTCTCGTATCCATGCGAACGCCCCTCCCCCGACAAGCCCGGTCGCATGCCCGGCCGATCATGAATCCGATCGGTCCGGGCGCTTCTATGCACGACCCCGGAGCAGACGTCCCGAGGCCGGTCGCGGCCGGCATGGCGCAGTGCCATGCCGGCCGCTTCTTCCTCAGAACAGGAAGTAGCGCTGCGCCATCGGCAGAGAACTCGCGGGCTCGCAGGTGATCAGCTCGCCATCGATCCGCACCCGATAGTTCTGGGGATCGACCTCGATCTTCGGCGTCAGCGTGTTGTGGATCATGTCCTTCTTGCGGACGCCGCGCGTGCCCTTCACCGCCACCAGCTGCTTCTGCAATTGCAGCTTGTCGCCGATCTTGTCGTCGAAGGCCACCTGCGAGACGAAGGTGACGCCGGTCTTGCCCCGCGCCCGGCCGAGGACCGCATACATCGGCCGGTAATGCACCGGCTGCGGCGTCGAGATCGAGGCATTGGGATCGCCCATAGGCGCGGTCGCGATCATGCCGCCGAGCAGCACCAGCGACGGCTTGACGCCGAAGAAGGCCGATTTCCAGAGCACCAGATCGGCGCGCTTGCCGACCTCGACCGACCCTATCTCATGGGCAAAGCCATGGGTGATCGCCGGATTGATCGTGTATTTCGCGACATAGCGCTTGCAGCGGAAATTATCGTTGCGCTCGCTGTCTTCCGGCAGCGGGCCGCGCTGGACCTTCATCTTGTGCGCGGTCTGCCAGCAACGCAGCGTCGTCTCGCCGATGCGCCCCATCGCCTGCGAATCCGACGACATCATCGAGAAGGCGCCGAGATCGTGGAGGATGTCCTCCGCCGCGATCGTCTCCTTGCGGATGCGCGACTCGGCGAAGGCGACGTCCTCCGGAATCTGCGGGCTGAGGTGGTGGCACACCATCAGCATGTCGAGATGTTCGTCGATCGTGTTGATCGTGTAGGGCCGGGTCGGATTGGTCGAGGACGGCAGGATGTTCTCCTGCCCCGCCGCGGTGATGATGTCCGGGGCGTGGCCGCCGCCCGCGCCTTCCGTATGGAAGGAGTGGATGGCACGCCCCTTCATCGCCGCGAAGGTGTCCGCAACGAAGCCGCTCTCGTTCAACGTGTCGGAATGCAGCGCGACCTGGATATCCATCTCGTCGGCGACGGTAAGGCAGTTGTCGATCGCCGCCGGAGTCGTGCCCCAGTCCTCATGCAGCTTGAGGCCGATGACGCCGGCCCGCACCTGCTCGCGCAGCGGCTCGGGCAGGCTCGCATTGCCCTTGCCGAGCAGGCCGACATTGATCGGCAGCTCCTCGATCGCCTCGAGCATGCGGTGGATGTACCAGGGGCCGGGCGTGACGGTGGTGGCGAGCGTGCCGACCGAGGGGCCGGTGCCGCCGCCGACCAGCGTGGTCGTGCCGCTGGTGAGCGCTTCCTCGGCCTGCTGCGGCGCGATGAAATGGATGTGAGTGTCGATGCCGCCGGCAGTCAGGATCTTGCCTTCGCCGGCAATGACGTCGGTGCCGGGGCCGATGACGATGTCGACGCCCGGCTGGATGTCGGGATTGCCGGCCTTGCCGATCGCGCTGATCCGCCCGTCCTTGACGCCGACATCCGCCTTAACGATGCCCCAGTGGTCGAGAATGACCACGTTGGTGAAGACGAGGTCCGCGACCTCGGCGGCGTTGCGCTGGCCCTGGCCCATGCCGTCGCGGATGACCTTGCCACCACCGAAGCTGACCTCCTCGCCATAGACGGTGCGGTCCTCCTCGATCTCGATCACGAGCTCGGTATCGGCGAGGCGGATCCGGTCGCCCTTGGTCGGCCCATAGAGGGACGCGTAGTTTTCACGGGTGATGCGCGCCATCTCAGCTCTCCAGCTTTCCCATGATCTTGGCGTTGAAACCGTAGACGACCCGGTCGCCCCCGAGAGCGACGAGCCGGACGGTCCGTGACTGGCCGGGCTCGAAGCGCACCGCCGTGCCGGCGGGAATATCGAGCCGGAAGCCGCGAGCCTTCTCGCGGTCGAAATGCAGCGCCGTGTTGGTCTCGTAGAAATGATAGTGGGAGCCGACCTGGATCGGCCGGTCACCGGAATTGGCGACGTCGATCGTCTGCCGCTCGCGTCCGGCGTTGAGCTCGATCTCGCCGTCCTCGACGAAGAATTCACCCGGGATCATGTCAGCACCTCACGGGATCGGGCTGTGGACGGTGACCAGCTTGGTCCCGTCCGGGAAGGTGGCTTCGACCTGCACGTCGTGGATCATCTCCGGGACGCCGTCCATGACGTCGTCGCGCGTCAGCAGGGTCGCGCCATAGGACATCAGGTCCGCCACGGTGCGCCCGTCGCGCGCGCCCTCCAGGATCGCCGCCGAGATATAGGCGACGGATTCCGGGTAGTTCAGCTTGACGCCTCGGGCCTTCCGCCGTTCCGCCAGCAGCGCGGCGGTAAAGAGCAGAAGCTTGTCTTTCTCACGCGGAAGCAGCTCCATCGCGTTCCCCTCCTTGCCTATCGATCGTCTCAGGTTGCCCAGATGCGGGGCGTATCGGCCGGCTTGCCTTGCCCCAGCGTCCGAAGCACATTCCATGCCCTCGCGAACAACGCCTTGCCGTCTCCGACCCGTGGCCCGAGATAGCGGCAGACCACGACGTCATCGAGCTGGCTGACGGAGAAGACCGCGCTCTCGCCGATCGCGGCCCGCACCTGCTCCGCCGCATCCTCGGAGACCGCGCCGGCATAGATCATCGTGCCCCAGGTCGGCTCGCCGGCCAACGCGAAGGGCGCCTTCATCAAGGGAGAATTGCCATGGAGCTCGAGGCGCTCGAACCAGATCGGCTTGCCCCCGCGCCTGATCTCGATGCGCTGGCTGAGCCGGCCCGTCTCGAAGCGCTCGCCGGCCGCCGGGCGCCCGAGGCACAGGAAGTCCCAGCCGACATAGGTGGCTTCCGGCGCAAGCGAGACGCGCGTCTCCATCCGTGCGTCGCCACCGTCGAAGACGATGGTTTCCTGCGGCAGGTATTCGCAGACGGCGCCTGCCCCGACATCGACCTGCGTCGACTGCGTGCCGGCACTGTACTCGCTGCGGTAGAATTTCGTCGCGCCCGGCGTCGTCAGCAGCGCCCGCGCACCGGCCTCGACATGGAAGCGCAGATCAAGCCGGTCTCCGCCAGCGACCCCGCCCGGCGGGTGCAGCAGGTAGACATGGCAGGTGCCATCCTTCTCCGGATGGAACGGGCGCTGGACGACGAGCGGACCGAGATGACGCCGGCGGACGAGCCGGGTCTTGCCGGCGCTCAGCGCGAACCAGAGTTCCAGTTCTGCCAGCCAGGAACTCGATTGCGCCGCATATTGGGCGCGCGTCAGCGGGATCGACTGGCCGGCCTCGGAAGCTGCAATGGGCACGATTGCGTTCATGGACCGCTCTTCAGTCAAACCGCTTCAAATCCACGCCGATCCAGCCCAGAATGAGAGGAAATCCGTAGCACGCACCCGAGAGGGCAGCAAACAGAAAGACTTATAGGGGAAGCGGAAAAGCCATGCCTGTGCCGCGCGTCCCAGGCTCTATACAATTTATCTCAAATCAAATCATAGGAGTTTCGTCTAAACTCTCAAATAACAGTGAGATGGATACTGGAAATACAATACCAATTGCGCCATCTCTCGAAATTATTTCATTGTCAGAGCTTGACACCGCTCACCCACCGGGATCACCGGAGGATGGACGAACCGGCCCCGACCGAAACGGAGTGCAGCATGTTGAAAGCGATCGCCGTCAGGCGGGCAACGGAAACCTCCTCCCCTGCCGGGCCGGTGCTCGGACGAGCCGTGCTCCAGCATGACGAGCGCCATCTGCGCCGGCGCATGATCGAGGCCAGCGATGGCCGCAAGATTCTGGTCGATCTCCCGGAAACGGTCGTTCTAGCCGCGGGCGATGCGCTCGCGATCGAAGGCGGCGGCGTCATCGAGATCGCGGCCGCCGACGAGCCGCTTTACGCCGTGCGGGCGCGCGACCCGCTCCATCTCACCGAACTCGCCTGGCATATCGGCAACCGCCATCTGGCCGCGGCCATCGCAACGGATCGCATCCTGATCCTGCGCGACCATGTCATCAAGGCGATGCTGCACGGCCTCGGCGCCGAGGTCGAGGAGATCGTGGCGCCGTTCAACCCGGTGCGCGGCGCCTATTCCGGCCATGGCCACAGCCATTCGCACGGCGACGCGGATCACCATCATGGTCATGATCACCACCACGATCATGGGCACCATCACGACCATGGCCACGACCATCATCACGATCACGACCATCACACGCATTCCCACGCCCATGGGAAGCACCACCATCACCATGACTGATCCCGGCGCTGCGGCGCCTTGCGCCGCCAGCGGCCTCCATCCTGCAAGGGCTTTGCGCTCATGACCTCGAAGAACGGCCCTCTCCGCGTCGGCATCGGCGGCCCCGTCGGCTCCGGCAAGACGACGCTCACGGAAAAACTCTGCAAGGCGATGCGCGACGACTATTCCATCGCCGTCATCACCAACGACATCTACACCAAGGAAGACGCGATGATCCTTGCGCGCCTTCAGGCGCTGCCGGAGGAGCGCATCGTCGGCGTCGAGACCGGCGGCTGCCCGCATACCGCGATCCGCGAGGATGCCTCGATCAACCTGCAGGCCATCGCCGAGATCAACCGCAAGATCCCCGATCTCGACATCGTCTTCATCGAGTCCGGCGGCGACAATCTGGCGGCGACCTTCTCCCCCGATCTCGCCGATCTCACGCTCTATGTCATCTCCGTCTGCCAGGGCGAGGAAATCCCCCGCAAGGGCGGCCCCGGCATCACCCGCTCGGACTTCCTCATCATCAACAAGAGCGACCTCGCCCCCTATGTGAACGTCGATATCGAGGTGATGCAGGCCGATGCCGCCCGCATGCGCGGCAAGCGCCCGTTCGGCTTCACCGATCTCTCGCGCGGCAAGGGGCTCGACGCCGTCGTCGATTTCATCGTCGAGCATGGCGGGCTGCAGGCCAGCCAGCGCCAAGAGGCGAGCCCGGCCGAGGCCTGACGCATGCAGGACGATCCAGCTGCCGATAGCGGCCGGGACGCGCTCCCGCTCCATCTGCTGCGCCTGGTCAGCCAGGGCCTGCCGGTGGGCGGGTTCTCCTATTCGCGCGGGCTCGAAGCCGCCGTCCATGCCGGCTGGGTCACCGACGAGGCGGCAGCGCGCGACTGGATCCTCGGCACGCTGCGCGCCAATGTCGCGCAGCTCGACGGCGCCCTGTTCTGGCGCATGGCAACGGCGCTGGAGATGGGCGACCGGGAGCGCTTCCATGCCATCAATGCCTGGCTCGCCGCTGGGCGCGAAAGCCGCGAGTTCCAGCGCGAGGACAGGCGGCAGGGCGAGGCGCTGCTGCGGCTCCTCGCCGATCTCGACGTCCCTGCCGCGCGTGAGGAGCAGGGACAGGCCCTGACCTATGCCGCTGCCTTCGCGCTTGCCGGCCATCACTGGCGCATCGCGCCGGAAGCCGCGCTGAAGGGCTTCCTCTGGGTCTATGTCGAGGGGCAGGTGACCGCCGCGATCAAGCTCGTCCCGCTCGGACACACGGCCGGGCAGCGCCTGCTGATCGAAGCCGCCACCGCCATCGAGGAGGCGGCCGCCCGCGCCCGCTCGCTTGGCGACGACGAGGTCGGCAACCTTGCCCCTGCGCTGGCCATGGCGAGCGCCTGGCACGAGACGCAGTACAGCCGCCTGTTTCAGTCGTGACCGGCGCCCAGCCTCGCAATTCCCGCCGGGCCGACCTATCCTGCGACGGACAGGATGCGCCGGGAGCGGGAAACAAGGTGGAACGGGTCACGATCACCATCGATGCCGAGCTTCTGGCATTCGTCGATGCGCTCAGCACGGCGCAAGGCTATGGCAGCCGCTCCG
Organism: Allobosea sp. MMO-172; assembly: GCF_037147855.1. Taxonomy (NCBI): domain Bacteria; kingdom Pseudomonadati; phylum Pseudomonadota; class Alphaproteobacteria; order Hyphomicrobiales; family Alloboseaceae; genus Allobosea; species Allobosea sp. MMO-172. Next base: position 155,330 of record NZ_JBBCUM010000010.1, on the reverse strand, counting down.
AAGCGATCCGGGACATCCTGCGCAAGGCTGCCCGCACCGAGCAGCAGGCCGACCCCGACGCGCCCTGCTTCGCGACGCTCGCCTATGTCTATGATCACGAGACGCGCGACCTCGCGCGCCGATTGACCAACCAGCAGCACGACCACCACGACCTCTCCATCGCGACGCTGCATGTCCATCTCGACCGGCACGAATGCCTGGAGGTCGCGGTTCTGCGCGGCTCGACCGGAGATGTGCGCGCCTTCGCCGACGGGGTGATCAGCCAGCGCGGCGTCCGCCACGGGCAGTTGCACCTCCTGCCGGGCGCACCTGATCGCCCGCACGACCATGGCCATGCGCATTCGCACGGACATGAGCACGACCACTGAAGCGCCGTAACTGGCGTCATTTTCGGCATAACCAGCATTTGCCATCGCGCCGCTACGACAGTATGATGTTTTTATAAAAACATCATACTGCGAGTAACCATGGCCCGGCTCCTTTTTGCTTCGCTCGCGATCGCCCTCGGCCTGGTTTCGCCGGTTCATCTCAGTGCGCAGGATCGGCCGTCTCCGCTTCGCGTCGCCGAGATCTGGGAGATCCCCACGCTGGATCCGACCCAGGACGGCACGCTGATGAAGGAAAAGGCCATGGTCACCGAGACGCTGGTGACCGGAAAGCCCGACTTCACGCTGGCACCGGGACTCGCCACCTCCTGGAAGCGCGACAGCGACACCGTCTGGGCTTTCACCTTGCGTCCCGGCATCACGTTCCATGACGGCTCGCCGCTGACGGCACAGGCCGCCGCCGCAAGCCTGACCAACGCGCTCCAGCGCAGCGGGACGGCCCGCAGCTATACCAAGATCGCGAGCCTCGCCGCGCGCGACGACCAGACCCTCGAAATCACCACCTCCGAGCCCTTCCCGGCGCTGCCGGCCGCGCTGGTCTATGCGAGTGCGGCGATCGTCTCCCCGGCCTCGCCGAAGATGGCGGACGGCACGATCGAGCGGCCGATCGGAACGGGCCCGTTCAAGGTCACGGCCTGGCAGCCGGCAGCACAGAGCTTCACGGTCGAGCGTTTCGACGGCTACTGGGGCGAGAAGCCCTCGATCCCCGCCATCACCTTCCGGGGCATCCCCGACCCGACGACGCGCTCGCTCGAACTGCAGAAGGGCAGCGTCGATTTCACCTCGGAGGTGCCCTATGGCGACCTCGACACGCTGGCGGGCAAGGGTTTCACCGTCTCGCGCAACGTGACGGCGCGCAACTATGTTCTGAATTTCGGCAGTCTGAAGGACACGCCCTTCGCCGATATCCGCGTGCGCAAGGCTCTGTCGCTCGCCATCGACCGCGACGAGATCGCGCAATATGTGCTGTTCGGCATGGGCCGCGCCGGCATCGGCGCCTTCCCCGGCACCATGGCTTTCGCCGACAAGTCCATCGCTGCTCCGAAGACAGACCTCGCCGCGGCCCGCAAGCTGCTGACAGAGGCCGGCTATGCGCCCGGCCCCGGCGGCGTCATGACGAAGGACGGCAAACCGCTCGGCTTCACGCTCTATACCTATGCGCAGCGGCCCGGCCTCGTGCCGATCGCCGGTGCCCTCCAGGCGCAATTGCGCAAGCTCGGCGTGCCCGTCGAGATCAAGGTCACGACCTTCTCCGCCATCGCCAAGGAGATGAAGCCCGGCGACGCCCGGCTCGCGGCCCTGGCTTCGGCGATGTATCCGCATCCGGATTTCTACCTGCGCCAGACCTATCACTCGGCTGGAGCCACCAATACCTGGGGCTATGCCAACCCGAAGATCGACGCGGCGCTCGCCGTGGCGATCACGACGCGGGACGAGGCCGAGCGCAAGGCGGCCTATGACCTCGTCCAGCGCATCGCCGCCGAGGAGGAGCCCTGCCTGACCATCGCCCATTACGGGGTCAACGTCGCGATGCGGCCGGGCATCACCAATTACAGCTTCAATCCGATCGCCCATGACTACATGCTCGATCCGCAGATGACGCTCGCGCGCTGAGACGCCGCGATGGGGGCTTACGTCCTGCAAAGGCTCGCGCTCGCCATCGCGACGGTGCTCGCCGCGACCTTCCTGACCTATGTGCTGCTGCGGCTCGTCCCCGGCGAGCCGGCGCAGGTGATCCTGACCCGCGTCTTCCTGCAGGATCAGACGGCGACCGTCTCGCAGCAGGATGTCGCGGCCATCGCCGATCGGTTCGGGCTCAATGCGCCGTTGATCGTGCAATATGGCCGCTGGCTTGCCGGCGCGCTGACCGGCGACCTCGGCAATTCGATCCGAACCGGGCGGCCGGTCACGCTCGAACTCGGTTGGCGGCTGTCGGCGACCGGGCTCATCGCCTTGCTGGCGACGCTTGCCTCCCTCGCCCTAACCTTCGCCACGGTCACGCTCAAGCGCTCCTTTCCAACGCGCGCTGCCGCGCGCGGTTTCGAACTCCTCGCCGTCGGCTCGATCGCGCTGCCCTCGTTCTTTCTGGGCGTCGTCCTGATCATCCTGTTCTCGCTCCGGCTCGACTGGCTGCCGGTCAGCGGCTTCGACAGCTGGGCGCATGTCGTGCTGCCGGTTGCCGTGCTGGCGCTCGGGCAGTTCGGCTTCAACGCCATCCTGCTCGACGACACGCTGAACGAGGCGCTCGGTGCGCAACACATCACGACGGCGCGCGCCAAGGGACTCGGCGACCGCGATATCCTTCTCACCCACGCGCTGCCGAACGCGCTCATTCCGCTGATCCCCTATCTCGCGCTGCAATTCGCCTTCCTGATCGGTGGCGTCGTCATCGTGGAGAGGCTGTTCTCGATCCCCGGCCTCGGCGCCTATCTCACCGACGCGCTCGACAGCCATGACGGCCCGGCCTTTCTCGGCGCGATCGGCGTGATCGCTCTCGCCGTGGCCGCCGCCAATCTCGCGGCCGATCTCATCCTCGCCCGCGTCGATCCGCGCATCCGCCTGAAACGGACCGCGCCATGATCGCTCTGCGCCGGGGCGACTGGCTCCTTCTCGCGATCGCCGCTCTGTTCGCGTTCTCGATCGCATATGGGCTGATGTTCGACCCGGTCGAAACCTCGCTGCGCAACAGCCTGCGCGCGCCCGGGTCCGATTTCCTCCTCGGTACCGACCATCTCGGGCGCGACGTGCTGGCCCGGATCGCCCATGGCTTCCTGCTCGATTTCGGCCTGTCGCTGACGATCGTCGCCCTGTCCTTCGCCATCGGCGTCAGCATCGGCATGCTCGCCGCCGAGTTCGCCGGACCGGCCGACCGGGCGCTGACCTTCGTCATGGACGTGCTGACCTCCCTGCCCCAGATCGTCATCGCGCTCATCCTCGCGACCCATCTCGGCGGCGGGGAGCTGTCGCTGATCCTCGCCCTGTCGCTGACCGGTTGGGTCAAATATGCCCGCATCGCCCGCGCCACCGCCTTCTCGCTGCGGGAGCGCGAGTTCGTGACCGCGGCGCGCGTCGCGGGCGGCGGACGACTCTATGTCCTGCGGCGCCATGTGCTGCCGCATCTGCTGCCGGTCTTCTCCGGGCTGATCGCCCTCCAGTTCGGGCACAACATCCTGAATATCGCCGCGCTCGGCTTCCTCGGCATCGGGGTCCAGCCGCCCACTCCGGAATGGGGCGCGATGATCGCGGAAGCCCGGCCTTATTTTTCGCGGGCGCCCTGGCTCGCCATCATGCCGGGCATCTACCTGTTCGCGATCACGCTATTCGCACTGATGATCGCCCGCAGCCGCTGGATTCGGGAGATGCCGGCGGCCTACAATCAGGGGACGCCCGCCACCGAAGCCCGATCATGAGCCAAGCCGAAACCGTCGTCATTCTTCACGGCCTGGCGCGCAGCAAGGCATCGCTCCTGCTGATCGAGAAGACCCTCGCGACCCTCGGCTACAACGTCGTCAACGAGACATACGACTCGACGACATGCGCAGTCGAGGACCTGCTCGACCATGTCGGGAACGCGGTCGGCGGCTGCGGCGACGCGCCGGTCCATTTCGTCACGCATTCGATGGGCGGCATCCTGCTGCGGGCCTGGCTCAAGCGGCAGCGGCCGGCCAATCTCGGGCGCGTGGTGATGCTGGCTCCGCCCAACCACGGCTCCGAACTGGTCGACGGGCTCGGCCGCCTGCCGGGCTTCGAACTGATCAATGGGCCCGCCGGCCTGCAACTCGGCACCGCACCGGACAGCTTGCCCAACTCTCTGCCGAACGCCGATTACGAGCTCGGCATCATCGCGGGCAGTCTCTCGCTCAACCCGATCCTGTCGCCGTTCTTCTCGGGGCCGAACGACGGCAAGGTGTCAGTCGAGAGCACGAAGCTGGAAGGCATGATGGACCATGTCACCCTGCCCGTGACGCACACCTTCATGATGAACAATCCGCTGGTCGTCGCGCAGGTCGTGACCTTCATCCGCACCGGGCGTTTCAACCACGGCCTGACGCTGTCCGAGCTCACCCGGGATGTCGCGGCCTATCTTCAGGAGCGGGTCGCCCGCTCCTGAAGATGTCCTCTCATCAGCCGCCGCGATTGTCGTAGGCGCCCTCGTCACCATCGCGATCATCGCTGCCGCGCTGGGCCTGATCCCAGAGATGGCGCTTCAACGCGGCCTGCGCCTCCGGCGACCAGTTCCCTGCCCCGGCCACCGCGACCCAGGCTTCGACGTAATGCTGGGGCGCATAGACATGCCCGTAACCCATCGGTGTCCGCGTCGCGAAGGCCATGTCGACGAGAAGCTGCAGGCCGGTCACGACCGGGTACCAGCGGAACTGCGGCGAGACGTCGGGGCCGCGCGTCGGCTCGAGCCAGGCAGGCTTCCGGAAGAAGCTGCGGCGGTCGAAGAAGGTCACCGCGTCGCTGGCATACTGGAGATAGACGATCCGCATCACGCCCCAGGGCGTCGCAGGCGGAACGGTCGGCCCGTTCTGGTTCATGAAGCGGACGGCGCGGCCCTCCCGGTATTCCGGCAGCCAGGCCGGCGAACCCTCGTTGCGCCGGTCGGTGATGTCGCGCCAGAAGCGGTTGCCGAAGGGCGGGCCGCTCCAGACGGCGCCGTCGATCGGATCGCCGATCAGTTCGAGCAGTTCGATCGATCGCTCCGAATTCATCGAGCCGAGGCTCAGGCCGTGCAGGTAGAGCCGTGGCCGGCTCTCCTTGGGCAGACGCGTCCAGTAGCCATAGACCTCGCTGAACAGCGCGCGTGCCGCCTCCGAGCCGTATTCCGGCTGGGCCAGCAGCGAGAGCGGGCTCGAGAGATAGGAATATTGCAGCGCGACGCTGGCGACATCGCCATCGCCGAGATGCTCGATCGGGCTGATCGCCGAGGGATCGACCCAACCGGTGCCGGTCGGCGTGATCACGACCAGGATCTTCCGGTCGAAGGCGCCCGAGCGCTTCAACTCCTCCAGCGCCAGCCGCGCGCGCGCCTGCGCCGTGCCGGCCGCACGCAGCCCGACATAGGTGCGGATCGGCTGCATCGCCGGCCGGCCCGACAGGGCGGTGATCTCGGCCGCGCTCGGGCGCGCCGCCACGAACTCGCGGCCCGCGCGCCCCAGTTCCCGCCACTTCACCAGCGAGGCCTGGCTGCCGGATTGAAGCGGGTCCGTCGGCTGCGGACTGGCCGGTTCGATCAGGGCGTCGCGTTCGCGGAAGGAGGAATCCAGCACGCGGAAGCCGACACGCACCAGGAAGCCGTTGGCGAGCGACCAGACCAGAACCGTCGTGATCGCGAGGCCGGCCACGAGCGCGACGCGACGCGGCATGAAGCCCAGCGGCCGGCGCGCCAGGAAGAGGGCCATCAGCCTGAACAGGCGCGCCAAGGTCAGCAGCACCGCGAAGGTGACGAGCGCGATCAGGCTGACCTTGAACGGATGGGCGCTCTCGATCGGCTCCATCGACATCACGCGGCGGATGGAGTTCTGCCATTCCGCCGCATTCGCGAGGAAGATGCCAGCGACCAGCAGACAGATGCCCGCGACGACGATATTGACGATGCGGCGCAGCCGCTCGTTGGGCGCGGGCATCTCCAGATAGGTCCAGAGCCAGCGCCAGGCCGTGCCGAAACCGTAGCCTGCGGCAAAGCAGACACCGCCCAGGACGCCCTGGATCAGAGCCGTGCGCGGCACGAGCGTGGGCGTGAGCGAGGCCGCGAACAGGAAGGTGCCCAGCGCCAGGCCGATGCCGGACAGGCCACGGCTCCAGCGCAGCGGCAGCAGAAGGGCTCTCGTACCGAAATTCATGATCGCACCTGCCGTCCGCCCTGCCCGCCGCTCACGCAGCGCGTAGGTTCCGGGAGACAGCTTCGGCCGGTGAAGCGGGTTCGGGCGAGGGCCCGGCAAGCACGAGGCGACATTCAGAAGCTCCAGACCATCGGAACGTAGAAAACGGACATGACGAAGAACCAGAGCATCAATGGCAACCCGAGCTTCCAGTAGCTGTTGAAGCTGTAGCCGCCCGGGCCCATCACCATCATGTTGGTTGCGGTCGCGATCGGCGTCAGGAACGCGGCCGCACCCGCCACGCACAGGCTCATCAACACCGGGCGCGGCGAGACGCCCAATCCCTCGGCGGCAGCCATGGCGATGGGGATGACCAGCATCGTCGTCGCGGTGTTGCTCATCACCTGGCCAAGGGCCGCGGTGAGAACGAAGAGGCCGGCGAGGAAGACGAGCGGCCCCGCCTCGCCCGTCAAGGTCACGAGATGGCCGGCCACGATCTTGGCCGCGCCGGACTGCACCATCGCGGTCGAAAGCGGCATCATCGCCGCGATCAGGATCACCGTCGTCCAGTTGATCGCGCGATAGGCCTGCTCCGGCGTCATGATGCGGGCGAGGAGGAGAGCTCCGGCGCTGAGCAGCCCCGCGACGGCCGGCGGCACGATCCCCGTCGCCAGCATCGCGACGAGGCAGCCCAGCACGGCCAGCGTGACGCCCGCCCCCGCACCCATCGGAACCGCCTGGCGCCGGACGAGGTCCGGCGAATTGACGACGAGCACGTCGGGATCGTCGAGATGCAGATCGAGCGCCTCCCAGCTGCCTTCGAGCAGCAAGGTGTCGCCGGCGCGCAGGTTCTCGCCCGGCTCGATATCGGCTCCCGCCCGCTGAACGGCAAGGACGACGAGATCGCCGCTATCGGTCACCATGCCCGGGAACAGGGCGCGGCCAATCAGCGCCGAGCGCGGCGGAATCACCACCTCGGCGAGGCCCGAGCGCTTGCTCAGGAGCCCTTCCTGCTCGCCCTCGCCGCGCAGGGCGAGGTGCTTTTCCGCCGCGAAGCGGGCGACGGTCTCGGCATCGCCGCGCACCAGCAGGTAGTCGCCCTCGGTGATCGCAGGCGCGCGCGACGGCGTCCCGGTTTCCCCGGCCTGCACCACGACGAGGCTGAGCCGCCCCTCCATCCCGAGATCCACGGCAGCGGGCGCGACGCCGATATAGCTGCAGCTCGGGCGTACGCGCAGCCTGAAGATGCCGTCGCGCAAACCATAGTGCTCGACCAGCGTCTGGGCGTGCTGGCTGAAATCGGCCGGCAGCCGCGCGCTGCTCTGCTGCGGCAAGAGCCGCTTGCCCAGCAGCAGGATGATCACGATCGTGCCCGCCAGCAGCGGCAAGCCGACAAGGGCGAACTCCGCGAAGGCGAAGCCCTTCAGGCCGGCATCCTCCAGCGCTTCGGAGACGAGGATGTTCTTCGGCGCGCCCGTCAGCAACAGGTTGGAGCCGGCATGGGAGGCAAAGGCGAGCGGCATCAGGAGCTGCGAGGGCGACTGGCGCAGCCGCACCGCCGCCATTACCGCCACAGGCATCAATGCCGCGATCGCGCCGCTGCCGGTGATGAGCGCGCTGAGCGAGCCGGCCGCCGCCGTCATGATGACCAGCAGGCGCGTCAGCCCGTTGCTGCCGGCCCTGGCGATCAGGTACTGGCCGGCCCAGGCAGTGATGCCGGTCCGTTCCAGGGCGGCGCTGACGATGAAGAGGCTGGCGACGAAGAGCGTCGCACGGTCGCTGAAACCGGCGAAGGCCTGGTCGAGTGTGACCACGCCCGTCGCCCAGAGCGCCAGCGCAGCCCCCATCGCGACGACGATGACCGGCAGCCTGTTCCAGCAGAACAGCACGATCGTGATGACAATGACGAGGGCAGTGCTTGCTATCGGCGTCATGGCGGGTCTCGGGCTTCGTCAGGCCCGGAGCATCAAAGCCCCGCCGAGCAGAATGGCAAGGGCGATCAGCCCAAGCCCTGCCGCCGGCCAGCGCCTAAGGTGGGTGTCGATCTCCCCGATCCGGTCCGACAGGCCGCGCATGAGCGGCTGCCCCGCCTGCGCCAGCACGACGATATCCCCTTCCGGAATCAGGCCGAGGCGACCGGGCCAGCGCCGGACCAGCAGCATCGCCGCCGCACCGAGCAGCATCGGCCAGGTTACTTTCCAGAGCGCGTCCGGCGCGACCAGAGCGGTCACGGGCTCTCCTGCAACAGCCGGATAGAGCGACCAGGGAATGATGAGCGAGGCGGCCGCCACGACCAGCCAGGGCACGAATTGCCCGAGCGGCGGCGAGGCCGTGGCGTCCTCGTCCGCATAATCGCGCAGAAGCAGCAGGAGATGCACCATCAGCAGGGTGCTGCCCGCTCCGGCCAGCGTCATCGCCGAGGCCAGCCAGCCATAGCCGAGCAGCGGCTTGGTCGCGAGCTTGGCCAGTGCGCCGCTGGTCAGAGGCATGCCGCCGAGGCTCAGCGCAAGCACGGTCATCAGCAGGAACACCAGCCGGAAGCGTCGCCCCCCGGTCGCCGCGAGGATGCCGACGCCAAGGAAAAGCGCGCCCTTCACCAGCGTGTGATGGACGGCGTAATAGGCCGCCAGATTGACCGCCTCGGGATCGGCCGTCGCGAGGCCGACGCCGAGCAGCACCGCCAGCAAGCCCATCTGGCTCACGGTCGAATAGGCGAGGACCGTCTTCGCGCGCTTCTGGGTGACGCCGACAAGTACGCCGTAATAGGCGGTGATCACGCCAGCCCCGATCAGGACGCTGCCCCAGAACGGCACCCCGGCCTCGAAGGGCAGGAAGCGGATCAGGCCGATCACGCCGGCCTTGACCAACACGCCGCTCAGCGCCGCCGAGGCCGGCGTCGGCGCGGCCGGATGCGCCAGCGGCAGCCAGACATGCAGCGGCACCAGCCCCATCTTCAGCGCGAAGCCGAGAATGAACAGGGCGACGATGCCATCACGCATCGGCGAGGCGGAGAGCTCCGCGACGACATTGCGGATCGGCGGATTGGCATCGGGATGGCCGGCCGCCAGCATCACGAGCGCGATCAGCAGCAGCGCCTCGGCCGCAAGCGCGAGCGCAACGTAGATCACGCCGGCCCGGTATGCCGGCGGGCTCTGCTCATGGATGATCAGGCCGTAGGCGGCGAGACTTGCCAGCGTGAAGAGCAGGTAGAAATTGACGACGTCACCGACGACGAAGAGGCCGAGGCTGCCCGTCAGCGTCAGGAGCCACCAGACCGCGAAACGCTGCCTGCCGGCATCGCGAGCCATGAGCGAGGCGGCGTAGGCGCCGGCCGCGCTCCACAGCAAAGCCGCGCCCGCGAGCAGGATCGCGCCGGGCGTGTCGAGCACCAGCGTCAGGCGGAAGGGCGGTGGGAAGATCGCGAAGCCGCCCTTCGGCACGAGGATTGCGGCCGCAAGCGCCGGCAAGGGGGCGAGGACCAGCAGAGCCAGGGCGCGCGCCCGGAACCAGGACGACAGGCAGCAGAGCGCCAGCCCGAGCGGCACCAGCGGTACGGCGGCAAGGAGGATGGCGGGCGCGCTCATCACAACCCCGCCATCGCCAGGCCGCTGCGGCCGATCTGCAGGAAGCCGAAGGGGCGCAGCGGCACGAAGCCGAGCAGCACGGCCGCAACCGCGAGCGCAAGCGCCGTCAATTCGAGCCGCCGTGGCACGGCACCGCGAGACGGAAGCAGGCCGGCCGGGACCGCGAGCGCCTGATTGATGACGCGGAAGACATAGCCGCCGGCAAGGAGCCCGCCGAGCAGGATCGTCACCGCGAGCCAGGGGTAGCCCTCGATCACGGCCGCGGTCAGGAGCAGGCATTTCGCGACGAAGCCTCCGCTCGGCGGAACGCCCATCAGCGACAATCCGGCCAACCCGAAAGCCGCCGCGCTGATCGGCAGCACCCGGCCGAAGCCCCCGAGATCGGCGATGCGGTCATGACCATAGACCTTGATGACGATGCCCGCCGCCAGGAACATCGCGGATTTGGCGAGCGCGTGCGAGATCAATTGAAGCGCGCCACCGGTCCAGGCGAGCGTCTCCCATGGCGGCGCGCCGGCGCCGCCGGACGCGAGCGGGAAGACGATGAAGAGATAGCCGATCTGCGCGACCGTCGAATAGGCGATCATCAGCTTCAATCGTGCCTGCCGGAGCGCCATGACACTGCAGAACAGGATCGAGGCCGCGCCGAGCACCGCGAGCAGTTGACCGGCGAGCAGCGCCATCTGCCCTGGAGCGACGTCGAGCACCAGCCGCAGAATCAGGAAGATCGGCGCCTTGATCACCAGCGCCGAGAGCACGGCGCTGGCCTGTGCCGGCGCACCGGCATGGGCGGGCGGCAGCCAGAGATGCAAGGGGAACAGTGCCGCCTTGGCCAGTAACCCGACGATCATCAGCGCCAACGCGACCGACAGCGCCGGGTCGGGCCGGCTCAGGCGCGACAGCGCCAGCAGGTCGAGCGTGCCGTACTGGCCGTAGATCAACCCGACGCCGAGCAGATAGAGCAGCGAGCCGAGGAGCGCGAACAGCAGATAGCGCAGCGCCGCGTTGACGGTCTCGGTCCGGCCGTCGAGGCAGACCAGCGGCACTGCGGCGAAGGTCAGGAGCTCCAGCGCGACATAGAGGTTGAACAGGTCCTCGCCGACGAAGACGATGTTCAGCGCGCTCCAGAGCGCGAGCAGCATCAGCCAGAAGGTCGTCTGCGCACGTTCGCTGCCTGCATGGTCGCGCAACCCGTACTGGACATGCGCGAACAGCCCGACCGCGACGACGACGAGCGCCGTCATGACCAGCATCGCGCCCGAGAGGCCGTCCGCCCGCAGCGCGATCCCCAGCGGCGGGCGCCAGCCGCCGACGACATAGGTCAGGGCCGCGCTGCTTGAGATAAGCTCGACGACGATAGCGACAGCGACGGCGAGCCCGGCCGCAAGCGTCGCCAGCGCGATCCGCACCGTGCTGCGCGGGCCGCAGGCGAGGATCGCCAGCACGGCGCAGACCGGCAGCATCACGGCCAGGACCAGCAGGAAGCCGCCCGGCGTGGTGGCGTGGAGGGTCGCGCTCACGCGTCGTCGCTCCGCGGCTCGGCGAGCCGCTTCAGCAGGGCGACTGCCAGCGCGCTCGCCGAGAAGGCGACGACGATGCCGGTGATCACCAGCGCCTGGGGCACCGGATCAGCCTCGAACCCGGCCCCGGCGCCACGCCGCGCGACCGCGCCGAAGACGAGGAAGATGCCAGCGCCAAGGATGTTGCAGCCGACGATCCGCCTGAGCAGGCCGGGCGAGGTGACGACGGCGAAGAGGCCGATGCCGACGAGCGCGGCACCGCACAGGCCGAACAGGACACCGGGTTGCAGCAGCGCCGTCATTGCGCCGGCGCCTTCCGGGCGGGGCCGGCGACCAGCATGGCCAGCGCCGCCGCGACGGAGAGGGTCAGGGCCGCCTCGATCGCCAGGATCAGCGGCTTCGCCAGCGCCTTCGGATAGGCGAGGAAGGCATCGGCGAAGGCGAAGCCGAGACAGGCGATCACCAGGAAGAGGACCGGCCCGCCCGCAAGCGCGAGCCGCAGCGACAGGCCCGCCGTCTGAGGCGGAGCGCGCAGGCCCGCCAGCATCACCAGCAGCCACATCGCCGCCAGCACGGTGCCGGCCTGGAAGGTGCCGCCCGGCGCATCGGCCCCGACCCAGAACATGTAGACGCCGATCACCATGCCGAAGGGCGGCAGGATGCGCGCGAGATAGGCGAGCGGCTCGGGAACATCGGCAGGCTTCATCGCCGGTGCGCCGCCCCAGGCATCATCGGACGCCAGCGACCAGACGCCGATCAGCGCGAGCAGCACGACGATCTTCTCCAGCAGCGTATCGAGCGCGCGATAGGCCAGCAGCACGGCCGTGACGGGGTTGCCCAGCCCGGTCGCGGGAAGCCCCTCCGCCGCCAACGGCGCGAGCGTCGGGGCAGGCGACGCGAAGCTCAGAACGGCGAGGCCGAGCCCGGCGGCAATGGCGGCGCAGCCGGCGGCGATCGCGAGCTTGCCGACGCGCGTCACCGGCTCCTCGTGCTTGCCGCGGCCACGGATGGCGGCTTCGGCCCGCAGCAGCAGGATGCCCGTCCCGCCTCCGCCGATGGCGATTTCGGTCAAGGCGACATCGGGGGCCGCGAGCCGGACCCAGACCAGCCCGAGCAGCAGCCCGAAGGCGAGGAAGGCGATGATCGCGCTGCGCTCGTCCGGCTCCCTCACGACATGGATCGCGAGCGCTAGCAGGCCGGCGACGAGCGCGCCATCGAAGAGCGGCATCATCGCTCGGCTCTGCCGCGATGGACGGCGCGCGCGAGCAACTGGCTCGCCGTCGCCGCCGAAAGCTGCGCCAAGAGCCAGATGCAGAGCAACTTCAGGCCGTCCGCGATGCTCGCCATCTGCGGCAGGAGACCAAGCACGATCAGCCCGAGCCCGAGATTGTCGGCCTTGCTGATCGCATGCAGCCGGCTCAACGTATCGGGGAAACGCAGCAGGCCGAGCGCACCGGCCACGAAGAGCAGCGTGCCCGCGCTCACCAGAACGATGGTGGCGATGTCGGCAAGGCCATTCATGGCTGCTCCTTCGCCGGATCGGGATCGGCGGCCGGCTCGGCCATGCCGAGCGCGAAGGCCACGCAGGCAAAGGCGGCGAACAGCGCAAGCAGCAGCGCGACATCGATCACGGCGGAAGAGCCGGAAGCAGCTCCCAGCAGCAGGAGCACCGCCGTGCCGCCGGTCCCGAGCAGCTGCAGCGCCATCATGCGCTCAACCAGGACGCGCGAGCGGAGCACGCGCAGCAGCGCAAAGACCGTGATCGCCAGGACGAGAAACGCGGCCGCGGCCAGGATGTCAGCCATCGCGCCACTCCGCCTGGAATATCCGGCAGAAGGCCGCCTCATCGGCTGCGACCTGCTCCGCAATCGGCTCACGCAGGTCGAGGCAATGGACCAGCAGCGTTCCATCGGCTGCGACGGCAACGGGCAGCTTGCCCGGCTGAAGGCTCATCACGGCACAGGCGGAATCGCGCGACAGGCCACCGGGAACGATCGAGCGGCAGGTGGCAAAACCCGGGCGGAGGTCGGGATCGCGCGCAAAGGCGCGACGCGCCACATCGACGCCGGCAACGACGGATTGCGGCAGGAAGCGCAGGATAAAGCGGATCAGGCCGCCGAGAGAAAGCCCGCCGCCAACCGGCCAGAGCACCGTGCTGACCCAAACCCCGGCGGCGCTTGCGGCGATGCCGACGGGCAGGTCCTTCAGCGCAGGCCCCATCAGGACCGCCCAGAGCGCCAGAAGGCACAGCCCCCGGACGAGGAGCGCCGGAAACCGCCTGTCATCGGCCACGGCCGCCCCATCCATCGCTTCCGCCCGCCTCCGGTCGATGCCTGCCAACGCTGCGGCGCAGGGTAGCCACCGCCCGAACAGGCAGCATCAGCCGGGCGTCTCACCGCTGTGCGCCACGTCCCATTCTCCCCGGAGGCAGCCGGTCAGGCCGCCGCGCCGGAACCAGCCGTGGCGCTTGTCTCCTTCGGCACCGCGCCGATCATCTCCGCCAGCCAGCGGCTCGACGGGTGCAGGGCGCAGAAGGTGATGAGGGCGATCGTGATGGGAACGCCGATGAAGGCGCCGAACACGCCCCAGAGATAGCTCCAGAAGAAGACCGAGAACAGGACGATCGGCGGCGAGATCGAGAGCGCGCTGCCGGCGACCCGCGGCTCGATATAGCTGCCGACGATGAACTGGATCAGGTTCAGGCAGGCGAAGACCGCGATGACCGCCTGCCAGGAGCCGAACTGCGTCATCGCGAACAAGGTCGGGAAGACGGTGGCGACGAGCGGGCCCATGAAGGGGACATAGTTCAGCAGGAAGGCGATGAAGCCCCATTCCTCGGCCAATGGCAGGCCGACGGTCCTGGCGAAGACCCAGACCAGCAGGCCGGTGATGACGCTCATCGCGGTGCGGACCAGCATGTAGCGGCGGATCTTGGCGGCCGTCGCGATGCTGCCGCGCAGGATCAGTTCGGCCATGTCGCGGTTGCGCATCACCTTGAGCCTGCGGCCGAAATCCTCGACCTCGAGCAGGCCGAGCAGCACATAGACCAGCACCACCAGCCAGAAGCTCATCGTGCTGTTCAGCCGGCCGCTCACGGTCTGGACGGCACGCAGCACCCAGGCCGAGCTGAAATTCTCCGACCACAGCGCCGCGACCGCGATGCCATGCCCTTCGAGCCAGAGCGTGATCTGCTCGTAGAAGGCCTGGAAGCGCGCGGCATCGCTGACGATCCAGCGGCCGACCCGGCCGAAGGCCCAGACGATCAGCGAGCCGAAGGCGAAGAAGGCGACGACCATCACGGACAGGCTCAGCGCCAGCGCCAGCAGGCGCGGCAGCAGGCCCTGCAAGGCCTTCTGCAGCGGCCAGACCAGCGCGATGATGAACAGCGCGAAGGCGACCGGCGCGAAAACCGAGCTCGCGATCGAGAGCGCGGCCACGAACAGGACAAGCGCAACGATGACCTGTGCGGCCTGGGAGGTCTTGGCGCTCGTCATAGGCTGGTCCAGCTCCGGGCATGAGGCCGCGTCGCGGCGGCGTATCTCTTCAGCGCAGGCACCCGTCAGACCCCCTTGGTGAATTCGTCGAGATCGAGCGTCGACTGTTTGCCGATCTCGTCGCGATGCGCCCGGTAGAAGGCTTCGGCGGAGCGCCTGCCCTCGTCATGGAGCATCGTGAAGAACTCCCACTCGGCATTGAGCTTCGAGGAATAGCCGAGTTCGATCATGGCGTCGCTGGTGATGCGGTGGAGGCGCATGCGCGCCCAGCGCGCGCCTTCACCCGTGCCGGAGAGCGCCTCGCGCTGCAGGAGCGCCATCATCCGCAGTTCCTTCAGCAGCACCGCGTTGAAGGAGACCTCGTTGAGACGGTTCAGGATGTCCCGCGCATTGCGCGGCGTGCCCGGCCGCTCGACCGGGTTGATCTGGACGAGAATCGTGTCGCTGGCCGTGCTCTCTTCGATCAGTGGGGTCATCGTCGGGTTGCCGGAATAGCCGCCGTCCCAATAGCTCTCGCCATCGATCTCGACCGCCTGGAACAGGGTCGGCAGGCAGGCCGAAGCCAGCAGCACCTCCGGCGTGATCTCGCCGTTCCGAAAGATGCGGTTGCGCCCCGTCCGGACATTCGTCGCGGAAATGAAGAGCTTGATCGGCCCCCTCGCGATGGCGTCGTAATCGATCGCCTCGGCGAGGATGTCCGTCAGCGGGTTCGCACCCGACGGGTTGAGGGTGTAGGGCGAGACGACGCGGGACATCATGTCCATCGCCACGAAGAGCGGCGAGGTGTCGAGCGTCCAGCGGCCGAGCAGCACATCGAGCGGCGAGCGCTGGAACGGGCTGAAGCGGGCCGCCTCGGACACCTTGCGCCAGTAGCGGTCCAGTGCCTCGCGGGCGCCTTCACGCCCGCCGAGCGCATAGCCGGAGGCCAGCACGGCGGCATTCATGGCGCCGGCCGAGGTACCCGAGATCGCCTCGATCGTCAGCCAGTCCTCTTCGAGAATCCGGCTCAGCACGCCCCAGGTATAGGCACCATGCGCACCGCCGCCCTGGAGAGCGAGATCGATGTTCAGCGGAGCGCGCGCGTCGCTGCCGCGGCTGGAGGCGGAAGGCGTCTTGCTCACCGGAATACCTCTCTCGTGGGCAAAGCCCGCCGCCTCGTGACGGCGGGCTTTGGTCGCGGCTTACGTCTTCGGGGCCTCGGTCTCGGCCGCAGCCGAGAGCGCCGCGCGCAACTGCGCCTCCTTGGTCTCGTCGAAGGAGGTCTGCATCAGCGTGCCGCCGACGCCCTTGAGATCCGCCAGCACCTTGTCGGTCGTCATCTTGCGGATGAGCAGGAACAGGCCCGCCGTGTTCGGCTGCAGGGCCTCGGCGGCATCCTTCATGAACTGGTCGTTGATGCCGATATCGCTGAACTTGCCGCCGAGCGCGCCGGACGCGGCACCCAGCGCCGTGCCGATCAGCGGGTTCAGGAAGATGAAGCCGATCAGCGTGCCCCAGAGCGCGCCGGAAGCCGCGCCCGTGGCCGTGAGGTTGAGCATCTGGTTGAGCTTCACATGGCCCTTGTCGTCCTTGACCACGACGACGGCGTCACCCAGCTCGATCAGATATTCGCGCTGCAGGGAGAGGACCTTCTGGCGGACCTCCTCGGCCTTCTGTTCCGTCGGGAAGGCGATGAAGACGAGATCACTCATGTCGATGACTCCGTACGCGTGGGTGAGAACGAACCGGCAGCCAGCCGGTCAGGCCGGAAAGCTTCCGGAATGAAGAAGGCCGGCGCTGGCCTTCCTCACGGCCGCTGCGGCGAAGCCGCGGCGGATTGCGGGCCCGGCAGCGGCCTGACGCGCTGGCCGGGATGCAGGGCCTGCACGCCGGCCGAGACGATCATCTCGCCGGGCGCCAGTCCCTGCGAGAGGATGATCTTGCTGGGATCGAAGCGCAGCACGTCGATATCGCGCAGCGAGACGGTCGACTTGGCGGGATCGACGACCCAGACCGCGGGCGAACGGCCCTGCTGGGTCAGCGCGCTCGCGGGGATGGCTATGATCGCCGCGGTCGAGATTTCGATGGTGCCGACGACCGTCGAGCCGAGCCGCATCGCCTCCGGCGGGTCCTGCAACCCGACCCGGACGGCAAAGGTCCGCGTCACCGGATCGGCCTGCGGCGCGACCTCGCGCACCGAGCCATAGGCGATCACGGTGGGCGCGTCGGCAAGCGAGACGCGGATCTTCGCATCGGCGAAGCGCGGATCGAGCAAGGTAGCGGGGACGTTGAAGACGGCATCGCGGCTGTCGTCGCGCGCGATCTGGACGAGGACCTGGCCGGGCTGGACCACCTCGCCGGGCTCGACCTGCCGGGCGGTCACGACGCCGGCGACATCCGCGCGCAATTCGGTGAAGCCGAGCCGGTCCCGTGCCAGTTCGACCTGTGCTTCCGCATTCTCAAGGGCGGCCTGCGCGGTTTCCTGTGCGCGCCGCGCCTGATCGTAGCGCGGCCGCGTGGTGAAGCCCTGCGCCATCAGGCGCTCCTGCCGCTCATAGGTGTTGCGCGCCGTGCTGACCTCGCCGCGCGCCGCCTCCAGCGCGGCCTTTGCCGCCGTCAGGGCGTTCTGCTCCAGAGCCGGCTCCAGACGGGCGATGACCTGACCGGCCTTGACCCGGTCGCCGACATTGACCGGGCGCTCCAGCACGCGCCCGCCGATGCGGAAGGCAAGCCCGACATCCTTCTTGGCCTGAACCTCGCCGCTGAGCTGGACATCGTCCGAGAACTGCCCCGCAGCGACGGTGACGACGCCGACCGGGCGCGCCTCCGCCGGCGGCGCCTGTTCGCTGCGGCAGGCGGCGAGCGCCGCTGCGATGAGCGCGAGGGCGCCCATGCGGCCGAGCGTCTTCTGCGGAATCCGCTTCGTCACGATCGCGCTCATGACAGGGCTCCTCCCGCGCTGGCCGGCCGCTTCGCCCCACTGCGCCCCGTCGCGGCGCCGAAGACGGCGACATAGAGGACGGGCAGCAGAACCAGGGTCAGCACCGTCGCGACCAGCAGGCCGCCCATGATCGCGAAAGCCATCGGCCCCCAGAACACGGTCGGCGCGATCGGGATCATGCCGAGCACGGTCGAGACCGCCGTCAGCATGATCGGCCGGAAGCGCGTGCCGGCGGCATCGATGGCAGCCTCGACGACGCCCTTGCCGGCGGCACGCTCGTCCTCGATCTGGCCGACCAGGATCACCGCATTCTTGGTGATGATGCCGATCAGCGCGAGGATGCCGAGCAGTGCGACGAAGCCCAGCGGCTTGCCCGAGAGCAGGAGCGCCCCGACGACGCCGATCAGCCCGAGCGGCGCGATGCTGAGCACGATCGCGAACAGCCTGAAGCTCCTGAGCTGCGCCATCAGCACCGTGAACATGATCAGCAGCATGACCGGGATCACGGCGATGACCGAGGCTTGCGACTTCGCGCTTTCCTCGACCGAGCCGCCGACGGCGATGCCGTAGCCGGCGGGCAGGGTCTTGCGCAGCTCGTCGATCGACGGCTGCAGCGCGTTGACGACGGCATCCGGCAGCACGCCCGGCGCCACATCGGCCGCCACCGTCAGGTTCGGCACACGGTCGCGGCGCCAGATCAGCGGCGTCTCGAGCCCGTAGCTGAAGCTCACGAATTGCGAGACCGGCACCGAGCGGCCGCTCGGCAGCGCGACCTGCATGCTGCGCAGCGTGTCGAGCGAGACGCGATCGGAATCCTGCGCCCGAACGACGACATCGACCAGATAGATGGAGTCGCGCACCTGCGTCACGACCGTGCCGGAGACGACGGTGTTGACGATCGCAGCAACGGCAGCCGAGCTCAGCCCGAGCCGGCGGGCCTCGTCCTGATCGACCCGCAGGCGCAATTCCCGCGAAGGCTCGATCCAGTCGAAGTTGATATGGCGGGCATTTGGATTGGCCGCGATGACCTGCCCGAGCCGCAGGGCGATGGAGCGCACCTCGGCCGTGTCCGGACCGCTGACGCGATACTGCACCGGCGAGCCGACCGGCGGGCCGAGTTCGAGCGGCGAGACGCGCGCGACGACGTTCGGGAACTCCTTGGCGAGCAAGGCCTCCAGCTTCGTCCGCACCCGTTCGCGCGCCGCCACGTCCTTGGCGACGATCACGGCCTGGCTGAAGAAGTCGTTCGGCAGTTGCGCGTTCAGCGGCAGGTAGAAGCGGATCGCGCCGCGGCCGATATAGGTGCTCCAGCGCTCGATATCGGGGTCACCCTTCAGCGAGGCCTCGAAGCGGTTGACGAGATCCTCGCTCGCATAAATCGAGGCGTTCTGCGGCAGCGTGAGATCGACCAGCAGCTCGGGCCGGTCGGAGGCCGGGAAGAACTGCCGCGGCACCAGCGGCAGCGCCAGGATCGAGGCCACGAACAGGCCGAGCGTCACGGCGATGGTGATCCAGCGCAGCTTGATCGCGCCGGCGAGCAGCGAACGGAAGCCGCGCTCGACCCGGCCCGGCTCCTTGCTCTGCGCCGAAGCCTTGGGCGCCTTCAGCATGGCGACGCCGAGCACGGGCGCGAACAGGACCGCGACGAACCAGGAGACGACGAGCGCGATCGTCACCACCGCGAAGAGCGAGAAGGTGTATTCGCCGGCGGAACTTGCGGCGAAGCCTATCGGCACGAAGCCGGCGATCGTCACCAGCGTGCCGGCGAACATGGCGGTCGCGTATTTCTCGAAGGCGAAGGTGGCAGCCTTCATCTTCTCCTCGCCCGCGGCAAGCCGCGTGACCATGGCGTCGGTCGTGGTCATCGCGTCGTCGACGAGCAAGGCCAGGGCGATGATGAGCGCGCCGAGCGAGATGCGCTGCATGTCGATGCCCGCAACCAGCATGCAGGCGAAGACGATGGCGAGCGTCAGCGGGATCGCGAGCGCGACGACGAGGCCCGGCCGCACGCCGAGGCTGATGAAGCTGACGACCATGATGATGCCGACAGCCTGCCAGAGCGACATCATGAAATCGTCGATCGCATGCGAGACCGTCACGGCCTGGTCGGCCACCAGATTGGGCTCGATGCCGAGCGGCAGGCCGGCGGTGACCTCGTCCATCGCCTTCTTGATGTTGCGGCCGAGCGCCAGGATATCGCCGCCCTCGCGCATGGCGATGCCGAGCCCGATCGACTCGCGGCCGTTGACGCGGAACATCGGCGTCGGCGGATCGGCCTGGCCGCGCCTGACGGTCGCGATATCGGCGAGCCGCACCATCCGGTCGCCGACCGGGAAGTTGATGTTCAGCAGGTCGGCTTCCGACTGGAAGGCGCCGGAGACGCGCACGGAGAACTTTTCGTCCTGCGTCTGGATTTCGCCCGCCGGCCGGACCACGTTCTGGGCCTGCAGGGCGGCAAGCAGGCCACCGCGATCGAGCCCGAGATTGGCGAGCTCCCGCACCGAAAACTCGATGAAGATGCGCTCGTCCTGCGCGCCGATGATCTCGATCTTCGAGACATCGGGCACGAGCAGCAGCCGCGACCGGATGGACTCGACATGGTCGCGCAATTCGCGGCTGGTAAAACCATCCGAGGTGAAGCCGTAGATGATGCCGAAGGTGTCGCCGAAGCGGTCGTTGAAGAACGGTCCGAGCGTGCCCGACGGCAGGGTGTGGCGCATGTCCGCGATCAGGTTGCGCACCCGGTACCAGGTGTCCTGCACCTGACGGCCGGGCACGTCGCCCTTGAGGTTGACGAAGATCGTGGTCACGCCGGGCCGGGTGAAGCTGCGCACGCTGTCAAGGCCGGGCGTCTCCTCGATCTGCCGTTCGAGGCGCTCCGTGACCTGGCTCAAGGTCTCTTCCATGCTGGCGCCGGGCCAGACGGCGGAGACCACCATGGTCTTGATGACGAAGGCCGGGTCCTCGTTGCGGCCGAGCCTGATGAAGGCGAAGACACCGGCGACGACCGCCACCACCATGAGATAAATGACGACCGAGCGGCTCTTCAGCGCCCATTCCGACAGATTGAAGCTCATCGCGGCTCGGCTCCGATCAGGCGCACCTTCTGACCTTCACGAAGAAGCCCGGCGCCGGCGGTGACGACGATGTCGCCCACCTGCAATCCCTTGGAGATGCTGGCGGCGGCGGGGTCGGCACTGGCCACCTCCAGCCGGCGCAGCGAAACGGTCAGCGTCTTCGGGTCGACGACCCAGGCACCGACCTTCTGGTCCTGCTGCGTCAGCGCCGTCGCAGGGATGGCGATGCCGCCGGCCCCCTCGGCACGAACCGCTCCCGAGACCGCCGCGCCCAGCCGGAAGGATGGCGCGGGATCGGTGAGCCCGACCCTGATCCTGAAGGTCCTGGTCACGGGATCGGCCTGTGGCGCGATCTCGCGGACACGGCCGGTGGCCTCCGTGCCGGCATCCCCGCTCAATGCGACCCGCACCGGCATGCCCGGCACGAGGCGGCGCACCAGATCGGCAGGTATCTCGAACACGGCGTCGCGGCCGTCGCGGCGCGCCAGCTGGACGATCATCCGGCCGGCGGCTACGACCTCGGCCGGCTCGGCGCCGACGCGGGTGACGACGCCCGGCGCGTCGGCCTTCAGCGTCGTGAAGCCGACGAGATCCTCCGCCGAACGGACGCGCGCCTGCGCGGCCTCGACCTGGGCGCGCGCCGCGGTCAAACCCTGCCGGGCGGCGTCGAAATCCGCCTGCGTGGTGATGTGCCGCTCAAGCAGATGGCTCTGCCGCTGGAACTGGTTCTCCGCCTTGCGCAGATCGCCCTCGGCAGCGGCCAGCGCCGCCTGGGTCGAGCGAAGATCGTTGAGCTCGTTCTCGGGGTCGAGCCGCGCGACGACCTCGCCCTCGCGGACATTCGCTCCCACCCCGACGAGACGTTCCGCCAGACGGCCGCCGATGCGGAAGGCCAACGCAGCCTGGTTCTGCGCCTCGACATGACCGGTGAAGCTGAGATCGGGGGCCTGGCGCGGCGGCTCGACCGTCACCGTGCGCACCGGACGAACCGGCGGAGGCGGCGCCTTGTCCTCGCTATTGCAGGACGCAACGGCCAGCGCGACCGCTGCCATGGCCAGAAGGCTGCCCGCACCGGGCAAGGCATCGCCACGCCTCATGCCGAGTCTCATGCCAAGCCTCCGGCCATTGCTGCCGCCAGCTGCGCGCCGGAGTGCCGCAAGCCTTGTCTCTGCATCGAACTCCATCCCCTGACGACCGCGGCCTTCACCTGCCCGCAGGCGCTTGCTGCACCCGCGAAATCCGGGGAACGCTAGCAATACGGGCGGGAACACGGATCAGCTCAGAATCCCAACTCTGGGCTGCTCATCTCATTTGTTGCTGCGACGACACCCCGATAGCGAGGCGCCGCAAGCCGAGGGCGACCGGCGCCAGCAGAAGCAGACCGGCCCCGGCAACCGCGGCCATCACGAGATAGATTCCCTCACCCCAACCCTCGTAAAGCCAGCCGGACAGCGCCGTCAGGACGGCCATCAGGCCGGCCCAGCTCCCGGCCAGCCAGGCCTGGGCGCTCGCCTGCATCCGGCCGGGCGCCAGCCGTGAAAGCAGGAAGATGCTGCCGAGATGGGTGACGCCGAACGTCACGCCATGCGTCAGCTGGAGGCCCACCAGCGCCGGAATGCCGGGATCCTGCGCCATGGCCGCCCAGCGCAGGATCGCCGCTGCGGCTGCCGCGACCAGCAGGCCGGCGGCACTGCCTGCCCCGCTCATCCGATAGCCGAGGCAAGCGAACAGAACGACCTCGGACAGGACCCCGAGCGACCATAACCCGCCCATCATGGGGCCGGAGACCCCGGCTGCCTGCCAGTGCAACGCACCGAATCCATAGAATGCCGCATGGCTCGCCTGCACCATTGCGGCGCCGCCGATCGCACAAGCCAGGAAAAGAGGGGGCGCCGGCCAGCGATCGCCCTGCCCCGTGCCGGCCACCTCGCCAGGCGCCACCGTCATGCAGCTCGCGGCCGCGACCGCCGTGGCGATCGCCGATGTCAGCAGCAGAACGATGATCGCAGCGGCCGAAAACCATTCAAGCGCCCAGCCGGCGATGAGATTGGCGGCCGCAAAGCCCAGCGCCCCCCAGAGACGGACACGGCCATAGGTCAGCTCGGGCCTGACAACACGGGCAAGGCGCTCCAGCGTCATCGTGTCGGCCAGCGCGATGAGCGGACCTTGCGCCAGCGCGATGGCGATCACCACGAGAAGGATCGGCCAGAAGCCGTTCGCGACGGTCAGGAGCCCCGTCCCCGCAGCGACCAGCACCGCGCACAGCGTCAGCACGACGGCGATGCGCCCGCTCCGGTCCGCGAGCGCGCCAACGGTCGGGTTCGCGACGATCCGGGTCAGCAGCGGCGCGGCAAGGACGATGCCGATCGCATCCGCGTCGAGGTCTTGCGCCTTGAGCCAGAGGGGGAAGAACGGAAGATTGACGCCCAGCTCGAAGAACAGGCAGGCATAGAGCAGCGCCAGCCGGCCCACGGGCACATCCGGCGCGACCGCCGGATGCCCGGCGGGTTCGCCTCCGGCCGAAAGCCCTGTCCTTTTCCGCAGGAACGAGCGGCTCAGCACCGCTCGGCCACGCCGGGGGCATCGGGCTCGTCGGCGAAATAGCGGACGAGGCCGCGCTCGCGCGCTTCGGTCGGACTGTAGCCGAATTCGCGCCGAAAGGCCCTGCTGAAGGTCGAGTGGTCGGAGAAGCCGACCTCGTTGCCGATGGCATGGATCGAGCGCGCGGAATGATGGGAGCTCAGCCGATAGTGAGCCTCGCGCAGACGCTCCCTGTTGATGAAATGCGCCACGCCGCCGCTGCTTTCGAACAGCCGGTAGAGCTTGGAGCGGGACATGGCCAGGAGCCGGGCCAGGCGCTCGGGTCCGAAATCAGGGGAGGCCATGTTCTGGCGCACGACGGCCCTCGCCCTGTCGATCAGCACGGAGCCCGGCAGATGCCGCGCCAGATCCTGCCCGACAGGCCGGGGCGCGACGCAGGCCGCGACGAGCGCCTTGGTCGGCACCTCGAGACTGGCCGCATGCTCGGGGGCGACGAAGGGCAGCCGCCGGACCAGCCCGTCCATATAGCCGGTCAGCAGGGGCGCGAATTCTTCGCTGACAGCAAGGCCATGGGCGTCGTCGAAGCGCTGCTCATCCGCGGGACGGCGGTCGCGCGGCAAATAGAGCGTGATGACCTCGCTGTCCTGAGCCTGCCCATCGAAGGGCAATGCCAGCGACCGGAAGCTCAGGTCCTCGCACGCCACGCCGTCAGCCGTGATCGTCCGCGCCAGCACCAGGCACCAATGGTCGAGATAGGATTTGGGGCGATGCCGCCACTGCCGGCCGGGCGCGCCCGCATAGACGACATGCGTCAGCACGAGCTCGCCGAGGTTCCAGGACGAGAACTCGGCGACAAAACCCGTCGAGACCTCTCCTGTCGGGAGAAGCTCGATCGTATCCTTGTGCAGGGAGCGCCAGGCGTCGAACTGGTCCTGCGCCCGTAGTCCCGCCGTGCGCAAATGCGGCACCGCAAACATGCTGATGCTCCTTCTCACGCCGCCCCGAGAGAAAGCCGGTATCAGATTCCCCGATCATGATGCATTTCGCGCGAAAAGCGAAATGCAGGATCGAACCCTAACACTGGATCAATTCAGGCAAAATTGACTCAGGTCAAACGATCCCGGCCGAACAATATCGATAATTTTATACTTATTCTCAAGAAGACCCCCAAGTATCTCCTTCCGCAACAGACGCCGTCAACCCTATTGCGTCGTCGCCGCATCGAAGACGCGGATCGGCGCGGTGACCAGCATCGTCGCAGCCGAACCGATCACGCCCGCTGCCGCAACCGGCGCAGGAACATCGGAATCGGTGATGACTTGCCCCTGCAGCAGGCGCCCGCCGATCAGGCGCACGGCATCGGGGCTTGCGGCGAAAAGGTCGTGGTTCAGACGATCACCGGCGCTCACGGCAGAAAGATCGATCACCGTGATCCCGGCCTGCCCGGCGAACTGGCGGCGATATTCCTCCTGCGTCGGATCGATGCCGCCGAGCCGGGTCGCGCCACGCGCGATGAACCGGGAGACCTGCAGGGCGCGATCGTGCTGCGCCGTGAACAGCGTGATCTGCGGGCGCTTCGGCCCCATATCCTCGACCTGCCGGCGAAAGACGCCGACATCGAGATCGGGCGACGCCAGGATGAGGTTGCTGATCTTGCGCGGGACGCCACCCTTCCGCAGCGCGATCTGCCTGACCGCCTCGACGGCGGGCCAGCTCCCCATCGAGTGAGCCAGGATCACCACCTCACGGACATCGGGACCGGCGACGGCGACCTCAAGCAGGTCCGCGAGATCCGAGCGCGAGTAGGAGGCGTTGTCAAAGTCCCGGCTGTAGTCGAGCAGATAGCCGCGCGAGGGCCAGGAGAAGAGGACCGGAGCCGCATCGGCGTCGGCGTCATGCGCGAGTTGCGCGAAACGGAAGACCGCGCGGTCGAACGGCGTGTTGAAGCCATGCACGAAGACAAAGACGCGCTTACTACGGCCGCTGGCCGATCTGAACCACTTGGCAAGTCGGTCTTTCGACAACGCCGTGGAGGCCGTCACCACGAAATCCCGGGCAGGATCGCCCGGCACCGATCGCGGCAGCTGAATCGTGCCGGGCTCGCGGCCCGGCGGGATCGAGACGACGATATTCTGGAAGGAAACCGTCTCGCCGCGTTCGCCGCTGAAGAGGATTCCGGGATCATCCGATGGCGCGCGCGTCGTTGCCGTCAGCATATTGACGCTGTCCGTGCCGGGAACGGCAGCCACGGGCTGCAACAATCCGCGCGGCGTCGAGGCGCAGGCCGTGAGCACAGCCGCGAGAACGACCGCAGCAAGGGACCTCACGCGGGGTCGGCACGCGCCCGCGCTGTCCCGCGGCGCGCCAGGCCGCCCGCTCATCGTCTTGAAGATTCTCATGCGGGACGAACCGTAGGTAACCGCCCTCGCGCCGACAAGTTAAGGTTCGCTGCACTGCGATGCAGGATTCGATTTTGGGACGCAGCGTCAAGGATTGAGACTCTCCGTCGACAGCCCCCTCCGCGACAAGATATTCGTCGCGCTCGCAATGGTTTTTGCCGATGCGAGAGCACAACCCCGCATAAATGAAGCGTTCACTCGAAAGAGCGATCAGCGCTTGTGAAACCCTACCGGGCAGGTCCAACGTATCGCACCATGCTCCGACGGCATGAACAACAACCACTAGACTTAAGGTTGCAGATGAAACGCAGGGCATTTCTGACCGCACTTCTCGGTGGCGTTCTGGCCGCCGTGACCGCCGAAGCCTCGCCGCGCGATGATCGACCGGCCGCCGCTTCAAGCGCGCTCGACACGCTGGGCGCCGAATTCACGCAAGGACCGCCGCAGCCGAGAGCGCCGGGCGCCGCTACGCTTCCAGCCCGCCCGGGCCAGACAAGGCCACGGCGGAAGAACTGGCACCGCTATCGCCAGCGTAACCGCCGCCCGCTGCCGCCTCCGCCCTGGCGCCGCGGGCGCTGAAAGACGAAAAGCAAATGCCGCGCCTTCAGAGGGCGCGGCATCGTAAGGGGATCGCCGCCTCAGCGCAGCGGCGGAGCGTAGAGAACGCCGCCCATGCTCCAGAGCTGGTTCAGCCCGCGCGGGATGCCGAGCTTCGAGCCGGTGCCGAGATTGCGCTCGTAGATTTCGGCATAGTTGCCGCCCGCCTTGACGGCGCGGACCGCCCAGTCGGCCTCAAGACCGAGCGCCTTGCCGAAGCCGCCTTCCGCACCGGTGAAGCGGCGCGCGTCGGGCTTCTGGGATTTGATGGCCTCGTCGAGATTGGCACTGGAGATGCCGAGTTCCTCGGCATTGACCAGAGCGAAATTGACCCATTTCACCAGAGTGAACCAGGGAAAATCGTCGCTGCGCACGACCGGCCCGAGCGGCTCCTTCGAGATCACATCCGGCAGCACGATCGCCTCGGCCGGCGTCGCGAGCCTGAGCCGCTCGCCATGCAGGGCCGACTGGTCGCGGGTCAGCACATCGCATTGCCCGGACTGGAAGGCGGAGAGCGCCTCGGCCGCGCTCGGATAGACCTTTTCCTCATAGGTCATCGAGTTGGCCTTGAAGAAATCGGCGAGGTTGAGCTGCGTCGTGGTGCCGGCCTCGACGCAGATCTTCGCCTTGTCGAGCGACAGCGCCGTATCGACCTTGAGCGCGCGCTTGGCCAGGAAACCCTGCCCGTCGTGATAGGTGATGCCGGCGAAGGCGAGGCCGAGCTCGGCCTCGCGGCCCAGCGTCCAGGTCGAGTTGCGCGCGAGAAGATCGACCTTGCCGCCCTTCAGGGCGTCGAAACGCTCGCTCGCCGAGAGCGGGGTGAAGGCGACCTTGCTCGCGTCGCCCAGCACGACCGCAGCCACGGCACGGCAGAAATCGACATCGAAGCCGCGCCAGTTGCCCTGCGCATCCTTCTCGGAGAAGCCGAGCACGCCCTCGCTGACGCCACATTGCAGCGTGCCGCGCTGCTTGACGTTCTCGAGCGTGCCGGCACCGGCGGGAAGGGCGAGCCCAAAGAGCGCGGCAAGACCAAGACCGCTGCGGCGAAACCAGGAAACCTTCGACATGTCTGTCCGTTCCTTCTGCGAGTCAGCGGTAGCGGTTACAGCGTCGCCTTGTGGCGGATAACGACCTTGGTGCCGACCGGCACGCGCTCGTAGAGATCGGCGATGTCACCATTGGCGAGCCGGAAGCAGCCAGACGAAATCGCCTGACCGATCGTCTCCGGCTGATTGGTGCCGTGGATGCGGAAGACGGTGGAGCCGAGATAGAGCGCGCGCGCGCCCATCGGGTTGCCCGGGCCGCCGGCCATGAAGCGCGGTAGATAGGGCTGGCGCTGCAGCATCTCCGGCGGCGGGCGCCAGTCCGGCCATTCCGCCTTGCGGCTGACCTGAACCTGGCCGGACCAGGTAAAACCCTCGCGGCCGACGCCGATGCCATAGCGCAGAGCGCGGCCATTGCCTTGCACCACATAGAGGAAGCGCTCGGCCGAATGGATCACCACCGTGCCCGGCGCCTCGTTCGAACGGAACAGCACCATCTGGCGGGCATAGGGCCCATCGGTGATCGTGGCTTCCTCGGTGGACACACGGCCCGGCTCGTCGCCGATATCCATGGTTTCCTGGATCGCCCCCGGCGGGCGCGGCTGCGCCCCGGCCTGCGTGGCGAAGAGCGCCGCGAAGCCGAGACCGGAGGCAAGCAGGGCGGTGCGGATGCCGTGGTTCATCTCATCGCCTCCGATCAGCCGCAGCGGCTGTAGATGAAGGTGCCGTAACGGGCATTGGCATCGGGATCGACGAAGCGCGCCACGATCTCCTTCGGCTTCACCGAGAGCAACTCGCGATCCTGCGGATCGCCGGCCGGCGCCTCGAAGCCGAGATAATTCTTGCCGCCGGGGCCGGCCTTCAGCCTGAGTTCGTAGAGCTTGGGATCATCCGCGACATGCATCATCACGCCGTCGCCAGGCCCCTTGGCGATCACATAGGGCTGCTTGCACTGGCCCCGCGCCTCGGCCTCCGTGCGCTTGCGATCCTTCTCCGTGTGGAAGGAGGCAACACCCCAGCGCCCGACCAGGGCGTCGCGCGAAACATTGGCAGGGGCCGGAGCAGACGCACCCGCCGCGCTGCCGCTCGCGACAGGCGGGAGGCTCTCGCCGCCGCCGCAGCCCGCAAGAAGAAGCGGCAGCGCCACGCTGCAGGCCATCACGCTGACGGATGGCCACCGAGCGCTGCGAGAACATGCGGGCTTGCTTGTCATCGTCCCTCCTTGCGGCCCGGTCTGCGTCGAGGCCGGACCGATTGCCTGCGGCAGTTGCAACCACCTTCCCGCTGTCCACCGGAGCCAAGCGGAACGTCCGGCATGAGAGCCGCAAATCCGGAGCTGATCAACCCCGCTTTGGAGCGACACACTCCGGTGCTCGCCCTGCAGTCGATCGCACGGGCGCGGGAGGCCGTAACGGCGAATGGAATGACGGGATGCCGGAGGCCGGCCTTGTTGCGCAGGCCTCGCCGCATGCCATCAGCGCGATGCCGGCGGTTGCGCGGGCCGCCATCTGCGCCGCGAACGGCGCGGGTCCACGCGCGGCGGACGCTCCGGCCGGGTATGCGACTGCCGACGAAGCTGCCTTTGGCGATTGTAATAGAGTTGCGGCCGCTGACTGAATTCGGCCTCGGCCCGATCGAGCGCGTTGGCCGTTTCAGGCGCCAAGGCCTCCGGATCCGCAGCCGCGGCATGGCCTGGAAGACTGGGCAGCAAGACTGCTCCGGCCAAACCGAGAAACCCCGCCAGAACCGTTCGCCTGCTCGTCATGCCATGCCCTTCCCGCTCCGGCGCATTACGGATCATGCCGTCGGGCGGCATCGCTGTGCAACACCGCCCAATGGCTGAAGCCGATATGCGATCTCAGGGGCAGCGCGCCTCGAAGACGCGGCCCTGACGGTCACGGTAGAGACAGTTGTTG
The DNA here is from genome assembly GCF_037147855.1 of Allobosea sp. MMO-172. Taxonomy (NCBI): domain Bacteria; kingdom Pseudomonadati; phylum Pseudomonadota; class Alphaproteobacteria; order Hyphomicrobiales; family Alloboseaceae; genus Allobosea; species Allobosea sp. MMO-172. Next base: position 126,028 of record NZ_JBBCUM010000010.1, on the reverse strand, counting down.
GGCGTGGTCGCCCGGCCGATCACGGCGCCGGTGACGCCGCCCACGGCGGCACCGATCGCCGCGCCACGGCCGCCACCCGCAATGCCGCCGACGATGGCGCCCGTGCCGGCGCCGATCGCAGCGCCACCGAGCGTCCGCTGGTCGGCCGAGTTGGTGTTGCAGCCTGCAAGGGCCAGACCGATGGCGAGGACGGCGAATTTCAACCGCATCTTGGACATTTCCTCTCGAAGTCGACGCATTTCAGACCATGCCCGAAACCCAACCGACAACGAGACATTGTCGTCGCATTCGAGCACCTGAATCCACCCGACCCTATGCCGCGGAATCGCAAATGCATCCTCCGAGAATCCCAAAATCTGTACGCCCAATCCCAAAAGCAGGACCCACACGACCTTCAGACCCGATCGACTTGACACAGGAAGCAAAGGCGAGCGTGACTGCTTGAACGGCTTGAACAACCACCGTGTTGAACGGCTGACATCTTTCCAATTTCGTGGCCATAAACTCACTTCGACCGCCTCGATATGCCTGGAGGATTTACGCAGTGGACCGGCGATCTTTTCTACTTGGCTTGCTCGGCGTCGGATCGGGGGCTTTCGGAGCCCTGATCAACGCAGAGGCTTCCGCGGCCTCCCCGACCTGCACCGCAGGAGCCACCCCTTCCTCGCATGAAACGGTGGCGGCGCTGCCGGACGGGGTCGAGGCGGACTGGTCGCAGGGCCATCGTGGCCGACACCCGCATGGCCCGCCGCCGCATCGGCGCCGGCACGCACGCCGGCAGGTGCGGGTATGCCGCACGTTCCGGGACCGCTTCGGCCGGCGCGTCCGCCGCTGCCATTGGGCCTGGGTCTGACGCGCCCCTCTGTCGCGACGGCCGGCCTCGGCGCGTTCACGCGTTGATTCCGGCCCATCAGACGGTCCGCTTTCCGGCAGAATGCGCTAGAGGATCGGGCTGAATATCGTATTCGACCCGATCCTCTAGCGCTTTGATCTTGCATCGGCTTTGCCCGAAAATCGCGCTCCACTTTTCGGGCCGATGCGCTAGCATCGCGCCGATTGCATGGACCGGACGCGCGAATCTTGAACAGCCGCCAGATCGAAGTCTTCGCTGCCGTGATGAAGGCCGGAACCGTGTCGCGGGCGGCCGAGATCCTGGGCGTCACCCAGCCAGGCGTTAGCCGGCTGATCGCTGAGCTTGAACGGTCGCTGGGCTTCGCCCTGTTCGACCGGGTGCGCAACCGCATCGTGCCCACGCCCGAAGGACGAACCTTCTTCGCCGAGGTCGAGGCCAATTTCCGCGGCATGGACCGGCTGCGTGCCGGCGCCGCCCGCATCCGCGACTATGGCGCCGGCCAGCTGCGGGTCGCGACGCTGTCGGCGCTGAGCTCCTCGATCGTTCCCAACGCCGTGCTGCGCTTCCGCAACCTGCGCCCCGACGCGACCGTCACGCTGATGGTCCTGCCCTCCCGGGACGTGCGGGACGGCGTCGCCTCCGGCATCTACGATATCGGGCTCGCCGCCGACGAAATCGATGTCACGGGGGTCGTGCACCAGCCCTTCGTGCAGCCGCGCGCGCTCTGCGCCATGCCGCTAGGCCATCCGCTCGCGGAGCGCGAGAGCATCGGACCGCACGATCTGTCGGGCGTCGATTTCGTCGCCTATGTGCCGGAGGATCGCGCCCGCCAGCGCTTCGACATGATCATGTCGGAGGCCGGGGCGCCGCCGCCCCGCGTCGTCGTCGAGACGATCTATGCCGCGACCGTCTGCGCGCTGGTCGCGCAAGGCGTCGGCGTCGGGCTCGTCAGCCCCTATGCGATCGCAGGCCATGACCAGAGCCGGATCGTGCTGCGCCCGTTCGAGCCGGCGGTGCAGAGCCGCAGCTTCCTGATCCTGCCGCCGGACCGGCCGAAATCGCAGCTGGTGCGCGATTTCATCGACTGCCTGATGGCGGCACGCTGAAACCATAACAATCCGGCATCGAGCCATGCCATTTGGCTGATTGCCCGCTTTTCAGGGGTGATCGAGGATTTCCCGAGCGAGGGAAACCGACCATGCATGACCTGACACTTTGCGTTCACCACCCGGCCGTCAACGAGGAGGGCTATGCCTCGCTCGCCGTGCCGACGCATCGCGCCTCCACCATCGTCTATCCCGATGGCGCGAGCTTCATGGCCCGCAAATATCGCGGCTTCGACGGCTATACCTACGGCCTGCACGGCACCCCGACGACCCGCACGCTGGAAGCGCAACTGACGGTGCTGCATGATGGGACGCGCACCGTGCTCGTGCCCTCCGGGCAGGCGGCCGTGACCATCGTGATGCTGTCGGTGCTGATGCCCGGCGACAAGGTGCTGATCCCCGACCATGTCTATCCGCCGGTACGCAGCTTCTGCGCCGAATTTCTCGAACCGCGCGGCATAGCCTATGGCGTCTACGACCCGCTGATCGAGGCCGGCATCGCCGATCTGATCGACGAGACCGTCAAGCTGGTCTGGGTCGAGTCGCCCGGCTCGAACACGATGGAGGTGCAGGACGTGCCCGCCATCGCCGCGGCGGCCAAGGCCAAGGGCGCGCTCGTCGGCTGCGACAACACCTGGGCGACGCCGCTGATCTTCAAGCCGCTGGAGCACGGCGCCGATTTCGCCTGCGAGGCGCTGACCAAATATGTCGGCGGCCATTCCGACCTGCTGCTCGGCTCGGTGACGGTCCGGGACATGGGCCTGCGCCAGAAGATGAAGGAGACGCTGCGCGGTTTCGGCGTCGGCGTCTCGCCGGACGAATGCCAGCTGGCGCTGCGCGGCATCGAGACCATGGGCCTGCGCGTCGCCCATATGGGCGGGGTTTCCGAGGATTTCGCCCGCCGGCTCGTCGATCACCCCATGGTCGAGCGCGTGCTGCATCCGGCCCTGCCCTCCAGTCCCGGCCACGCGGTCTGGAAGCGCAACATGGGCCGCTCGTCCGGCCTGTTCAGCCTCGTGCTGAAGCCGGTCGACGACGACACCATGAGCGCAGCCTTGAGCGCGCTGCGCGTCTTCGCGATCGGCGCATCCTGGGGCGGCACGCGCAGCCTCGTCGCGCCGCAGGCGATCGCGCCGGATCGCACCGCTACGGCCTGGACCGCGAAAGGCCCGCTGCTGCGCATCAGCATCGGTCTCGAGGAGCCAGGCGAGCTCTGGGCCGATCTGAGCCGGCTGCTGTCGGTGCTCGGGCAAGCCTCCGCAAGCAAGGCGGCCTGACCGGAAGCAGCGCCAGAATTGCGATGACGAGGACATGGCGCGACGCCCGCGCCGTGGCGGAAGGACTTTGCCCGAAGACGGCCTCCGAAACACAAAAACGAAGGGGAATGACCATGAAGATGCTCTTCACCGGGCTGGGTGCGGCCCTCGCAGCAGCCTGCCTCACGGCACAGCCTGCGGCCGCCGATACGCTCAAGACGATCCGCGACCGCGGCAAGATCATCTGTGGCACCAGCACCGGCGTCGCCGGCTTCTCGACCCAGGATGCCAATGGCCGCTGGCAGGGCTTCGATATCGATATCTGCCGGGCGCTGGCAGTGGTGATCTTCAACGACACGGAGAAGGCCTCCTTCGTGCCGCTGACATCGAAAGATCGCCTGATCGCCCTGCAGGCGGGCGAAGTCGACGTGCTGCCGCGCACGACGACCTGGACGCTGGCGCGCAATTCCGGCCAGGGCGTCACTTTCACCGGCGTGAACTACTATGACGGCCAAGGCTTCATGGTGCCGAAGAAGCTCGGCGTCGCCAGCGCGAGCAAGCTCGACGGCGCTTCGATCTGCGTCGCGCAGGGCACAACGAGCGAACTCAACCTCGCCGATTATTTCCGCCGCACGAAGATGAAATACGAGGTCGCGGCCTTCGGGACCTCGGAGGATGCCCTGAAGGCCTATGAGTCCGGGCGCTGCGACGCCTACACCACCGACGTATCCGCGCTTTCGGCCAACCTGCTCAAGTTCCGCGATCCGAGCGAGCATCTGGTGCTGCCCGAGGTGATCTCGAAGGAGCCGCTCGGTCCGTGGGTGCGCAGCGGCGACGATACCTGGTTCAACCTCGTGCGCTGGACGCTTTTTGCCCTGATCAATGCCGAGGAGCTCGGCGTAACCAAGGCCAATGTCCGGGAGCTGGCGGAAACCTCGGCCAATCCCGAGATCCGCCGCTTCCTTGGCAAGGACGGAAAATACGGCGAGGGCCTCGGCGTCTCCAATGACTGGGCGGTGCGGATCGTCGCCGCGATCGGCAATTACGGCGAAAGCTTCGAGCGCAATCTCGGCATGAATTCGCCGATGAAGCTCCAGCGTGGCCCCAACGCACTCTGGACCGAAGGCGGGTTGCAATACTCGCCGCCCTTCCGCTGAGCGATCCGGCTCAGTGAAGAGCGGACGGGGCTGCCTCGCCCGCTCTTCAAATTCAAGGGCGGATCACGACCACATCCTTGATCCGCCGCATCTCGAAATCCGAGATCAGAATCTCAAGCTCGACCTCCCAACGGCCGGCCACCGGCAGGGTCAGGGCATCGATCCGCCAGATGCCGTCCTGCCCCAGCCGCGCGCGGCGCTCAATCGGCTCGATACCGGCCGCAGCGTTGCTGAAGCCGAGGTTGAGTTCCTTGGCCGGCAGCGGGCCGAACTCGCCGTTCATCAGGACGATCTCGACCGCGACAGGACCGGCCCGACCGGGCGTGACCGTGACATCGGCCATCGCCTGCAAGGTGTGGATATGGACGGAAGCCGGCTGCGCCTGCACCGCCAGGATCGCGCGCGGCGGCGGCGTGAAGCGCCACAGCGCCGCCAGCCCTAAGACCACGACCAGCACTGCCAATTCGACGGCGATGATGCGCGTCATGGCGCGCGCGGCCGGAAAGTCTCCGGCTTCGACCCGTCGCGTCAGGCGCCAGCGGTTGAAGCCTGCCAGCAGGAAGATGAAGGCGACGAGCGCGAGCTTGGCGAGCAGGACCCGGCCATAGGCCGTCGCGAGCAGCGCGGCCGGCGTCTCGACCTGCACCCAGGCCAGAACGACGCCGCTGAGCAGCAGCATGGCGACGACGAACGGGATGCCGGCGGAGAAGCGCCGCAGCGCCTCCTTGCCAGCCTCACCCCGCAAAGCCAGCGCCAGCGGGAACAATGCCCCGACCCAGGCGGCGATCGCGCCCGCATGCAGGCATACCGCCGGACGCATCAGCCATTGCGGAGACGCGGCGCTGGCATGGCCGCTGCTCGCGAGCGCGAGGCCGGCAAGCAACGCCGAGATGAGGCCGACGATGCCTGCGCCCCTTGCCGGCCAGCGGATGCCGACGAAGGCCAGCATCAGGGCGATGGCCGCGAGGATGACGGTCCAGAGATAGCTGGTGGCCGCAGCGGCTTTCCAGACGGCCGGCTGGAAGATGGCGCCGAGCGAAGCACCGAGCGCATCGAGCCCTTGCGCTCCGAGCGCGACCGGCAGGCAGAGCAGGCCGAGCCCCGCCATCGCGCTCGCGAAACGTCTGGCCCCACGACCGAGCGGACCGACCCATGCCCGGCTTGCGGCCGCACCGCAGCCGAGGAACAGGCCGAGATAGAGTCCGAGGCGGCTGAGCCAGACCAGAAGGCGGACCGGATTGTCGGCCTGCTCTCCGAGAGCGGGCGCCGTTCCGCCCGGCGCACCGACCGAGAAGACCAGCGCTCCGCCGACGGGATGACCATCCTCGGACACCACGCGCCAGCTCAGCGCATAGGTGCCGTTGGTGAGCGCGGCGGGAAGCTCGATCGCAACGGTGCGGTCCTTCAGAGCGAAACGGCCGAGCGCCTGCGCCCCGCCATCCGGCCCGACGAGCCGCAGCGCCAGGGGCGAGACGGGCTCGCTGAAGACCAGCTCGACCTGCTGCGGGGCGGCCGCGAGCACACTGCCATCGGCAGGCGTCGCACCGTTCAGCGCGGCATGGCTCCAGGCAAAGCGGGGCGCTCCGGCGCAAGCCAGCAGGACGAGAACGAACAGCAGGCAACGGGTTAGGTGGGCAAACATAGTACATCCTCGTGGCGGAGCGCCTGAGCGCTCCGCCACTGACCGGGTCACTTGGCAGGCGTGAGCTTCACGCCCGGAGCCGGGAACTTGTAGTCGTCGGCCGATTTGCCGGCGGCGGGGATCTCGATCCAGCGTTCGGCCGCGCCGCCTTCGCATTCCTGCACGACCGGAATATGGAGCGTGGTATCGGCCTTCAAATCCTTGGTGAGATAGCCGCGCAGCACGAACTCGTCATAGTGCTCGTCGAGCAGCCTGCCGCCGCTCCAGACCACTTCCTTGACGCCCTCGGCAGTCGGCGTGCCGTAATAGTCATAGGATTTCTCGTACTTTCCCTTGACCGTTTCGAGGGCCCAGCCGGGCTTCGGCATCGGCTTCACCGCGATGACACCCTCGGGAATCTGAACCCGGACCTTCGTGGTCGCGGCGCCCTTGCAGCCATGCGGCACGCGCAGCACCGCCTTATAGGTCGCGCCCACAGGAGCCGACTGGTTTTCGAGAGTGACATGGGCCAGCGCCGGGCCAGCCACAACGAGGCCCGCGAGGGCGAGAAGAGACTTCATGGCAATTGTCCTTGGAGTGTAAGGCCGCTCGCACGGCGGGGATGCGACAGGCGGACGGCCTGCCGAATGAGGAAGCGAGGAAGGCCGAAATCGGCGAGGGTGATGCGCCATCGCATCAGCCCTTGAGCCGGTTCGCAGCGCGACCGGCGGCCTCGCGTGCGGCGGCGAGCGCTCGGGCCCGGCGACGCAGGACGTCATCGGTCAGCGCCTGACCGGCCCGGGCGGGAGAACCGCTGTCGAAGGGCGGCTGCGGATCATATTCAAGGACGAGCTGCGCGCGCCGCGCCCACTCCTCGCCCATCAGTTGCGCGCCGAGCGCCAGGCCGAAATCGAGCCCTGCGGTGGCGCCTCCGCCCGTGACGAGCTTGCCATCGGTGACGACCCGCTCGTCGGAGCGGATCGCGCCGAAGAGCGGGAGCAGGTCACGGATGTACCAGTGGCCGGTCGCCTTGCGGCCTTGCAGGAGGCCCGCCGCCCCGAGCAGCAACGTGCCGGTGCAGACCCCGGTGACGTAGCGGGCCTTGCCACCGACCTCTCGAATGAAGGCCAGCGTTTCGGCATCGTCGAGCAGGGCGACGGTGCCGTCGAGACCGCCCGGCACGAAGAGCACGTCCACGTCGCGCGGGCAGTCCGCGAAGCTTGTCGTCGGCGTGACGGGTATGCCGAGCTCCGTCGGCACAGGCGTGCGGTCCTTCCCGACCAGATGGATTTTTCCGCCAGTGAGGTTGAAGACGCTCTGCGGCCCGACGAGGTCGATCAGGATCATCTTCGGATGGACCAGCATGGCGAAGCTCGGCGCCGGGCTTGAAGGCCCGGCCTGAGCGCGAGCCTGCTCGGCAGCGGCCAGCAGCAAGCCGGCAGCGCCCATGCCAAACGTCATGTCTCTACGATTCATCGCGTCGTTCCCTTGCTTTGAATGGGTTAGCGCGCGGCCAGCCCTGGCCGTCGCGGCTCAGCGAGACGGTGCAGCCACGGCAAGCAAGCGCGCGAGAGCGGCCTGAAGGCGGCCGATCAACGCGACGCCGACGGCGCATGCGCCGCCCGCGAGGCAAGCCTGGAGATGGGATGGCATGGCACCGGATTCCGCGCCGTCACGGCGTCGGATCAGCTCGGAAAGCCCTCACGACGGCCGGCGGCAGGCTGAAGACAGCCGTCGCGGACGCCGTGGCGCCGGACGGCGGCTCAGGCGAGAGAGGGCGGTGCGCGCGGGTTGCCGGGCGAGTGGTCGGAGACGAAGCCGACGGGCCGGTCGAGACGGCGGGCAAAGGCGACGAGATCGGCCGGCCGCTGCGACAGGATCTGGAAATCGGACTGGACCGGATCAGCCCCGGCCAGCATCGGGCAGCCAGCCGTGCAGCAGCTCATGCCGGCATGGTTCCGCGCTTTGTCATGCTCGCCGCCGGGGGCTGCATCCCCGCTCGGCGCGCAATGCGTCAGCGCGAGCGTGCGATCGAGCGAAAGCGCATTGGCATAGCTGCCGGCCGCGAAGCCCGCGAACAGGGCCTGGACCACGAGCAGATAGGCCGCGAGCACCGCGACCCAGGACCTGCCACGTGATGATGCGCGATGCTGCACGAGAACTCTCCCGCGCCAATGCATAGCCTGCGAAGCGGGACCGGGGAAGCGACAGAAGGTCACAAGGCCGCATTGCCGGGGGCGACCGCAGGCACCGCCTCTAGCCGGAGCGGCGCCGGTGGAGAGCCGCAGCGCCCCCCCTGCATCGTCATGCCGCCACGAAACTGGAAACCGGGATGCCTGCGATCCAGCGTTCGAGCGTGGCGGCGTAATCTCCCGCCGCCGCGCCGAGCGCTTCGGGCGAAAGCTTGTCCGCTTCGTAGAGAATGAAGGGATCGCTCCAGCGCAGGCCGCAACGATGGGCGGTGGCGCGCAGCGGCGCCAGCAGATCGATCATGGCGAACATGTTGCGGCCACCCAGGCGATAGGCGTCTGGGGTGTTGCCTGCCGTCGCCGCCAGCATGAGCGGCGTGCCTTCCAGCCGCCGGCCCTCGGTCTCGTAGGCGATGTAGAACATGCGGGTGAGCACCGCGTCCTGCCACGCCTTGAGCAAGGCCGGAGTGGAATACCACTGGATCGGGAACTGCAGCACGATGCGATCGGCCGCCAGCAGCCTTGCGGCCTCGCGCTCCCCGTCCCGGGCCATGTCGATGCCGTCGGGATAGAGCGCCTGCATGTCGACGGCTTCGACACCGGGCAGACCGCCCGCTGCGGCCGACAAGGCGACATTGGCCTTGGACTGCCGGAGATCGCGGTGGAACAGCAGGATGAGGGTCTTGGTCATGATCGTCTCCCGTTCTGACGCGGGGAACCATGCCGAGCGAGACGAAATCACTCCAATCGATAGATGATCTATCATATTATCATTTCCATGAATTTACGATCGCTCGATCTCAACCTGCTCGTCATCCTCGACGCCCTGCTCGACGAGGCGCATGTCAGCCGCGCCGCCGACCGGGTCAGGCTGTCGCAGCCGGCCGCCTCGGCCGCCCTGCAGCGCTGTCGTCACCTGTTCCGCGACCCGCTGCTGGAACGGGGCCGCGGCACCATGTACCTGACGCCCAAGGCGGAGGCCCTGCGCGCGCCGCTGAAATCGCTGCTCTCGGGCGTGACCGACCTGATCGACCCGCCCGACGTGCCGCTCGCCGAGATCCGCCAGACGCTGCGCATCACCACGGCCGACTATCCGGCCCTGATCGTCATCGCCCCGCTCCAGCAGGAGTTGCAGCGCGCGGCGCCTGGCATCGACCTCGTCATTCAGCCCTGGCATGGCGCGGATGCTGCCCGCATGGCCCTGGTGGACGGCGCCACCGACCTCGCGATCTCGGTCCTCCCGCCGGCCGAGGACGATCTCCATCGCGAGGAATTGCTGAGCGAGCACTATGTCGCGGCGATGCGGACCGGCCATCCCGCCGCCGGCCGTTTCGATCTCGAGAGCTGGCTCGCCTATCCGCATATCCTGGTCTCGGGGCGTGGCGATACGCGCACGCCGATCGATGCCGAGCTGGCGAGCCGCGGTGCAGCGCGGCGAGTTGGGCTCGTCGTGCCGAATTTCCAGATGGTCCCGGACCTTCTGCACGGCTCGGACATGATCGCGCTGCTGCCCTCGCGCGTGCTGGCCGAATTCGACGGGCTTGCGTCCTTCCCGCCGCCGATTCCGGTGCCGGGCTTCACGCTGCACCTGGCCTGGCACCGGCGCCGCGCGCGGGATGCCGCGCTCCGGTTCGTCGCCGCGATCCTCACCCGGTTGTTGCGGTAGTCCCGGCTCCGTTGCTGATCAGGCCGGCTTGTGAATGGCCCGCCAGATCGCCAGCGGCGTCGCCGGCATGTCGATATGGCGCACGCCATGTGGCGAGAGCGCATCGACGATCGCGTTCATCACCGATGGCAGCGAGCCGGCGCAGCCGGCCTCGCCGCAGCCCTTGGCGCCGACCGGGTTGGTGCGGGTCGGGACGCCCTCGCTGATGAAGGTGAAGAAGGGCACGTCGGCCGCGCGCGGCATCGCATAGTCCATGTAGGAGCCGGTCAGGAGCTGGCCGTTCTCGTCATAGGAGGTCATCTCGCAGAGCGCCTGGCCGATGCCCTGCACGACGCCGCCATGGAGCTGCCCCTCGACGATCATCGGGTTCACCAGCACGCCAAAATCATTGACCATGACATAGCTGGCGATCTCGACATGGCCGGTATCGGGGTCGATCTCGACCTCGGCAATATGGCAGCCATTGGGATAGGCCGAAGGCGCCGCCTTGAAGACATGATCGACATCGAGCGTCCGGGGCAGGTCATCCGGCAGCGATGCACCCGTCTGCAGCTTCCGGGCGAGTTCCATGATGCCGATCGAGCGGTCGGTTCCGGCGATGGCGAAGCGCCCGTCGGTGAATTCGATGTCGGCGGCGGCGGCCTCCAGGAAATGGGCGCTCAAGAGCCTGCCCTTCTCGATGACGCGCTCGCTTGCCTCGATGATCGCCGAGCCGCTCGCCATGATCGATTTCGAGCCGCCGGTGCCACCGCCCGCGATCAGGCGGTCGCTGTCGCCCTGCACCAGCTTGATCCTGTCGAAGGGCACGCCGAGCTGGCTGGTCAGGACCTGGGCGAAAGGCGTCCAGTGGCCCTGCCCGTAATCGAGCGTGCCGGTGACGATGGTGACCGTTCCATCCGGCTCGAAATGGATGCCACCCATCTCGTTCGTCGGCGGTGCGGTGACCTCGAGATAGCAGCCGATGCCGCGGCCGCGCAGCTTGCCGGCCTTGCGGCTGGTGCGCTCGCGCGTCCGGTAGCCCTTCCAGTCGGCCGCCTCCAGCGCCCGCGCGAACAGTGCCGGGAAGTCGCCGCTGTCATAGACCGTGCCGATCGGGGTCTGCCACGGCAGCTGCTTGGGCGCGATCAGGTTGCGTTGCCGGATGACGGCGCGGTCGATCCCCATCTCGCGGGCGGCAGTGTCGATCAGCCGCTCCATGAAATAATTGCCCTCGGGGCGCCCGGCGCCGCGATAGGCCGCGATCGGCACGGTATTGGTGACAGCGCAGCGCGTCTGCACCTCGACCAGCGGCGTGCGGTACATGCCGACGCTGTTCTTGCCGATGTTGAGCGTCGCCATCAGCGGGCCCGGCGGCGAGAGATAGCCGCCCATATTGCCGAAGCCGGTGAAGCGCGTCGCGAGGAAGCGCCCGCGCGCATCGAGGGCCAGCTCCGCGTCGAACACCATGTCACGGCCGTGGTGATCGGAAACGAAGCTTTCCGAACGCTGGTCAGCCCATTTCACCGGCTTCTTCAGGAGGCGTGCCGCGTGGAGCAGCACGACATATTCCGGAAAGACCGCCGACTTCATACCGAAGGAGCCGCCGACATGGCCGGTGATGAGGTGCATCTTCTCCTGCGGCACGCCCATCGCCGCCGCGAGATTGTTGCGCATGCCGAAGGCGCCCTGGCTCGGGGCGTGAAGCGTGTAGCGCTTCGTCTTGCGGTCATAGGTGCCGATCGCGGCTCGCGGCTCGATCGGATTGACGATGATGCGGTTGTTGACGATCCGCACCTTGGCGACATGGGCCGCCCCGGCAAAGGCGGCCGCGACCTTGCCGGCATCACCGAAATGGTAGTCGAGGATGAGATTGCCGGGCACGTCGTCGAAGAGCTGGGGCGCGTCGGCGGCAAGGGCTGCCTCGGCGGAGGTGACCGCGGGCAGGATGTCGATATCGAGCGAGACCGCCTCGGCGGCATCGCGCGCCTGCTGCACTGTCCGGGCGACGACCATGGCGACGGGATCGCCGACGAAGCGCACCTTGTCCGCCGTCAGCGCGTGCCGGACCGGCTTCCTCATCGCGGAGCCGTCACGGTTCGGCAGATCCACCACGCATTTCAGCGCGCCATAGCCCTGCCCTTCGAGGTCTTCGGCCGTGTAGATCGCGACGACGCCCTTCATCTCCCGCGCATCGGCGGTATCGATGCCGCGGATGATGCCATGCGCATGCGGGCTGCGGACGAAGGCGGCATGGAGCTGCCCGTCCAGCGCGAGATCGTCGGTATAGCGCCCCTCGCCGCGGACGAGGGTCGCATCCTCCTTGCGGGGAAGCGACTGGCCGATGCCGGCGCGTCCCGCGAGGCGATCAGGCTTGGAAACATGCATGTTCATCGCAAGGCACCACAGTCAAGTGAAGGCCGAAGCGGGGGTCCCGGGCGGATCGGCGGGAATGCCTCGACCTTTCGCGGGCGGCATCCGGCTTTCGGAGGCCTACCCGGCTGCCTGCGATCATAGGCATCCCCAAGCCCATTGGCGCCTGTTTCGTTGGCATAGCTCCATTGCGAGCCGCACGGCAGTCGGTGCAGCCATTGTCGCGAGAACGGATGCAGCGCCTCGACGCGCCCATCCAAAACATGAATGGAGAACATCCGGAGATTTAATTTCGTGAAGACCGGAGGGGCCCATACTCTGGACGAAAAGGCGCTTCGCCGGCTCCCGCCCAGCTGCGAACGCGTCCGAGGCCATTGCCCGTTTGCCGCGCCGGTCGGATGGCGGCGGGGCACCCGACGGAGCAGAACCCAGCCATGCGGACACCGGATCGGCCGGAGGGCGAAGGTGGGCATTGGGACATGGCTGCTCGTCCGGCCGGGATCGGCAGCCGGATCGCCTCGTCCCTGATCCGCTTCCCCAACTACCGGCGGCTGTGGATCTCGAACCTGTTCTTCTTCGCCGGGCTCTGGACGCAGACGCTGGTCCTGGGCTGGCTCGTCTTCGACATCACCCGCTCGGAATTCTCGGTCGCGCTGTTCACCGCGGCCCGGTTGACGCCCCTGATGCTCGGCCCGCTCAGCGGTGTTCTCTCCGACCGCTTCGACCGCGTCCGGCTGCTCTTGATCGCGGCAGGCTGGGCCTTCGCCACGATGGCGACCATCGCCACGCTGGTTTCGCTCGGAATGATCACCTATTGGGGGCTGGTGGTCGGCGGCTTCTGCATCGGGATGGCGCAATCGCCGTCCCAGCCGGCGCGCTACGCGCTCGTCTCCGAGCTCGTCGAACGCGACAGCCTCAGCAATGCCAACGCCCTCAATTCGATCGTCATGAACATGACCCAGATCGTCGGCCCTGCCCTCGGCGGCGCGATGATCGCGGCCTTCGGCCCGGCGGTGGCGCTCTGGGTCTCGGCCTTCTGGTACCTGTTCTCGTTCCTCGCCCTCTGGCGCCTGCGCGGCGCCGGGCGGCCGGGCCTGCGCCATTCCGATGAAACGCTGCTGGGCTCGCTCACCGGCGGCATGAAGGCGGTCTTCTCAAGCCGTCTCGCCAGCGCGGTGCTGCTGACCACCTTGATCTCGAACATCCTGATCTGGCCGCTCCAGGCCGCCTTCATGCCGGTCTTCGCCAAGGTTCATCTCGGCCTCGATGCCCAGGGGCTGGGCTGGCTCCTGACCTGCACCGGGATCGGCGGGCTCGTCGGGTCGCTCGCGATCGCGGCGCTCGGCGATTTCCGTTTCAAGGGCGGCATCTTCCTCCTGGGCACGGCGAGCTGCGGACTGTTATGGGCCGCCTTCGCGCTCTCCACATGGCCGCCGCTCTCCTTCGCGATCATCGCCGCCATGGGCGTCTGCGCGGCGCCCTTCGTGGTGATGCAGACCACGCTCCTGCTGATGATGACCGAGCCGCAGGTCCAGGGACGGGTGATGGGCTTGCAGGAACTCACCATCGGCGTCATGCCGCTGGCCACCGTCACCCTCGGAGCGGCGGCCGAGCGCTACGGCGTCGCGACCGTCGCGCTGGTCGACGGGCTCCTGCTCGCGGCACTCGTCGCCCTCCTGGCGGTGCGCGTGCCGGAGCTGCTGCGCTATAGCGGCAGAGCGGCCTAGAGGCAGGCAAAAGCGCAACAGCCTTTGCTCCCGGCAGGCGGGCAGAATACCCGACGCTCGCTGTCGGCGGGGCGTGAAGGCCCCGCGACCTACTCCATCGCCTTGAAGCGGTTGAGATAGGTTTCCTTGTTCGTCGCCGCCTGCGACGCCGGCAGCCTGAACTTCCAGGTCTCGGTCAGCGTCCGGTCGCCGAGCTTCAGCAGCGCCGTGAGATCGGAGGAGACCGCCGGGTTCTTGATCTTGATCCGGTAGCTCAGGCGCCAGCCCTGGATGGCGGGATTGGGCTGCAATTCGGTGCCGACGATCTCGACATTGTCGTTAGCGCCGACCACGGCCGCGGGCCGGGCGTCCTTCGGCAGCTTGCGCAGCGAGGGGCCCTTGAAGTCGATCAGGAAGGCGAGCGTGCCGTCCCCGGCGCGGATCAGGTTGGACTGGTAGAACTCGCCGCTCGAACGCATCGTCTGCCAGACATGCGAGATGTCGCCCTTCATCAGGGCCGGCTCGTCCATCGTCCAATGCATGCGATAATCGAAGCGCATCGGCTCGCCGAAGGGAGGGCGGTTATCCGGCACCCAGAGCGTGACGATGTTGTCGTTGGTCTCGTCGGCGGTCGGGATCTCGACGAGGCGGACATTGCCCTTGCCCCAGTCGTTGGTCGGCTCGATCCAGGCGCTCGGGCGCAGGTCGTAGCGATCCTTCAGATCCTCGTAGCGCGAGAAATCGCGCCCGCGCTGGAGCAGGCCGAAGCCCTTCGGGTTCTCCGCCGCGATGTCGCTGATCGTGACCATGGACGGATTGACCAGCGGGCGCCAGATCCACTCGCCATCGCCCCGGCGCACGGAAAGCCCGTTGGAATCGTGGATCGCCGGGCGGAAATTCGGCGTCGGCGAGGGCTGCTGCGGGCCGAACAGGAACATGCTGGTCAGGGGCGCGATGCCGATCGTCGTCGGCGAAGCGTCCCGCCGCAGGAAGACGCGCGACTTGACGCTGAGCACCGCGTCGGCGCCCGGCGTCAGCGTGAACTCGTAGGCGCCGGAGGCACGCACGGAGTCCATCAGCGCGTAGAAGGTCAGGTGCTTGTCCTTCGGCTTGGGACGGCGCAGCCAGAACTCGCGGAAATTGGGAAACTCCTCGGCGATCGGCAGGCCGGTATCGATCGCCAGTCCGCGCCCGGACAGGCCATAGATCTGGTTCTTGCCGATGACGCGGAAATAGCTCGCGCCGAGCACGCTCATGATCTCGTCGAGCTTGCCGGCCTGGTTGATCGGATAGACCACGCGGAAGCCGGCCCAGCCGAGCTTGCTCGTCGCGTCGCGGTCGAAATGCAGGTCGGCGAAGTCGAAGCGCCCGGAATCGTAGGGAATCTCGTGGGCGGCGCCATCGACGATCTCGCTGATCTTCACGGGCGTGTTGAACTGCATGCCCTGATGGTAGAAGGCGAGCTTGAACGGGGTCTTGTGCTCCATCCAGGCGAAGCGCTCGCGCTTCGGCTGCATCTTCTGGTAGTCGGCGAACTGCATCTTGCTGAAGACGTCGGGCAGGTTGCTGACCGGCGCGACATAGGGCGCCTCCGCCAGCGCCCTGGCCTTGGCGACCACATCGTCGAGCCCGAAGGCCGGGCGCTGCTGCGCGAAGGCCGCCGGCCCGGCGACAGCCGCCATGGCCAGCATGCCGAGCGCCAGACCGAGACGCGCCAGACCGGCCCCGTTCCGGGCCTGTCCGCACCGGTCCAGCAGCCGCATCAGCATGGGTCGGGCTGAAGAGGAAGATCGGGCCATGAGCGGGGCCCCGTCGGCGGAACGGGTCGACAAGTTCACACTAGCTCCTTAAAGGTGGGCGTCGGCGGGACGGAGCGCTCGTCCTCTGTTGACGGCGGCGCGACCCAAGCACACATGCCCATCATCGCGACGAGGGTCAAGGAATGAGCGCCGTTCTTCCCGGACCGCTCCCGCGTTCCCCGTCACCCCCGACAACCTGAGTGAACGAAATCAGCATGGATCATCAGAAGGCTGCGCCGGTCGTCGAAGGACTGGAGACGGTGTCCCCTGAGGAGGCCGCTGCCGGCCTCTCCCGCCGGCAGGCGCTCGGTGCCATGGCCTCGGCGGCCTTCGTCGCCGGAATGGCGGCACTTCCCGCCGCAGCCAAGCCGAAACAGGCCCGCGCCGCCGATCCCGCCGCGAAGAAGAAGGCCTTCGTCGACAAGCTGATCGCGCAGATGACGGTGGACGAGAAGGTCGGCCAGCTCAGGCTGATCAGCATCGGCCCCGAGATGCCGCATGCGCAGCTCATGGACGAGGTCGCGGCCGGGCGCATCGCCGGCTCCTTCAACACCGTGGTCCGGCGCGACAATCGGCCGCTCCAGGAGGCCGCCGTCAAGCGCAGCCGCCTGAAGATCCCGCTTTTCTTCGCCTATGACGTGGTCCACGGCCACCGCACCACCTTCCCGATCCCGCTCGGCCTGGCGTCGAGCTTCGACATGGCCGTGATCGAGCGGATGGCCCGCGTCTCGGCGATCGAGGCCTGCAATGACGGCGTCGACATGACCTTCGCGCCGATGGTCGACATCAGCCACGATCCGCGCTGGGGCCGCACCTCCGAGGGCTTCGGCGAAGACCCGTTCCTCGTCAGCGAATGCGCGCGGGCCAGCGTGCGCGGCTTCCAGGGCACCTCGCCCGACCAGCCCGACACCATCATGGCCGCGGTCAAGCATTTCGCGCTCTACGGGGCGGTCGAGGGCGGACGCGACTACAACACTGTCGACATGAGCCTGCTGCGCATGCACCAGGTCTATCTGCCGCCCTATCGCGCAGCGATCGAGGCCGGGGCCGGCGGCGTGATGGTCGCGCTCAACTCGATCAACGGCGTCCCGGCGACCTCCAATATCTGGCTCCTGCAGGACCTGCTGCGCAAGCAATGGGGCTTCAAGGGCGTCACCGTCAGCGACCATGGCGCGATCACGGAACTGACGCGCCACGGCGTCGCCCGCGACAACCGCGAGGCCGCCAAGCTGGCGATCCGCGCCGGCATCGACCTCAGCATGGCCGACCAGGTCTATCTCGCCGAAGTGCCCGGCCTGATCGCCTCCGGCGAGATCAAGATGGCCGAGCTCGACGCCTGCGTGCGCGAGGTGCTCGGCGCCAAATACGACATGGGCCTCTTCGCCAACCCGTTCCTGCGCATGGGCAAGCAGGAGGACGATCCCGTCGATGTGCGCTCGAACGACCGCCTGCACCGCGAGCCGGCCCGCGAGATCGCGCGCGAGTCCATCGTGCTGCTTGAGAACCGCAACCAGACCCTGCCGCTGAAGAAGCAGGGCACGATCGCGCTCGTCGGGCCGCTGGCCGATTCAGGGCTCGACATCCTCGGCAGCTGGTCGGCGCAGGGCGTCGCGGAGCAGGCCGTCACGGTCAAGGCCGGCATCGAGAAGGCGATCGGCGACAAGGCCAAGCTGCTGATCGCGCGCGGCGCCAATGTGCTCGACGACAAGAAGATCGTCGAATACCTGAACTTCCTGAACTGGGACAAGCCCGAGGTCATCCAGGACCCGCGCTCGATCGAGGCGATGATCGAGGAGGCCGTCGCGGTCGCCAACCAGTCCGACGTGGTGATCGCCGTCGTCGGCGAGGTGCGCGGCATGTCGCACGAGTCATCCAGCCGCGTCACGATCGAGATGCCGGGCTCGCAGCGCAAGCTGCTGCAGGCACTGAAGGCGACCGGCAAGCCCCTCGTCGTCGTGCTGATGAACGGCCGCCCGCTCGCCATCGGCTGGGAAAAGGACAATGCCGACGCGCTTCTGGAGACCTGGTATGCCGGCACCGAAGGCGGCAACGCCATCGCCGACATCCTGTTCGGCGACCACAATCCCGCCGGCAAGCTGCCGATCAGCTTCCCGCGCTCGGCCGGCCAGATCCCGACCTATTACAACGCGCTGCGCATCGGGCGCCCCTATACCGAGGGCAAGCCCGGCAACTACACCTCGCAATATTTCGAGGAGGAGCAGGGCGCGCTCTATCCGTTCGGCTTCGGCCGCAGCTTCAGCACGTTCACGCTGACCGACCTCAAGCTCTCGGCCGCCCGCATCAAGCGCGGCGAGAAGCTGACCGCCGAGGCGACGCTGACCAATACCGGCAGCTTCGCGGGCGCCAATGTCGTGCAGCTCTACATCGCCGACCCCTATGCCTCGATCGCGCGGCCGATCAAGGAGCTGAAGGGCTTCCAGAAGGTGGCGCTGAAGCCCGGCGAAGCCAAGGTCGTGCGCTTCGAGATCGGCCCCGACCAGCTGAAGTTCATCAACGGGGACCTCAAGGAGGTGCTCGAGAGCGGCCAGTTCGACGTGCAGCTCGGCCTCGATTCCCGCGACGTGCTGCAGCAGTCCTTCCATCTCGTGTGACCTACCGCCCCGCGGCTTGCCGCGGGGCGCATGCCGGCATGATCAGCCCTGCGACGGCTTCCAGTCCGCCGCGGGGATGGTGTTGATCATCCAGGGAATGCCGAACTTGTCGGTGAGCGAGCCGAAGCCGGGCGACCAGAAGGTCTCGCCGAACGGCATGCCGGCGCGCCCGCCCTCTGACAGCTGATCGTACCAGCGCTGGCCTTCAGCCTTGTCATTGGTGTGCAGGGTGACGTCGAAGCCGTTCTTGGGCTTGTCGACATTCGGGGCCCAGGCCGTGTCCATGTCGGCGCCCATCAGGGCCTGATCGCCGACCTCCAGCCAGCAATGCATCAGCCAGGTCTTGTACTTCTCGTCGGTGATTGGCATGCCG
This sequence comes from Allobosea sp. MMO-172, assembly GCF_037147855.1. Lineage (NCBI taxonomy): Bacteria > Pseudomonadati > Pseudomonadota > Alphaproteobacteria > Hyphomicrobiales > Alloboseaceae > Allobosea > Allobosea sp. MMO-172. Next base: position 107,341 of record NZ_JBBCUM010000010.1, on the reverse strand, counting down.
GGCGGGGCGTCGCCATAAGGCATGGCGGCCGTGATCTTGCCGCCGAGGACCTTGGCGTAGAACTCGAACGCCGCGCGGCATTCACCCCGGAAACTCAGGCTGGTCACGATCTTCATGGGTCGTCTCCATTGTGGCGGGAGCTTCGGCGCCCCTCGAATGGTTTGATATCAATCTATCGACACGCACGTGTCAGCATGACGAATGCCGGCCACCGCCGAACGTTCCCCACCTCCGGTCACCCTCATCCGAATCCGGCCCGCCGTCACGCCCAGCGCGTCGCCATCATCACGCCCCTTGCCTAACTGCCTACCGGCAGGTAGGTAAATGACATTGCTCCACCGGCGGGCCAGCCGCCGGGAGGCCGAGGAGGCTCAGCACGCATGCCGGTCATCGAAAGCAGGGTCGGCTCCGGGGCCGAACAGCAGCAGAAGCGGGTGGCCTATGGGGCACTGATCCAGACTTTGCGGGAGCGCCATGCGCGTGTGCTGGCCGGCGGCGGCGAGAAGCTCAGGGCCCGCCATCGCGAGCGCGGCAAGATACCGGTGCGCGAGCGCATCGATCTCCTGGTCGATCCGCTGTCCCCCTTCCTCGAACTCTCGCCGCTCGCGGCCTGGGAACTCTATGGCAACGAGGTGCCGGGCGCCGGCATCGTCACCGGCATCGGCGTGGTCGCCGACACGCCCTGCATGATCATCGCCAATGATGCGACGGTGAAGGGCGGCTCCTTCTTCCACGAGACGGTCAAGAAGCACCTGCGGGCGCAGGAGATCGCCTTCGAGAACCGCCTGCCTTGCGTCTATCTGGTCGATTGCGGCGGCGCCTTCCTGCCCGAGCAGGACCGCGTCTTCCCCGACCGCGACCATTTCGGCGGAGCCTTCCTGCAGCAATGCCGGATGTCGGCCGCCGGCCTGCCGCAGATCTCGGCGGTGTTCGGCGGCTGCACCGCCGGCGGCGCCTATATCCCGGCGCTGTCCGACGAGGTCGTGATGGTGCGCGGCACGGGCCGCATCCATCTCGGCGGGCCTCCGATCGTGAAGGCCGCGATCAACGAGATCGTCGATGGCGAGACCTTGGGCGGCGCCGAGATGCATACGCAGGTCTCGGGCGTCAGCGACTATCTCGCCGAGGACGAGCATGAGGCGATCGCCAAGCTCCGCGACATTGTCGGCGCGCTCAACTGGCCGGCGTCGCCACGCGCGCCGGCGCGGGCCGTCACGGCCCCGCTCTACGACCCCGCCGAGATCGAGGCCATCGTCGGCACCGACCTGAAGCAGCCCTTCGACGTGCGCGAGGTCATCGCCCGCATGGTCGATGGCAGCGTCTTCGACGCCTTCAAGCCGGATTTCGGCGCGACGCTGGTCACCGGCTTCGCCCATATCCACGGCCAACCGGTCGGCATCATCGCCAATAACGGCGTGCTGTTCTCCGACAGCGCGCTCAAGGGCGCGCATTTCATCGAGCTTTGCGACCAGCGCCGCATCCCGCTGCTCTTCCTGCAGAACATCACCGGCTTCATGGTCGGGACAGATGCGGAGCGCGGCGGCATTGCCAAGCACTCGGCAAAGCTCGTCTACGCCGTGTCCAACGCGCGCGTGCCGCGCTACACCGTCATCATCGGCGGCTCCTATGGCGCCGGCAATTACGGCATGTGCGGCCGGGGCTTCCAGCCGCGCTTCCTCTTCGCCTGGCCGAATGCACGGATCGCGACGATGTCGCCCGATGTCGCGGCGACGGTGGTCACCGAACTCCGGCGGTCGAGCCTGACGCGCGGCAGCGCCAACGAGGCCGATATCGAGAAGCTCGACCGCGAGACGCGCCGCCAGTTCGAGGAGCAGAGCACGCCCTATTACGCAACGGCCCGGCTCTGGGACGACGGCATCATCGAGCCGGCCCAGACCCGCGACGTCATCGGCCTGTGCCTTTCGCTCGCCGCGCGCGAGATCGACCTGCCCGGGCATCGCCCCGTCTACCGGATGTGACCTCGATGATCGGCTCTCTTCTTGTCGCCAATCGCGGCGAAATCGCCGTGCGGATCATGCGGACCTGCCGGCGCCTCGGCATCCGCACCGTCGCCGTCTTCTCCGATGCCGATCGCGACGCGCGGCATGTCGCCTTCGCCGACGAGGCCGTCCGCATCGGCCCCGCCGCCGCGCGCGACAGCTATCTGCGGGCGGAAGCCATCATGGAGGCCGCCGTGCGCAGCGGCGCGGAGGCCATTCATCCGGGCTACGGCTTCCTCTCCGAGAAGCCCGACCTGCCGCTGCTCTGCGGGCAGGCGGGGCGCATCTTCGTCGGCCCCTCCGCCGAATGCATCACCGCGATGGGGCCGAAGATCGGCTCGAAGCTGATCGCCGAGAAGGCGGGCGTGCCGAGCGTGCCGGGCTATGCCGGCGAGGACCAGTCGAATGCTGCGCTGGCCGATGCGGCGGCGCGGATCGGCTATCCCGTGATGATCAAGGCTTCGGCCGGCGGCGGGGGCAAGGGCATGCGCCGCGTCTTCGCGGCGCATGAGCTGGTGCCGGCGCTGGAGATGGCGCGCGCCGAGGCGCAGGCCGCCTTCGGCGATCCGGCGCTGCTGATCGAGAAGCTGGTGATGCGCCCGCGCCATCTCGAAGTGCAGGTGGCCGGCGACAAGCACGGCAATGTCGTGCATCTGTTCGAGCGCGACTGCTCGGTCCAGCGCAACAACCAGAAGGTTCTGGAGGAAGCGCCCGCGCCCAATCTCGCGCCTGCGATCCGCAGCAAGCTGCTGGAGCGCGGCGTCGCGCTGGCAAAGGCCATCGGCTACGACAATCTCGGCACGGTCGAGTTCATCCTGGAGGACGGCTTCGACGAGCCCTGGTTCCTCGAAATGAACACGCGCCTGCAGGTCGAGCACCCCGTCACCGAGGCGATCACCGGTTACGACCTCGTCGAATGGCAGATCCAGATCGCCGCGGGCGAGAGGCTGCCGGCCTTGCAGCCCGAGATTCGCGAGAGCGGCCATGCGATCGAGGCGCGCATCACGGCCGAGCGTGCCGACCAGGGCTTTCGGCCGGACACCGGGCGGATCGCGGGCTATGCCGAGCCGGCTTCGATCCGGGTCGACAGCGGCGTCCGGGCCGGTTCCGAGGTCACGCTGTTCTACGACTCGCTGCTCGCCAAGGCGATCGCGGCCGGGCCGGATCGCGCCGCCGCCTGCGCAAGGCTGGCGGCAGGCTTGCGCGATTTCGCCATTCTCGGCCCCGCAACCACCCTGCCCTTCCTGATCGACGCGGTCGAGCATCCGATTTTCGCCGCCGGCCAGGCGACGACACGCTTCATCGAGGACGCCTTCCCCGATGGCTGGACCGCGAGGCGGCCAAAGCAGCGGCTGGCACGCGCCGCCGCCGCCCTGCTCTGGCTGGAGCAACAGAAGGCAGCGCGCCCGCCTGTCGATGCGTGGAACAGCCTTGCTGGCTTCCGCCTGCTGGCGCCGGCCGGCGGCGCGGCGACGAGCCGCCTGATCGCCGAGGAAGAGGATGGCGCGACGAAGCTGGAGGTTCGATTGCTGCCGGATGGCCGGCGCATCGTCCTCGACCCCGACGGCGAAATCGAACTGGCCCTGCGCGGCGGTGCCGACAGCTTCGAGCTCACTTTCGAGGACCGCCTCCTGCGCGGCAGCCATGCCACGACGGAGGGGCGCGTCAGGCTGACGCTCGACGGCGAAAGCTTCGATATCGGAATCGGCAGCGAAGCGCGTCCGGCCGTGGCAGCCGGTGGCGGCGGGGCGGGCTCGGGAGCGATCCTTGCCCCGATGCCCGGCGTCGTCGCCGAAGTCCGCGTCGCGCCGGGCGACAGGGTCGAGGCCGGTCAGGTCGTCATCGTGCTGGAATCGATGAAGCTCTTCACCTCGCTTTCGGCCGGCATCGACGGCGTGGTTTCCGACGTGGCCTGCCAGCCCGGCGAGACGGTGCAGGCCGGCAAGAGGCTCGTGCTGATCGAACCGTCCTCCACCTGACAACCGGCGGAATTGCCCTCCGCCCGCAGCATGGTAAGAAAGGGTGTCTTTTTTCACTCTTTAGGACCACCTGCCGTGAGTTGGTTGCCGAGATGACGGACGCCTCCCGCCTCGAAAGGGCTGGCGCCAAGCCCAGCGGGCTGCATCTGTCGCTGGCGCGGCGTATCGCGGCACTTGCCGCAGAGCAGCGCTGGCCCGCCGGCTTCCACCTGCGCGAGATGGAGATCGCCAGGGAGTTCGAGGTCTCACGCACGCCGGTGCGTGCCGCGCTCGGCGTCCTTGCCAGCCAGGGCCTCGTCGAGAACCGCACCAACCAGGGCTTCTTCCTGTCACGCGACGGCGCCGAACTGGAGGCCGCGGAACGGTCGCTGCCGGCGGCCCAGGAGGAGGCTGTGCTGCAGGCGATCCTGCGCGACCGCGAAGCTGGGCGGCTGCCCGAGCAACTGATCGAGACGGACCTGCTCGAGGCCTATGGCATCGGCCGCAGCGGCCTGCGCAAGGTCCTCCAGCAATTGGCGGAAGACGGGCTGGTCAAGCGCCGGCGCGGCCATGGCTGGAGCTTCGTGCCCTCGCTCGCCTCGAACCAGGCCCGCGAGGAGAGCTACCGCTTTCGCCTGATCATCGAATGCATGGGCTTGCAGGAACCCGGATTCCGCGTCGACAAACATCAATTCGCCCGCAGCCGCGCGGCTCATGAAGCCTTCATCGACGACCTGCATCGCTCGCCCTCGGTCGAGCGCTTCTTCGCGATCAATGCCGGCTTCCATGCCATGCTCGCGGCCTGTTCCGGCAACCGTTTCCTGCTCCAGGCGATGGAAGCGCAGAACGCGCTGCGACGGCTGACGGAATATGCCGATTACGGCGAGCTCGAAGCCGATGCCCTACTCAAGTCCTGCCGCGAACACCTCGCCATTCTCGATGCGCTCGAACAGGGCGACATCAACTGGGCGGTGATCCTGATGCGCCAGCACCTCACCCGGCCCGCGCGCGAGGCGGCCTCGCCCGCGGAATAATACCCGTCACCGCACGCCCTTCACTCTGCTTCCGCACGTTCGCTTGACATTGTATTTTTTCTGCAAATAATTCACTTCATCATCACCCAGCAGCGAGACCGAACGTGCCCGCCACCGCCGCCCGCCCCAATGATCTCGATGCGCATTGGATGCCCTTCACCGCGAACCGCCGCTTCAAGAGCGCGCCGCGGCTCTTCGTCGGGGCGGAAGGCAATTACTATCTCTCGTCGGACGGGCGCCGGATCCTCGACGGCATGGCCGGGCTTTGGTGCGTCAATGCCGGCCACGGCCACCCGCGCATCCGCGAGGCGATCAAGGCGCAGGCCGACGGGCTCGACTACGTCTCCTGCTTCCAGATGGGACATCCGGACGCCTTCACGCTGGCGAGCCGCATGGTCGGCATGCTGCCCGACGGGCTCGACCATGTCCTGTTCTCGAATTCCGGCTCGGAAGCCGTCGATACCGCATTGAAGGTCGCGCTCGCCTATCATCGCCAGCGTGGCGAGGGGGGCCGCTACCGCCTGATCGGGCGGGCGCGCGGCTATCACGGCATGGGCTTCGGCGGCCTGTCGGTCGCCGGCATCAGCCGCCATCGCCGCGATTTCGGGCCACTTCTGCCCGGCGCCGCGCATCTGCCGCATACGCTCGACCTCGCGCGCAACGCCTTCTCGCGCGGTGAACCGGAGCATGGCGTCGAGCTCGCCGACGATCTGGAGCGGCTCGTCCAGATCCACGACGCCTCGACTATCGCCGCCGTGATCGTCGAGCCGGTCGCCGGCTCCACCGGCGTTCTGCCGCCGCCCAAGGGCTATCTCAAGCGCCTGCGCGAGATATGCGACAAGCACGGCATCCTCCTGATCTTCGACGAGGTGATCTCGGGCTTCGGGCGGCTCGGCGCCTCCTGCGCGTCGGAAGCCTTCGGCGTCACGCCCGACATGATCACCTGCGCCAAGGGCCTGACCAACGGTGCCGTGCCAATGGGCGCGACCGTCGTCGGCAAGCATATCTACGACGCCTTCATGACCGGGCCGGAAGCCGCCATCGAGCTGTTCCACGGCTTCACCTATTCCGGCCATCCGCTGGCCTGCGCCGCCGGCCTCGCGACCTTGCAGGTCTATGAGGAGGAAGGGCTCTTCGAGCGCACCCGCAAGATAGCGGATCATTGGGAACAGGCGGCGCATGCGCTGAAGGGCGCGCCGCATGTCATCGACATCCGCAATATCGGCCTCGTCGCCGCGATCGAGTTCGCGCCGCGCCCCGGCGGCCCCGGCCAGCGCAGCGCCGAATGCGCCGAAGCCTGCTACCAGGATGGCGTTCTCGTCCGGGCCGGCGCCGATCTCATCGTGCTGTCGCCGCCGCTGACGATCGAGCCCGACGAGATCGACCGGATCTTCACCAGCATCCGCAAGGCGCTCGACACGATCGCCTGAGCCATCAGGCCAGCCAGTGGCTCATTGAAGAGAGGGTGGAATGCGCAAGGGGCACGGCGAGACCATCTCCTACTACCTGATGGGCCGCACGGCGATTTCCGCCTGCCGGGCCGACCAGCGCTTCTCCTATTGCTGCTACCTGCCCGAAAGCTACGAGGAGACCGGCACGCGGCGCTATCCGCTTGCCGTTCTCGTCCATGGCAGCCTGCGCGATGCGACGAACCTGCGTGACCAGTTCATCGATTTTGCCGAGGCCAACCAATGCGTGCTGCTGGCACCGCTCTTTCCCTGCGGGATCGAGGAGCCCGGCGACACCCATAACTACAAGCGCATCCTCTACCGCGGCATCCGCTACGACGAGATCCTGCTCTCGATGATCGACGAGGTCGCCGGCCTCTATCGGCTCGAGACCGACAAGCTCTTGATGCACGGCTTCTCGGGCGGCGGCCAGTTCGTGCATCGCTTCTTCTACCTCTATCCCGAGCGGCTTTCGGCTGTGTCGATCGGCGCGCCCGGCGTCGTCACGCTGCCCGCCCCGGACAAGCCGTGGTGGCGTGGCACCGGCGACATGAAAGCGATCTTCGGGCGCGAGCCCGACCTTGCCGCGATGCGCGAGGTCGCGGTGCAAATGGTCGTCGGTGGCGACGATATCGAGACCTGGGACGTGACCGTCTCGCCGAAATCCTCGAACTGGATGGACGGGATCAACGACACCGGTGCGACGCGGGTCGAGCGCCTGCGCTCGCTCGAAACCGCCTTTCTGGAGCGCGGCATCGCCGTGCGCTTCGATACCGTGCCCGGCGTCGAGCATATCGGCTACCTCGTACACCCCCCGGTGAAGGAGTTCTTCGCCGAGGTGCTGCGCCGCAGACGGGAATAGCGACGGCGAGACCGACGATTTCTGCGGAGACACCGGAAAGCCGGGCCCGCGCGTTGAAGGAGGAGAGACATGAAGCTTGGATGGCTCGCGGCCGTCGCCGCATTCGCTTGCCTCACGCCCGCCGCAGCGCAGGAGCCGAAACCCGGCGGCGAATTGCGGGTCGCGATCTCCGGGGACATCACCAGCAGCGAGCCGGGCGTCCGCCGCAGCGGCGATGCCGATACGGTGCTGCACCATGTCGTCGAGGCGCTCGTCGCCTATCGCGAGGACCTCAGCATCGCGCCGATGCTGGCCGAGAGCTACGCGATGTCGCCGGACGGGCGCAGCTACACATTCAAGCTGCGCGACGGCATCACCTTCCATAACGGCGCGCCGATGACCTCGGCCGACGTGAAATGGAGCTGGGAGCGCATGCTCGACCCGGCGACGCGCTGGCAGTGCCGAGGCTGGTATGACGGCACGCAGGACATGAAGGTCGAGGCGATCGAGACGCCCGATCCGAAGACCGTGGTGTTCCGGCTGGCCGCTCCATCGGCGCTGTTCCTGCACTATGTTGCCAATATCCAGTGCATGACGGCGATCCTGCATCGCGACTCCGTCAATGCCAGCGGCGAATGGGTGAAGCCGATCGGTACCGGGCCTTTCGCCTTCACGGAATGGCGCAAGAACAGCTTCATTCTGCTCAGCAAATTCGCCGGCTACAAATCCCGCAGCGAGCCGACAAGCGGCTATGCCGGAGCGCGCAAGGTCTATGTCGATCAGGTGCGCTGGATGGTAGTGCCCGACGATGCGACGCGGCGCGCCGGGTTGCAGGCGCGGCAGATCGATTGGATCATCACCGATGTCGCGGATATCGCGGAGCTGCGAGCGGCCAAGGGCATCAAGGTCGCGACGGCGCAGGGCCTGAGCTGGAACGTCCTGCTGATCCAGACTCGCGACCCGCTGCTCGCCGATCCCCGCATCCGCAAGGCGCTGGCCCATGCGATCGACCTGAAGACGCTGGTCGAGAACCGCACGGACGGCCTGGGCAAGCCCAATCCATCGGCGATCCCGACGACCAGCGGCAGCCACACCGCCGTGCATGACCAAGGGTACAAGTACGACCCGGAGCTTGCCCGCAAGCTGCTCAAGGAGGCCGGCTATGACGGGCGCCCGATCAAGCTGCAGACCTCGCAGAAGCTGGTCCATCTCTACGACACCGCTATCATCCTGCAGGCGATGCTCAAGCAGGTCGGCTTCAACGTCGAGCTCGACATGCTGGAATGGGCGACGCAGCTCGACCGCTACAGCAAGGGCAATTTCCAGCTCCAATCCTTCCGCTTCACCGCGCGGTTCGAGCCGTCGCTGAACTACAAGACCTTCGTCGGCTCGAAGGACGCCGACGCCGACAGCCAGTGGGAGGACAAGCGGGCGATCGAGCTGCTGCTGGCCTCGGCGACCGAACTCGATCCCGCCAAGCGCCAGGCCATGTTCGACGAGATGCACCAGCGCATGATCGAGCAGGCGCCGATCATCAGCCTCTACAATACCCCGCTGGTCGAGGCTTCGACCGACCGCATCGCCGGCGTCGAGCTCACCAATTCCGGCAAGACGCGCGCCTGGGGTGTCTGGGTCACGAAATGAGGGCAGCCGATCGGCCTGCCCCGCAACAAGGCTGTGCCGGGAGCCCGCATGCTCCTGACGCAGCCCCGCCAGCCCATCAATCCATCTCGACCCCACGCGGCCCTTGCCGGATGAACGTTTCCGACGCCGCCGCTCTCACCTGCTCGGCCTGAGAAGCAGGACAGGCGCGTGGCGAGGGGATCGGGGGAACCGCCTTGAAGCTGCCTTTGTGGGGAAGCGCGCTCAGCGCCACGCTCCTCGTCCAGGTCGTGAGTTCGTTCGCCGGCGCCGCCATCCCGCTCCTCGGCCCGATCCTGACGCTGCGTTGGGGCCTCGCGCCCGAAAGTATCGGCTATGTCTCGGCAGTGGTCTCGGTCGGCATCTGCTGGTTCCTCGCCTGCGGCAATCCGATGCTCGACCATCATGGGCCGGTCCGCGCACTGCAGATCGGCCTTGCCTTCGTCGCGGCCGGGCTTCTGCTGCTGTCGCAACCCTTCGGCGTGATCGGCCTTGCCGGCGCATTGCTGGTGGGCTTAGGGCTCGCGCCCAATACGCCAGCCGGCAGCCAGATATTGATGCGCACGGCGCCGGCCGACCATCGGACGCTCGTGTTCTCGATCAAGCAGGCCGGCGTGCCCCTTGGCGGCGCGATCGCGGGCTTTGCCGTCGCGCCGCTGGTTCTGGGCTTCGGCTTCACCGGCGCGATCTGGGCCGTGGTCGCGGTCGTCCTGATCAGCGCGCTGGCCGTGCAACCCTTCCGCAGGAGTCTCGATGCGGAGAAGGGCAAGCAGAACCGGGCCTGGGCGCGGATGTTCCTGTCGCCCTCCTCGCTGTCGCGTTCGGCGCGGGTCCTGAGCTCACATGCCTCGCTGCCGATGCTGACGGCACTCGGCGTCTCCTTCTCGATCACGCAGGCCTGCATCACCTCCTTCACCGCGACCTATATGGTCACGCGGCACGGCCGGACGCTGGCGGAAGCCGGCCATCTCGTCGCGACGCTGCTGGTGGCCAGCACGCTCGCGCGCATCTTCTTCGGCTGGCTGGCGGATCGCATGGGCAGCGGCCTGCATCTGCTCTGCCTGCTGGCCGTGGCGGCGGGCTCCGCCATCGCCCTGTTGATCGGCACGGCCGGCACGAGCGCCTGGCTGATCTATCTCTGCATGGCCCTGGTCGGAGCGACATCGATGGGCTGGAACGGCGTCCATATGGCGGAATTGGCGCGGGTCTCGCCGCCCGCCCTCATCGGCGACGTGACATCCGGGGCAAGCCTGTTCGGCTTCGTCGGCTCGATCTGCGGGCCCTTGGCCTTCGCCGTGATCGCGAACCGGACGGGCTCCTTCGACTGGCCCTTCCTGATGGTCGCCGGCCAGCTCGCGGTGTCCGGCGCCTTTGCGCTCTGGTACCTCCGGCGCCGTCCGTCGCTCTGAGCCGAACCGGATAACATCAGGTTATGCCTGATCCCGAATAAAGCATGAGAACAATGGAGGCGGGGCCTCTAGAGCTTGTCGGTGGAGCAGGCTTCGCGGCCGTTCCTGGAGAGAACCGATCACAGGCCCAAGCAGGACATTGCCGATGCCCCGCCTCATCACCGTCGCCGCCGCACAACTGGGCCCGATCCAGCGGGCCGACAGCCGCAAGCAGGTCGTCGCGCGGATGATCGCGCTGCTGGAAAAGGCCAAGGCGCAGGGCGCGACATTCGTGGTGTTTCCTGAACTGGCGCTCACCACCTTCTTCCCGCGCTGGTACCACGAGGAGCGGGCCGAGGCGGACCAGTGGTTCGAGCGCAGCATGCCCGGGCCGGAGACGCAGCCGCTGTTCGACCGGGCGCGGGAACTCGGCCTCGCCATGAGCTTCGGCTATGCCGAACTGACCCCCGAGGGCCGGCATTTCAACAGTTCGATCCTGGTCGATCGCGGCGGCCGGATCGTCGCCAAATACCGCAAGATTCATCTGCCCGGCCATGTCGAATTCGACACCGAGCGGACCCATCAGCATCTCGAGAAGCGCTATTTCGAGCCCGGCGACCTCGGCTTCCCGGTCTGGGAATTCGAGGGCGGGCTCTTCGGCATGGCGATCTGCAACGACCGGCGCTGGCCCGAGACCTATCGCGTCATGGGCTTGCAGGGCGTCGAGATGGTCGTGCTCGGCTACAACACGCCTTCCGCCAATTCGCAGTCGCCCAACGAGACGGCGGCCGACAGGCTGTTCCACCATCGCCTCTCGGTGCAGGCCGGCGCCTACCAGAACTCGACCTGGGTCGTGGCCGTCGCCAAGGCCGGCACGGAGGATGGCCACCATCTCTTCGGCGGCACGCTGATCGCGGCGCCGGACGGCAAGATCGTCGGCGAACTCACCCATGAAGAGGACGGCGTGCTCGTCCACCCTTGCGACCTCGACGAGACCCGCTTCGGCAAGGCGACGATCTTCGACTTCGCCCGGCATCGCCGCGTCGAGCATTACGGCCTGATCACCGAACGCACCGGCGCCGGCGCGCCACTCGGCAAGCCCGAGGGCGCCTGAGCGCCCTCCTCGGCTTCAGCCGAACGGATCGAACGGAGTGGGAAAGCACCCCGTCGGCGCGATCTCGGCATAGGGACCGCGCGCCAGCAACTGCCCCTGCCCCGGCTGGGCCAGTACATGCTCGCCGTCGAAGACGAGGCGCCCACGCTGATAGGTCGCCACCGGATAGCCCTGCAGCTCCATGCCCTCATAGGGCGTGTAGTCGCTGCCATGATGCTGCATGGCATTGGTGAGGGTGACGCGCCGGTTCGGATCGAACAGCACGATATCCGCGTCGGCGCCGAGGGCGAGCGCGCCCTTGCGCGGCGCCAGCCCGAAACGCCGGGCCGGATTGGTGGCGACGAGATCGACGAAACGGCGCAGGTCGATGCGCCCCTTCGCGACACCCTCGGAATAGAGGATCGGCAGGCGCGCCGCGAGGCCGGGCACGCCGTTCGGGATCCTGTTGAAGGGCGCGGTCTCGCCATGCTGCTTCTTGCCGCGCGGATCGTCATAGCGCAGCGGCGAATGATCGGACGAGACGATATCGATGACGCCGTCGCGCAGGAACTGCCAGAGCGCCTCGCGATCGGCAGCGGAGCGCAAAGCCGGCGAGATCATGAACTTCGCACCCTCGAAGCCCGGCCGATCCATATCCGCCTCGTCGAGCACGAGATATTGCGTGCAGGTCTCGGCCCAGGCCTTCTGCCCGCGCTTCTGCGCACGCTCGACCTCCTCGCCGGATTGCCGGCCGGACACGTGGAAGATCTGGATCGGCGTATCCAGCGCCTCGGCCAGCGCGAGGATACGATGCGTCGCCTCGCGCTCCACCACCATCGGCTTGGCCCAGGCGAGATGGCGCGGCGCCGTCTGCCCGGCCACCAGCAGGGCCTGCGTGAGCCAGGTGATCAATTCGTGATGCTCGGCATGGACGCAGACCAGCGCACCGGCCCGCCGCGCCGCGGCGAGCGTCTGGAGGATCTGCGCATCGCCGAGCCGGTTGCTGTCATAGGTCATGAATATCTTGACCGAGCGATGCCCGGCCTCGACCAGCGCCGGCAATTCGCGCTCCAGCACCTCCGGAGTGGGATCGTTGACCAGCAGGTGGAAAGCGTGGTCAATCCGGGCCAGCCTCGCTTTCTCGGCATAAGTCGCGACCGCACCGGAAAGCGAGCCGCCGCGGATCTGGGGCGCATGGCAGACGACCGTCGTCGTCCCGCCCGCAGCCGCAGAGGCCGTGCCGGTGTCGAAGCCGTCGGCGATGTCGGCGCCCGAGGAAAAGGGCTGATCGAGATGGACGTGGCTATCGACGCCGCCGGGCAGGACCAGCAGGCCCCTTGCGTCGACCTCCTCCCGGCCGCGCGGCAATCCCGCACCGATCGCCGTGATGACGCCGCCGGCGATGCCGAGATCGAACGAACCGATATCGGTGGCGGTGACCGCCGTGCCGCCACGGATGACGAGGTCGAAATCGCTCATGGTCTTCCTTCCGGAACGGCCGCAGCTCGTTCTATGCGGCGGACATGGCCGTGCGATTCTGCAGGCGCGAGACCAGCCGCACGAAGGGCCAGAACATCAGGAAATAGACGATCGCCGCCGCGATCAGCGGCGTCGGGTTGTAGAGCAGGCCCTGGGCAAGCTGCGCCGAGCGCAGCAGCTCCTGCAAGGCGACGGCCGAGGCGATCGAGGTCTGCTTCACCAGCTCGACCGTGTTGCTGATCAGGTCCGGCAGCACGTTGCGCGTGCCTTGCGGCACCACGACATGGACCATGCTCTGGTACCAGCTCAGGCCGGTCGAGCGCGCGGCCTCGCGCTGGCCCTTCGGCACGGATTCGATGCCGGCGCGGAATATCTCGGCGAAATAGCTGGAGCCGTTGAGCGTCAGCGCCAGCACGGCGGCGGTGAACTCGTTGAGCTTCAGGCCGAGGAAAGGCAGGCCGAAGAAGATGAAGATCAGCAGCACCAGCGGCGGAATGGCGCGGAGCACGTCGACATAGGCGATCAGCAGGAAGCGCAGCAGCTTGTTCGGCACATCCTGCGCCATCGCGATGGCGATGCCCGAGAGAACAGAGAGCGGCACCGCGACGGCGGCCAGCGCCAGCGTCATCCAGAAGCCCTGCAGCAGCAGGGGCCAGACCTGACGGAGGACGTCGATATTGAAGAAGGTCGCGACGAGATCGTCCATCATGACCTCGGATGCGCATAGGCGCGCTCAAGCCAGCGCGTGAAGCGCACGAAGGGCAGGAACAGCACGAGGAAGAGCAAGGCACCGACGGTCAGCGCGGTCGGATTGGCGACGTTGGACTGGATGCTGGAGGTCACGTTGAGCAGCTCAGGCACGGCCACGACGGAGCCCAGCGTCGTGCCCTTGCTGATGCCGATGGCGCGGTTGGTCAAAGGCGGGATCGAGATGCGCACGACCTGCGGCAGGATGATGTAGGCCAGCGTCCGGCTGAAGCTGAGACCGGTCGAGCGGCCGGCCTCCCACTGCCCCTTCGGCACCGCGTTGATGCCGGCCCAGAAGATCTCCTCGGCAAAGGCCGAGAGCACGATCGCCAGCGCCAGCACGGTCGCGGTCATCGGCTCCAGCACGAGCCCGAAATAGGGCAGCGCGAAATAGGCCAGCACGATCAGGACGAGCTGCGGGATCGAGCGGAAGAAGTCGATATAGAAGATGATCAGCCAGTTCAGCGGCCGGATGCCGTAGAGCCTGAGAACCGCCAGCCCGAGGCCGAGCGGGATGCCGATCAGGATCGTCAGGATCGACATCTGCACGGTGATCAGGAAGCCGCGCAGGATGTCCGGCCAGAAGGCCGCCATCAGCGAGAAATCGAAGAAATAGCGGACGATCTGGTCCATGGGCGCCGTCAGCCGTGCGAGCGCATCACGAAATCGCGAATGCGCTGGTGCTGCGGGTTGACCAGGATCTCCTGCGGCGTGCCCTCGGCCAGGATCGCGCCATGGTCCATGAAGACGACGCGGTCGGCGACATCGCGGGCGAATTTCATCTCGTGGGTCACCACGATCATGGTCATGCCCATCTCCTTGGTGCGGACCATGACGTTGAGCACTTCGCCGACGAGTTCCGGATCGAGCGCCGAGGTCGGCTCGTCGAAGAGCATGACCTGCGGCTCCAGCGCCATGGCCCGCGCGATGCCGACACGCTGCTGCTGGCCACCCGAAAGCTCGGCTGGATAGGCATCGGCCTTATGGGCGAGGCCGACGACTTCGAGATGGCGGCGGGCCTTCTGCTCCGCCTCCTCCTTGCTCAGCCCCACGACCTTGCGCAGCGCCAGGGACACGTTCCCCAGCGCCGTCTTGTGCGGATAGAGATGGATGCCCTGGAAAACCATGCCGATGCCGCGGCGCAGGCGGTCGAGATCGACCTTGGGACCGGTGACCTCCTGCCCGCCGACACGGATCGTGCCCGCCGTCGGTTCCTCCAGCCGGTTGATGCAGCGCAGGCAGGTGCTCTTGCCCGAACCGGAGGAGCCGACGATCACGACGGCTTCGCCCTTGCCGACCTTGAGATCGACGCCACGCAGAACCTCGACCTGGCCGAAGCTCTTGCGCAACCCTGCGATCGACACGATCGTCTCGGGCGACGAGGCCGTCATGGCGGGCACTGGCGTCACTTGCAGGCGGCCTTGTGCGGGGTCGCGTCGTAACCCTCGAATTCCGGCGCGCCGATGCCCGGATAGACCTTGCTGCTGGAGGAATCGGCCGCCGGCTTCACGCCGAACCATTTCTCGTGAATCTTGGCCAGCGTGCCGTCGGTCTTGATGCATTCCAGCGCCGCCTCGACCTTGGCGCGGAAGGCCGCATCCTCCTTGCGGAAGGCGATGCCGAAATTGCGGCCGCCATCGAGGACATAGGCGACCTCGGCCATCGGGGTCTGGGTCGAGACGTAGCGCGAGACCGGAACGTCGGCGACATTGGCGAAGGCGCGCCCGATCATCACCGCCTGCACGGCATCGGCGTTCTTGTTGTAGCGCTGGATCGTGTAGCCGTACTTGGCCTCGTTGTCGGTCAGCCACTTGTCCGAGATCGAGCCGTTATTGACGGTCACCGCCTTGCCCTTCAGCTCCTCCAGATTGGCGATCTTGGCGCCCTTCTTGACGAGGAAGCCGAGGCCCGTCGGCATATAGGGCTCGCTGAACAGCATCTGCGCGGCGCGCTCGGTCGTGATGTTGGTCGGCGCCGGGATCATCTCGTAGCGCTTGGAGAACAGGCCGGCGAAGATCGCCGAGAAGTTCGAATCCGTCACGTCGACGCCGGGGCGCCCGAGCTGCTTCGCCAGCGCGAGCGACATGTCATAGGTGAAGCCGGTGGTCTCGCCGGTCGGCGTCTTGAAGCAGAACGGCGCGAAGCCGAGGTCGCAGGCGACCTTCAGGTTCTCGCCCTGCGGATGGTCGGCATCCTGCGCCATGGCCGGCATGGCTGCCATGGCCGCGAGCATGACGCCGGCGGCGACGGCGCGCGTCAGCTTGATCGAATTCAGCTTCATGATTCCCGCTCCCGTTATGCGTGACGGCTGCGCCGCGACCGCTGCACCCCTTTCATGCAACAATCCGGCCATGTCCGAAGGGAGCCTAACAGGGCAAAATCATGCCCAGCCAATCATTTATTGTCGGGTGGCCATAACCTGATGTTAAGCGCCGTCATCGGCGGGCAGCGGCGGCACGATGCCGCGCAGAATCTCGACGAAGGCGTTCGCCGTGCGCGACAGCGGCTCGAACCGCGGCGTCAGCAGATGCGCGCGCACCCGCGTCTTGGGCGCGAGCGGGCGCGAGACCAGCTCCGGCCAGGTTCGGCCGCGCAGCACGAACTCGTCGACGACGGCGACGCCGGCGCCCGCTCGCACCATGGCGCAGGCGACCGGCGTGAAGCGTACGACCGTGCTGATCCTGAGCGGCGCGGATTTCAGGGTGAGCGCGCGGCCCACCACGTCGCCATAGGGCGTCTGCGGCCCGAAGCCGATCAGGGGATAGGGCGCGAGATCGGCCGGGCGGACGACCCGCAACCGCGCCAGCGCATGATCGCGCGGCATGATGACCATGAGGCGCCCTTCGGTGAGCACCTCCATGTCGAGCGTCGGCTCGTCGACGGGCAGGATCGAGACGCCGAGATCAGCCCGGCCGGCAACGACCTTGGCGATGATCTCGAGGATGGTCAGCACCTCGAACTCGACGCGCAGGTCCGGGAAGCGCTCGCGCAGGCGGGCGATGGCATCCGGCACCAGCGTCTGGCCGACGCTCGGGCTCGCGACGATCCTGACCGAGCCGGTGCCGCGCTCGCGCAGCTCGTCGGCCAGCTCGTTGACCCTGACCACGCCCTGATGGACCTGATCGACCTCCTGGAAGAGGCGTCGCGCCTCCGGCGTCGGCTGCACGCGGCCGCGCACGCGCTCGAACAGGCGCAAGGCCAGACGGTCCTCGGTATAGGCCAGCAGGCGGCTGATGGCCGGTTGCGAGACCGACAGGAGACGGGCCGCGCCACTGATCGAGCCAGTGATCATGATGGCCCGGAAGACTTCGATCTGCCGGAGATTGAGGCGCATGCGAATAACATCCGATTATGGTCGGCTGCATAATAAGCATGATTCATTTCGCGCCTAGCGCTCTAAGCTCGGCGCCGCCGGCAACGACCGGTGCGAGACCGAGCGTTGCGCGAAAGCCGGGGAACCGGCCTTTCGGTTCAGCAATGCTCTCAACCAGAGCGGGACGAGGCCGGCCGATGAGACGCTTTCTGACGAGCAGGGATGTCGAGGCCGCGGTTGCCGGCGGGTCCGTCTTCGCGGCGGGCGGTGGCGGCTGGGCCGACCATGGCCGCATGCTCGGGACGGCAGCGGTCAATGCCGGCCGGCCCGAGCTCGTCACCATGGACGAGATTCCCGACGATGCGATCATCGCCACCGCCGCGGCCATCGGCGCACCCGCCGGCACGACCGAGTGGGAGATGTGGGGCATCGACTACGTCAAGGCCGTGCAATTGCTGCAGGAGGCGCTGGGAAAGCCGATCTATGGCCTGATCATCGGCCAGAACGGCATGTCGAGCACGCTGAACGCCTGGCTGCCGAGCGCGATCCTCGGGGTCAAGGTGGTCGATGCGGTCGGCGACATCCGCGCCCATCCCACCGGCGACATGGGTTCGATCGGCCTCGCCAACAGCCCGGAGGCGACGATCCAGGTCGCGGTCGGCGGCAACCGTTCCAAGAACCAGTATATCGAGCTGGTGACGCGCGGCGCGACGGCCAAGGTCTCGCCGATCCTGCGCACCGCCTCGGACATGTCGGGCGGCTTCATCGCCTCCTGCCGCAACCCGGTTTCGGCAGCCTATGTCCGCAAGAACGCCGCGCTCGGCGGCATCTCGATGGCGCTGGCGCTGGGCGAGCGCATCCTCACAGCCAAGCCGAAGGGCGGCAGCGCCGTGATCGACGCGATCTGCGACGAGACCGGCGGCTCGATCATCGCGCGCGGCACCGTCGCCAAGAAGGACGTGCGCTACACCAACGAGGCCTTCGACATCGGCACGATCCAGGTCGGCACCGGAGCAGCCGCCCGCGTCATCCATGTCATGAACGAATACATGGCGGTGACCGATCTCGACGGCGCCCGCCATGCCTGTTTCCCGGACGTGATCACCACGCTCGACACCGACGGCCAGCCGGTCAGCGCCGGCCATGTCCGCGAGGGCATGGAGCTCTCGGTGCTGCGCGTGCCCAAGAGCAAGATCCCGCTGAGCTCCAGCGTGACCGACCCCAGCGTCTATCCGATCGTCGAGAAGGCGCTCGGCATGAACTTCACCGACTATGCGCTCGGCCGCGAAGGCTGAGCGCATTCCCCGCCTACCCCCGCAGGATCAACCGGATACCCTGACATGAGCGATTTCGATCTCGTCCTTCGCGGCAATATCGTGCTGGCCGACCGGATCATCGAGGACGGCTACGTCGCCGTCAGCGGCGGCAAGGTCGGCAAGGTCGGCAAGGGCACGCCGCCTTCGGCCCGCGAGACCCAGGATTTCCGCGGCCAGTGGATCATTCCCGGCGTGATCGACGGGCAGGTCCATTCCGGCAGCCAGGCCAATCACGAGGGCATCGGCATGTGCTCGCGGGCGGCCGCCGCCGGCGGCGTCACCGTGATGGTCGACATGCCCTATGACGAGCCGGAGCCCGTCACCAGCGCCAAGCTCTTCAACGAGAAGGTCGCGGTGGTCGAGCGCGACGCCCATGTCGATGTCGCGCTCTATGCCACGATCACCATCGAGAACGGGCTGCATGCCATTCCCGGACTGGTCGAGGCAGGCGCCTGCGCCTTCAAGTTCTCGACCTTCGAGGCCAACCCGACCCGCTTCCCCCGCATCGGCGACGACACGCTCTATGAAGCCTTCAAGCTGATCGAGCCGACCGGCCTGCTCTGCGGTGTCCATAACCAGGACCAGGAGATGACCCGGCGCAATATCGCCCGGCTGATCGAGGCCGGCGATACCGGCCCGGATGCCTTCCTGCGCGCCCATACGCCGCTGATCGAGAACCTCGCCACCGCCCGCATCTACGAGATCGGCGCCGAGACGGGCGCTCGCGCCCATGCCGTCCACGTCTCGACCTCGCGCGGCTTCGAGATCTGCAACATGTACAAGCGCGCCGGCTACAAGGCGACGGTCGAGAGCTGCGTGCAGTATTTCATGCTCAATGCCGAGGAGCACGGCCCGCGCTTCGGCGCCAAGATCAAGCATTACCCGCCGATCCGCCCGAAGGCCGAGAGCGACCTGCTCTGGAGCCATCTCGCCGCCGGCCATTGCGACTTCATCTCGTCCGACCACGTCTCCTGGGGGCTGGAAAAGAAGGGCGACCCGATGATCTTCAAGAACACCTCGGGCGGGCCGGGCATCGAGACCCTGCTGCCGGCGCTCTGGACCGGCTGCGAGGAGCACGGCCTGTCGCCGACCATCGTGGTGAAGCAGCTCTGCGAGGGGCCGGCCAAGGCCTTCCTGCTCGCCGACAAGGGGCGGCTCGAAGCCGGCGCCGATGCCGACATCACCGTGCTGGAGCCCGGTCGCTTCATCCATGATCCCAGCAAGAGCCTGTCGGCCGTGAAGTGGAGCTCGATGGAGGGCCGCGAATTCCGCGTCCGCGTCGCGGCGACCTATGTGCGCGGCCAGCTCGCCTGGGACGGCAAGGAGATCCGCAACAAGGCCGGCGACGGCCGTTTCCTGCGCCCCGCGGCGTAAGCCCGATGTCGATCGATCAGGACCGGCTCTGGCGCCGCATCGAGGCCCTTTCCGGCATCACCGACCCGGAGCGCCCGTGGACGCGCCGCTCCTTCACGCCGCGCTTCCTCGAAGGGCGCGAATGGCTGGCAGCGGAGTTCCGCGAGGCCGGACTGGAAACGGAACTCGACGCCGCCGGCAACCTGATCGGCCGGCTTGCCGGCGCCGATCCGAGCCTGAAGCCGATCCTGATCGGCTCGCATTCCGACACCGTGCCCTCCGGCGGGCGCTATGACGGCATTTTGGGCGTGCTCGCCGCACTGGAAGTTGCGCAGAGCTTCAGCGAGCGCGGCGACCGCCTGCGCCATACGCTGGAGGTCGTCGATTTCCTGGCGGAGGAACCAAGCGAGTTCGGCCTCTCCTGCATCGGCAGCCGCGCGCTTGCCGGGACGCTCTCCGAGCAGCACCTCGCACTGACCCGCCCGGACGGCATGACGCTGCGCGAAGGCATCGCCTTCGTCGGCGGCCGGCCGGAGGAGCTGGCCGCGATCAAGCGGCCGGCAGATGGCATCGCCGCCTATGTCGAGGTCCATATCGAGCAGGGCCGCGTGCTGGAGAACGAGCGCATCCCGATCGGCATCGTCACCGATATCGTCGGCATCCGCCGCGAACGCATCATCGTCACCGGCCGGGCCGACCACGCCGGCGCGACGCCGATGCCGCTCAGGGCCGATGCGCTGGTCGGCGCCGCGAAGCTCGTCGAGGCCGCCTACAAGCGCGCGCTGGCGACTTCGCGCGACAACCAGCCGCTGGTTGCCACTTTCGGGCGCATCGAGATCAGCCCGAATGCGGCGAACGCCGTGCCGGGCGAGGCCGTGCTGACGCTCGAAGTCCGCTCCGGCAACGAGGCGGCCGTGAAGGCCTTCGGCGAGACGCTGGTGCGCGACCTGCGCCCTGCCCTCGAAGAATTGCGCCTCACCCTCGCGGTCGAGCCGATCAGCCATGTCGCGCCGACGGCCTGTGCGCGGGAGGTGCGCGCGGCGATCGCCAATGCCTCGACGGCGCTCGGGCTCGCCACACGCGACCTGCCGAGCGGGGCCGGCCATGACGGCGTCCACATCGCCCATATCGGCCCGGTCGGCATGATTTTCGTGCCCTGCCTGGAAGGGCGCAGCCATGCGCCGGAGGAATCGATCACTCCGGACCAGGCCGGCGACGGCGCCCGCGTTCTCGCCGAGACGGTGCGCCTGCTCGACGTGCAACTGGGCTGAACGCGATGGACTGGGCAGCGGGCGATCTCGGGGAGCGCGATCTCTACAAGCTCCTCGTCAACACGGTGCTGCCCCGGCCGATCGCGCTCGTCACCACGGTCGACGGGAAGGGCCGCGCCAATGCCGCGCCCTTCAGTTTCTTCAACGTCTTCAGCCATTCGCCGCCGCTGGTCGTGCTCGGCATCGAGGGCCGCAGCGGCACCGAGCCGCTGAAGGACACGATGCGCAATATCCGCGAGACCGGCTGCTTCGTCGTCAATCTCGTCGACCGGGCGATGGTCGCGGCGATGCAGGTCTGTGCCATCGATTTTCCCTCCGAGATCGACGAGATCGCAGCGGCCGGGCTCGACACCTTGGCGAGCGCCAAGGTCGCGGCGCCGCGGCTTGCCGCCTCGCCCGTCCAGCTCGAATGCCGCGAGACGGTCTCGCTCTCGTTCGGCAGCAAGCATCGCAATCTCGTCATCGGCGAGATCGTCCATCTCCATATCCGCGACGGCATCGTCGACGAGCGTCTCCATGTCGATATCGACAAGCTCGATCTCGTCGGCCGCCTGCACGGCGCCGACTGGTATGTCGGCTTGCGCGACCGCTTCCAGGAGCCACGCCAGACGCTGGACGGCTGGCGCGACCGGGCCCGAGCCACCATTCCCGAAGGAGAGATGTCGTGAGCGGCACGATCTACGTCATCAACCCGAACTCGACCGAGCGCGTCACGCGCGGCATCGACGAGGCGGTCGCGCCGCTGCGCATGGCCGGCGGGCCGGCGATCGAATGCCTGACGCTGGCCGACGGGCCGCCCGGCATCCAGTCGCAGCGCGATGTCGACGGGTTGATCCCCGCCCTGCTCAAGCGTGCCGCGGGCCTTGAGAACGAAGCTTCCGCCTTCGTCGTCGCCTGCTTCTCCGACCCCGGCATGCATTCCCTGCGCGAGCAGAGCACGAAGCCGGTGCTCGGCATCGCCGAAAGCGGCGTGCTGACGGCGCTGACGCTCGGCCAGCGCTTCGGCATCGTCGCCATGCTCCAGAACTCGATCCCGCGCCATCTGCGCTATCTCGGCGCCATGGGCATGATGGGCCGCTTCGCCGGCGACCTGCCGGTGAACCTCACCATTCAGGAGATGGCCGACGAGCGGGTCACGCTGGAGCGCATGATCGGCGTCGGACGGACCTTGCGCGACACCCACCATGCCGACGTGCTGGTGATGGGCTGCGCCGGCATGGCGCGCTTCCGCGAGCCGCTGGAACGGGCGCTCGGCGTGCCCGTGGTCGAGCCGACCCAAGCCGCCGTGACGATGGCGATCGGGCGCGTCAGGCTGGGCTGGGGCGGACGCCCCCTCGACGGAGGCTGAACCATGGACAATCTGGTAGCCGAACTCGCCGGGCTCCTCGACGAGGCGAATGTCCTCGTCTCCGCGCAGGACCAGGCGCCGTTCTTGACCGACTGGCTCGGCAAATATCGCGGCGCCGCGCGAGCCGTGGTGCGGCCGGGCTCGACCGAGGAGGTCGCCGCCGTGATGCGGCTCTGCGCCAGCCATGGCGTGCCGGTCGTGCCGCAGGGCGGCAATACCAGCATGTCCGGCGGCGCCACGCCGGACGCGGCGGGCGAGGCCATCGTGCTGTCGCTGACGCGGCTCAATCGCATTCGCGATATCGACCCTGTCGGCAATACGATCACCGTCGATGCCGGCGTCGTCCTTGCCAGGGTGCAGCAAGCAGTGGAGGCCGCCGGCCGGTTCTTTCCGCTGAGTCTCGGCGCCGAGGGCAGCTGCACCATCGGCGGCAATCTCGCGGCCAATGCCGGCGGCGTTGCCGTGCTGCGCTACGGCACGATGCGGGAACTCACCCTCGGCCTCGAGGTGGTGCTGGCCGACGGGCGCATCTGGGATGGGCTGACGGCCCTGCGCAAGGACAATACCGGCTACGCCCTGCGCGATCTCTTCATCGGCTCCGAGGGGACGCTCGGCATCATCACCGGCGCGGTGCTCAAGCTCTTCGCCCGGCCGCAGGCGCGCGCCACGGCCTTCGTCGCCGTGCAGGATACGGCTTCGGCCCTCTCGCTGCTCGGCGCAGTCCGCGATCGCTGCGGCGACCGCGTCACCGCCTTCGAGTTCATGACCGGCGATTGCCTCGCGTTGATCCTCCAGCATATCGCCGACGCGCGCCTGCCGCTGGCAGAGATGCCGCCCGCCGCCGTGCTGATCGAACTGTCGGATCAGGACGACGAGGCCGCGCTGAGCGAGCGGCTTGAATCAGCGCTGATCGGCGGGGTCGAGGCCGGGCTCGTCATCGATGCCGCGGTGGCGCAGGGCGGCACGCAAGCCCGAGCATTCTGGCGCATCCGCGAAGGCGTGTCCGAGGCGCTGGTACGCGCCGGCAAGGCGACCAAGCACGACGTCTCGATGCCGGTCTCGGCCATGGCCGAATTCGTCGCAGCGGCCGATGCCGCCGTCAGGGCGGCGGCGCCCAGCATCCGGCCGATCGTCTTCGGCCATCTCGGCGACGGCAACCTGCATTACAACCTGCTGCCGGGCGCGGATCAGGACCCGGCCGCTTTCGCGGCGCTCACGCCCGAACTCACACGCATCGTCCATGACGAGATCGGCCGCCGGCGCGGCTCGATCAGCGCCGAGCACGGCATCGGCCAGTTGCGCGTCGGCGAAATGCCGCGGCGCAAGGCGCCGATCGAGCTCGAGCTGATGCGCTCGCTCAAGGACCTGTTCGATCCCGCAGGGCTGCTGAACCCCGGCAAGCTCCTGCCCTTTCCACCAGCAACTGAGGACCACCATGGCTCTGCTCGATGAAACCGCCGATGGCGTCTACGTCATCGCGGTGACGCCCTTCACCGAAACCGGCGCGCTCGATCTCGACAGCACCGACCGCATGGTCGATTTCTACCTGGAGAAGGGCGCGACCGGCCTCACCGTGCTCGGCATGATGGGCGAGGCCCCGAAGCTGACGGCCGAGGAATCCCGGATCTTCGTGCGCCGTGTGCTGAAGCGAGTGGATGGCCGCGTGCCGGTCGTCGCCGGCGTCTCGGCAGCGGGCTTCGCTGCGATGGCCGAGCTCAGCGAGAGCGTGATGGGCGACGGCGCCGCCGGCGTCATGGTCGCGCCGCCCTCCAATCTGCGCACCGACGACCAGATCGTTTCCTATTACGCCATGGTGGCGGAGGCGCTGGGCGCGAAGACCCCCTTCGTGCTGCAGGATTTCCCGCTGGTGACGCAGGTGCAGATCACGCCTGCCGTCATCCTGAAGATCGTCGCCAACCATCCCTCCTGCGTCATGCTCAAGCACGAGGATTGGCCGGGGCTCGCCAAGATTTCGGCGTTGCGCGCGGCGAGCGAAAAGGGCGGCCGGCGCATCTCGATCCTCGTCGGCAATGGCGGCATGTTCCTGCCGGAGGAATTGTCACGCGGCGCCGACGGCGCCATGACCGGCTTCGCCTATCCCGAGATGATGGTCGATGTCTGGAAGGCCCATGCCGCCGGGCAGGTCGAGCGGGCGCATGATCTGTTCGACGCCTATCTGCCGCTGGCGCGCTACGAGCAGCAGCCCGGCCTCGGGCTTGCCATCCGCAAGTACACATTGGCAAAGCGCGGCGCGATCGGCTCGGCCACGCTGCGCAAGCCCGGCGGGGCGTTGTCGAAATCCGACATCGCCGATATCGAACGGCTCATCGCGCGGCAGGAGCGGCGCCTGAAGGAGATCGGCTGATGGACCTCGGACTTGTCGGAAAGCGCGCCCTGGTATTGGGCGCCAGCCGCGGGCTCGGCGCGGTGATCGCGCAGACGCTGGCGGCCGAGGGCGCGACCGTCATCGCCGCCGCGCGCAGCACCGATGTCACGGAAAGCTGGATCGCCGGCCTGCCGGCGGATCAGCGCGGCCGCGCCAGCGCCGCGAAGCTCGACCTTGCCGATATCGCCTCGGTCGATGCACTCGCGGACAGGCTGATCACTGATGGCGGCATCGACATCCTGATCGGCAATTCCGGCGGCCCGCCGCCCGGCGAGGCCCGCGACGCCAAGCGCGACGACTGGCTCAGGCATTTCGAGGGGATGGCGGCCAACCTGTTCCATCTGGCGCAGCGCCTGCTGCCCGGCATGGCGGAACGCGGCTTCGGCCGGATCGTCACCATCGCTTCGTCCGGCGTCGAGCAGCCGATCCCGCGGCTCGCTCTCTCCAACGGCATCCGCGCCGCCGTGATCGGCTGGTCGAAGACGCTGGCCTCCGAGGTTGCGGGCAGCGGCGTGACGGTCAATGTCGTGCTTCCCGGCCGGATCCATACCGAGCGCGTCGACCAGCTCGACGATGCCGCGGCGGCGCGCAGCGGCGGCAGCCGCGAGGCCGTGGCGAAAGCCTCGATCGCGACGATTCCCGCAGGGCGCTATGGCAAGCCGCAGGAATTCGCCGATGTCGTGACCTTCCTGGCCAGCGAGCGGGCGAGCTATGTGACGGGCGCGAAGATCCGCATCGATGGCGGCTTGATCAGGGGCATCTGAGCGCTGGGGCGGTCACGGCGTGATGCTGCGCCAAGCGCCGTGCCACAGACATGCGCCGCCTGCCCTGGCTTTCTCCAGAATGCACCACCCGTTTTCGGACAAGCCCCAGGACGATAGGGCGTAAAGTGGACTGAATCTGTCAGCAGGAGCCCTGCGTGCCCCGGCCCTGTTTTGTTGGCGTTTTTGTCTTTTCGCGCCCTTGAACGCAAAAACCCGCCGCTGTTGCGGCGGGTTTTTGGTTATTTGGTTGCGGGGGCTCGCAACCACCGATCCCGACATTCGTTAGTGCTGGCGATCTAACGCCTTGTGGTCGAGATGACCCGTTTCCGCGAACTGTTCCCAGGTGTGGCGCTCATCGTGGAGCTATTCGTCTTCGATATCTAAGCGGCGACCTATGTTACAGCCCAACTCCGCCTACGAGCATGTACTTGATCTCGACGAACTCATCCATGCCGTGGAGCGACCCCTCGCGGCCGAGGCCCGACTCCTTCACACCGCCGAAGGGGGCGACCTCAGTGCCGAGAATGGCGGAGTTGATGCCGACCATGCCGTATTCGAGTTCCTCCGCGACGCGGAAGGCGCGGCCGAGATCCTTCGAGTAGAAATAGGCGGCCAACCCGAAGGGCGTGTCGTTGGCCATAGTGACGACCTCGTCCTCGGTCGTGAAGCGGTAGACCGGCGCGACGGGGCCGAAGGTCTCCTCATTGGTCACCAGCATCTTCGTGGTGACGCCGGACAGCACGGTCGGCTCGTAGAACGTACGCCCCAGCGCATGGCGCTGGCCGCCGACCATCACCTTGGCACCGTTGGCGACCGCATCGGCGACATGGCGCTCGACCTTCTCGACCGCGCGCTCGTTGATCAGCGGGCCCTGCACGACGCCGACCTCGGTGCCGTCCCCGACCTTCATCTTCGCGACCTCGCCAGCGAATTTCGCGACGAACTCGTCATGGATGCCGTCCTGGACGAAGAGCCGGTTGGTGCAGACGCAAGTCTGGCCCATGTTCCGGAACTTGGCGATGATCGCGCCTTCCACCGCCTTGTCGAGATCGGCGTCGTCGAAGACGATGAAGGGGGCGTTGCCGCCAAGCTCGAGCCCGACCTTCTTCACGGTCGAGGCCGCCTGCTGCATCAGGAGCTTGCCGACCGGGGTCGAGCCGGTGAAGCCGATAAAGCGCACCGCCGGATGCGAGGTCATGACGCCGCCGATCGCCTGGGCATCGCCGGTGACGATGTTGATCACGCCCTTGGGAAAGCCCGCCCGCTCGGCGAGCGCGACCAGCGCCAGCGCGGTCAGCGGGGTGTCCGGCGCCGGCTTGACCACGAAGGTGCAGCCGGCGGCTAGGCCCGGCGCGCATTTGCGGGTGATCATCGCCGCCGGGAAGTTCCAGGGCGTGATCGCGGCGCAGACGCCGACCGGCTGCTTCTGCACGATGATGCGCGAATGCGGGAAGGGCGAGGGGATGGTCTCGCCATAGATGCGCTTGGCCTCCTCGGCATAGAACTCGACGAAGGAGGCGGCATAGGCGACCTCGCCGCGCGCCTCGCTGAGCGGCTTACCCTGCTCGGCCGTCATGATCTGCGCCAGGTCCTCCTGGTTCGCCATGATCAGCTCGAACCATTTGCGCAGGATGACGGACCGCTCCTTGGCCTGCTTCTTTGCCCAGGGCTTGAAGGCGCGTGAAGCTGCCTCGACCGCGGCAGTCGTCTCGTCGGCGCCGAAGCGCGGCACCTTCGCCAGCAAGACGCCGGTGGCGGGGTTGTCGACGATATCGACGCCCTCGCCGAGCCAGGCGCCGTCGACATAGCATTCAGCGCGCGCCAGCGACGCGTCGCGGAGCTTGAGCCCGCCGAAGACCTCGGTCATTCAAGAATTTCCTGTCTTAGGGTCGCAAGAGGATCGATCGCACCGTCGCGCGTCGCATGGCGATGCGGCCGCATCGACGCGTCGCTCCGTTGGCTGCGTCGCACGGTACCCGGCTTCGACAACACGCGGTAGCGTGGGTTCACCCGGCAATTTCAGGGCCTTCCAGGCATTCCTCCAATTGTCGGAGGAGCCCCTGGAGTTCGGCGAGGCGCTCGCTGCCATAACGCCCGGTAATCTCGCGGTAGATCGCCTCGGACTCGACGCCAGCACGCTCGATCAGATTCTGGCCAACCGGCGAGATCGAAATGATCCCGCGGCGCAGGTCCGACGGTAAATTGCTGCGTAGAATTAAGCCACGCTCGTCGAGATCTTTCAGAATCCGCGAGAGGCTGGGAGCGAGCAGAAACGTCGCCTCAGCCAATTCCGTCACCTCAAAACTCTCGCCAGAGGTCAAGGCACGCAAGACACGCCATTGCTGCTCGGTGATGCCGAAGCGCCTGAGGCTCGCGCGGAAATGACGCATCACCGCTTCGCGCGCGCGGAGGAGCGACATCGGCAGCGATTTGGAAAAATGCCGGATTCGGACCCTTGCCGAGGATGGGTCGGACCCAGATGGCATCAATTCAGTACTCTTCCGCGTTGCTTCGGACATGGACACTCCCGGACGGAGGCGGCGCGCCCTGCCGGACAAGCCCCCCACGGATCAGGCTACCACCTTCTCGGTGGCGCCGCGTCGCTGCAAGTAATCCCTGTAGTTGCTGGTCTTGAAGTTCAGGGCCTCGTCGGCTTCTTCCATCTGCACGGAGATGCCGAGCGGTCGCGACGCCGTCACGGGCGCCAGAAACGCCTTCACCGCATCGAAGGTGCGCCGGCCGGCCTCCTGCCTGTCCGCTTCGGAGCGCCCCTTGGCGATACGTAGCAGCACATGCACGAAAGCATTGTCGGGGTGACCGTCGACGATCAGGTAGGTGTTCACCGGGACGGCACGCGTACGAGCCCCGGCGAAGGGAAAGATCGTGCCGTCGCCGATGAACGCGTCCTGGACGGTCTTGAGGAGCGCCGGAACGTCGACGCCGGCTTCGAGATTGCTGGAATATTCGACCCAGATATGAGGCATGGCGGCGTGTCCGTGGTCTTCAGCGGAGGGAGGCGATGGCGGCGGCGACGCCGCAGCCGGGCGACGGAACCTTGTGGCCGAGCGCCGTCAGGCTGAGTTCGAGATAGTGAAGGTCCGTCAGGATGTCGGCTTCGCTGATCCCACCCATGGTGCCGATCCGGACGACCCGGCCGTTCAGCTTGTTGCGGGCGCCAGCGATGACGGTGTTGTAGGTCTCGTGCATGTGCTTGACGATCGGCCCTGCCGCCAGCGGCTCCGGTACGGCAGCGACGACGACGGTCTGCGAGGCCACCGCAGGATCACCGAAGGCCGGCAGGCCAAGCGCGACGCAGCCGGCGCGCAACGCGCCCGACAGGCGCTTGTGGCGCGCGAAGACCTGCGGCAACCCCTCCTCGTGGATCGCCCTGAGCGCCTCCTGCATGCCGAAGAGCAGGGAAACCGGGCAGGTGAAGGCGGTCTCGTGCTTGTCGACGGTGGCCAGCGCTTTGCGCATGTCGAGATAGAAGCGCGGACAGCGATCGTCGCGTTCGATCATGTTGCGGGCCTTCTCGCTGACGCTGGCGAAGCCGAGGCCGGGCGGGCACATCAATGCCTTTTGCGAGCCGGTGACGACGATGTCGACGCCCCATTCATCCTGCCGCAATTCCATGCCGGCGAGCCCGCTGACGGAATCGACCAGGAACAGCGTGTCGCGGTCGCGCAGCAGCCTGCCAATCGCGGCGAGGTCCGTCACCGCGCCGGTCGAACTCTCGTTATGGACCGTGATCACCGCGCGGTAATCGGCGGTCTTCAGCTTGTCCGCGACCACGGTCGGATCGGGCGCCCAGCCCCATTCGCTTTCGATGACGTCGACCTCGGCGCCGAGTTCACGCGCGATCTGGGCGTAGCGGTCGCCGAACTGGCCATGCGCCAGCGCCAGCACCTTCTCGCCCGGCGCCAGCACGTTGACGAGGCTCGCCTCCATCACGCCTGTCCCGGAGGCGCCGAAGGTCACTACCGGCGCCTTGGTGCCGAACAGCGGCTGGATCAGGCGCTGGATCTCTTCGAGAACCACGCGCATCTGGGGGCCGCGATGATTGATGATCGGGCGGGCCGTCGCCTGGCGGATGCGCTCGGGGATCGAGATCGGGCCGGGCAGGCGCAGGCGGTACGGGTAAGGGCTGGCGGGCGTCGTCGTCACGGGCTGAGGCTCCGGAAGGCTGGGCTGGGTAGGGCCGGCGGGTCACCGGTCAGTGGATGACCTGCTGGATGAACTGGCGCGCGCGCTCGGTACGGGGCGCGGCGAAGAAGGCGTCGGGCGTGCCGATCTCGGCGATCGCGCCGTCGGCCATGAAGACCACCCGGTCGGCCACGGCGCGGGCGAAGCCCATCTCATGGGTGACGCAGATCATCGTCATGCCGGTGCCGGCGAGCTCGATCATCACGTCGAGCACCTCCTTGACCATCTCGGGGTCGAGCGCCGAGGTCGGCTCGTCGAACAGCATCACGTCCGGCTCCATCGCCAGAGCACGGGCGATCGCGACGCGCTGCTGCTGCCCGCCCGAGAGCTGGTTCGGGAACTTGCGGGCCTGATGCCCGATATCGACGCGCTCCAGCAACTCCATCGCGCGCGCCTCAGCGGCGGCGCGCGGCACGCGCTTCAGCTTGATCGGCCCCAGCGTCAGATTGTCGAGGATCGACAGATGCGGGAACAGGTTGAAGCTCTGGAAGACCATGCCCACACGCTGGCGGATGGTCTCGATATTGTCGTCCTCCTGGTCGACGCGCCGGTCGCCGACCGTGATCGTGCCCTGCTCATAGGCTTCAAGGCCGTTGATGCAGCGGATCATCGTCGATTTCCCCGATCCGGAAGGTCCGCAGACGACAATGCGCTCGCCGCGTCTCACCTCCAGATCGATGTCCCTGAGGACATGGAACTGCGAATACCACTTGTTAACGCTGGCGAGCCGGATGAGGGGATTGTCCATGGCGCGTTGATCCGTTCAGGAGCGCTCGGCCCGCGCGAAGCGGGCCTCGATGGCGCGGCTGTAGCAGGAGAGGCCGAAGCTCATCAGCCAGAAGACCAGGCCGACGATGAAATAGCCTTCGGCCTGCGAGCCCGCCCAGAGCGGATCGGAGACGCCGGCCGAAACGATGTTGAGCAGGTCGAACAATCCGACCACCATTACGAGCGTCGTGTTCTTCAAAAGCGAGATCGTGGTGTTCACCACGCCCGGCACGACCTTGCGCACGGCCTGCGGCAGGATGATGTGGAGCATCGTGCGCCAGTAGCCGAAGCCGATCGCCATGGCGGCTTCGTACTGGCCCTTCGGCAGCGCCTGCAGACCGCCGCGCACGACCTCGGCCATATAAGCGGCCTCATAGAAGATAATGCCGGCGACGGCGAGCGCGAGCGGATCCGGCTTCATGCCCGAGGGCAGGAAGAACGGCAGCATCACAATCGCCATGAACAGCACGGTCAGGAACGGCACGCCGCGGCAAAGCTCGATGAAGCCGATGCAGAGCCAGCGGATCAGCGGCATCCGGCTGCGCCGCCCCAGCGCGAGGAGCACGCCGAAAGGCAGCGAGAAGGTGATACCGGAGACCGCCAGGATCAGTGTGAGCAGGAACCCGCCCCACCGGTCGCTCGGGACGACGGAAAGCCCGGCGAACCCGCCATGCAGCAACAGGAAGGTCGCGACCGGCAGGACGACCATCATGAAGAACGCGGCCCGGCCCTTCGCCGGAAGGCGCGGCACCATGAGCCAGATGAGGCCGACGACCAGCAGGGCGAAGGCGATGTTCGGCCGCCAGCGCTCGGCCGGCGGATAGAAGCCATAGACGAATTGCGGCGCCTTGGCCGAAACGAAGGCCCAGCAGGCTCCGGTTCCAGTGCAATCGGCGCGGCTGGCGCCGCGCCAGGTCGCGTCGAACAGGGCCCATGGCACGATCGCCCAGGCTATGGCGCCGAGCACCGCGGCGACCACGAGCGACAGGAACGCATCCCGCCGGGAGGCGAAGACGCGCCGCTGCAGCCAGGACGAGGCTCGGCCAAGGCGCGCGCCCGTGCCGCATGCGGCAGGCCGCGCGGGCCGGTCCGGCAATGTGGCTGCCTCGCTCACCGCTCGACGATCCGGGTCATATGGTTGAACAGGTTGATCAGCGCGCCGATGAGCAGGCTGATCGCGAGATAGACCGCCATCGTCATGGCGACGATCTCGATGGCGCGGCCGGTCTGGTTGATGCTGATGCCGGTGAAGACGCCGACGAGATCGGGATAGCCGATCGCCACCGCCAGCGAAGAGCCCTTGAGGATGTTGAGATACTGGTTCGACAGCGGCGGCAGCAGCACGCGCACGGCTTGCGGAATGACGATGAAGCGCAATGTCCACCACCAGCCGAAGCCGATCGCCGCGGCCGCTTCGCGCTGGCCCTTGTTGACGGATTCGATGCTGGCACGGACGAGTTCGCCGATGAAGGCGGCGTTGTAGATCGCCATGGCGATGACTAGCGCCGACAATTCCGGCACCAGAACCCAGCCACCCGTGAAATTGAAGCCCTTGAGCTGTGGTAGCGAGACCCCGAGCTTGGCGCCGCTCAGGCCGACGGCCAGTGCCGGCAGCAGAAGGAGAAGCGCCAACGAGGGCAGCCAGGCGTTGACGCGGCGCCCGCTGCGCTCGGCATGCCCCGTCAGACTGCGGAACAGCGCGAGCGCCGCGGCTATGGCGACCAGGATCGCCAGGGCAAGCAGACCGGGACGATCCGTCGTCAGCGCCGGAACCAGGATGCCGCGATTGGACAGATAGACGGCATCGCCGAGCGAGATCGCTGCACGCGGCGCCGGCAGGGCGCGCAGGGCGACATTGTACAGAATCAGGATATGGAGGAGCTGCGGCAGGTTCCGGACGATCTCGACATAAATCCGCGCGGCGCGCGACATCGCCCAGTTGCCGGAGAGCTGCGCGATCCCGACGGCGAAGCCGAGGATCGTCGAGAACACGATCGCGAGCCCCGTGACCAGCAGCGTGTTGGTGATGCCGATCAGGAAAACCCGCCAGTAATTGTCGCTGGCCGTATAGGGGATGAGGTGGAAGGCGATCTCGAAGCCGGCCTCCTGCCGGAGGAAGTCGAAGCCGAGCTTCAGGCCGCGCGCCGCGAGATTGTCGTTGAGGTTCCCGACCGCGACATAGGCCAGCAAAGCGAGAGCCCCGACAAGCAGTCCCTGATAGACCCAGCCCATGACGCGGCGCCGCCCGAAGACCGGACGTCTGGTCGGCACAGTTGAGGCAAGGGATGCGGTCATCGTCGGCGGCTCGTCGGGGCGGGAGAGGCCGGCTGGCGGCG
This sequence comes from Allobosea sp. MMO-172, assembly GCF_037147855.1. NCBI lineage: Bacteria > Pseudomonadati > Pseudomonadota > Alphaproteobacteria > Hyphomicrobiales > Alloboseaceae > Allobosea > Allobosea sp. MMO-172. The sequence continues at coordinate 74,654 of NZ_JBBCUM010000010.1, read as the reverse complement.
CCGGCCTCGCTTCGGCATGTCAGCGCAGCAGCGGCGCGGACATCAGGCCCTTGTTGTTCCAGAGATTGTTGAGGCCGCGCTGCAGCTTGATCGGGCTCTTGTCGCCGAGATTGCGCTCGAACATCTCGCCGAAATTGCCGGAGGCCTTGATCGCATTGAGCGCCCAGGAATTGTCGAGGCCGAGCTTGACGCCGAAATCGCCGGTCGCGCCGAGCAGACGCTGGATCTCGGGCGAGCTCGAGCTCGCCTTCATCTGGTCGGCATTGGCCTTGCTGATCCCCAGCTCCTCGGCGGCGATCAGCGCGTTGAGCGTCCAGGCGACGATGTCGCGGAAGCGGCTGTCGTCCTTGCGCACGACCGGGCCGATCGGCTCCATCGAGATGAGCTCGGGCAGCACGACCCAGTCATCCGGGTTCCCCAGCTTCGAGACGGCGCCGGCAAGCGCACTGAGCACGTTGGCATAAACGTCGCAGCGGCCGGAGGCGAGGTTCTTCTCGTTCTGGTCGCGGGTATTCGCGGCGACCGGCGTGAACTTCATGTTGTTCTTGCGGAAGTAGTCGGCCAGGTTCAGCTCGTAATTCGAGCCCGCCGAGACGCAGATCGAGGCGCCCTCCAGCTCCTTCGCGCTCTTCACCCCCAGCGACTTCTTCGCCAGGAAGCCCTGGCTGTCATAGAGGTAGACGCCGGGCCATTCGACGTTCAGCTCGATGTCGCGGATGAAGGTGTGGGTCGCGGTGCGGGCGAGGAGGTCAATTCCGCCCGACTGGAGCGTAGCGAAGGCCGTCTTGATCTCGAGTGGGACGTATTTGATCTTCTCGGCATCGCCCAGGACGGCAGCCGCGACGGCGCGGCAGAAATCCACCTCGAAGCCGGACCATTTCGCGTTGCTGTCGAGCGTGCTCATGCCGGTCTGGACGCCGCTGGAGACGCCGCAATTTAGGACCCCGCGGGCCGCGATGGCCTTCTGGGTCGCGCCGCTCTCGGCCGAAGCCGCCGTCGCGGCAAGCATCAGGCAGCCGGCGGCCAGCATCCAACTGTTGCGCAGATATCCAAGCATTCGGTCCTCCCCAGGATCAGTCGCGGCGCGGACGCGACCGACAAGCCGCGCCCAGTGGGATCAACGTGACATATAACATGTTAATTATCAAGTTAATCATATCGGATCGGCCCCGGCGAGCCGGCCGCCCGCCACCTCACGCGAAGAAGCAGCTCACGGTGCCGAGCGGGCCGTAATCACCGACGATGGTGTCGCCGTGCCGCGCCTCGATCGGGCGGATGAACGAGCCCGCCAGGACGACCTGCCCGGCCTCGATATGCGCGCCGTAGCTCCCCAGCCGGTTGGCGAGCCAGGCGATCCCGCGCGCCGGCTGGTTCAGAACACCGGCGCCGAGCCCGGTTTCCTCGACCTCCCCATTTCGCGAGACGATTGCGCCGACCCAGCGCAGGTCGACCTGATCCGGCCTCATGGCGCGCCCGCCGATGACGATGCCGGCATTGGCGGCATTGTCGGACACGGTATCGACGATGGTCCGGGCCTGCCTGGTCTGCGGATCGACACGCAGGATGCGCGTGTCGAGGATTTCAAGCGCCGGCGTCACGTAGTCGGTCGCGTTCAGCACGTCGAAGACCGAGACATTCGGACCCTTCAGGTCGGACTTCATGACGAAGGCGATCTCTGCCTCGATACGCGGCTGGATGAAGCGGTCCTTTGCGATGGTGCTGCCATCCTCGAAGCGCATGTCGTCGAGCAGCACGCCAGAATCGGGCGTGTCGATATTCAGCGCATATTGCATCGCCTTGGAGGTCAGGCCGATCTTCCAGCCGATCACCTTGCGGCCGGCCGCGCGCTTCTGCTCCATCCAGGCGGCCTGGATCGCATAGGCGTCGTCCAGCGTCATCCGCGGAAAACGCAGCGACAGCAGGCCGGTCTGCCGGCCCGTTCGCTCGGCCTCGTCGAGATCGCGGGCCGCGGAGCGGATATCGTCGGGCGACAGCATGGTTCAGACCTCGTCGGCAATGGTGTTGCGCAGCAGGCCGATACCCTCGGCCTCGACCTCGACGACATCGCCGGGCTTCAGCCAAAGCGGCGGATCGAAGCGCGCGCCCGCCCCCGTCGGCGTACCGGTGATCAGGATGTCGCCCGGCACCAGCGTGGTGAAGGTCGAGACATAGGCAACGATCTTCCGGAACGAGAAGATCATCCGGCTCGTCCGGTCGCTCTGGCGGACTTCGCCATTGACCCGCGTCGTCAGCGCGATATCGGCGATCTGCGCCTCCCCGGTGAAGGGCACCAGCCAGGGACCGATCGAGCCCGAGCGATCGAAATTCTTGCCCTGCGTCACGTTGAACTTGGCGTGGCGGACCCAGTCGCGGATCGTGCCTTCATTGGCCAACGTCAGGGCCGCGACATGGTCCAGAGCATCGCGCTCGGCGATGCGGCGCCCGGCCTTGCCGATCACGATCGCGATCTCACCTTCGTAATCGAGCTGCACGCTTTCCGGCGGCCGGATCAGCGGCTGCTCATGGGCGGTGAAGGAACGCAGGAAACGCGGGAACAGCGACGGATTCGGCGGCGCCTCCTGCCCATCCTTGTATTCCGCGTTGCGGTCGGGAAAATTGACCCCGACGCAGATGATCTTCTCCGGCGAGAGAGAAGGGAGGTCGAAGTCGAGGTCTTCCAGAGCATGGTCGGCACTCAACGAAGCCGCCTCCGCTTCCAGACGCGCGAAGGCGTTCGCGAGGAGAACGGCCTGCAGGTCGGGCAGAGCACTGCCGTACCGTACGGAGAGGTCGACGACGCCGTCTCCCTTGGTGATTCCGTAGCGCTGTTCGCCGCCAAGACGAAAACTGATGAATCTTGAACTCACGCGCGGCTTCCTCATCGGCTGACCAAAACGACAATCCGACGCGGCGGAAAAACCAAAATGGATGCCGCTCGCTGAGAGGCGGCGGCCGCGCCAACATTCTATTTATCATGTTAATTAATTTTAGACCACAAGAGAGGCCCTCTCGCAAGAGGTGCGTGCGTCGTTCGCGGCGGCCATTCGTCATGCGCTGAAGCTGCGTCACGAACTGCCGTGGCTCTTGGCATCAGCGACCGATACCCTGCCGAAATCCAGTAATCCGGAGGCGCCATGTTGGCCGACGATCAGGTTTGCGGGTTCAGGTGCGACGCGAGGACCTTGAGCGCGAACTGCAGGCGGTCGAGGCGGAGATTTCTGCCACCCGCGAACGCGGCCGGGCGACCATGGATATCCTGGCGCTTGAGGACGGCGTTCGGCTCGACCAGCTGATTACGGCCCGAGACCGCGTGCAGCTGGAATTGGGCGAGGCCCGAAGTGAAGAGCGCTGTCAGCAGAAGCTCGCGAAGCGGTCACGAGCGCCGGAGCCGCCAATGCCTTCACTGTCTGATGGAACACGCGACGATGCCCGTGCCGACGTGTTCGATTACATCGAGCGGTTCTACAATGCCGTTCGCAGGCACTCGACCATCGGCTACATCAGCCCGATCGAGTTCGAAAAGAAGGTGGGATTAGCCTAAACAGCTGTCCACGAAACCGGCAGCAGGCCAAACGAAGCTCAGAGGGAACAAACCGGGACAAAAATTTAATGATTTTAGCTATAGAAATGTAATGACTACAACACCAATGAGTCATCGATTTAAATGGCGCGAGCGACGGGGTTCGAACACGTAACCTCCAGAGTGACAGGTCAGAAATTCGTGCATGGCTCTAATGGTCCGTTACACATTTCCGCGTACGAACCGGCTCATAACCAGAAATGTAATGGTTCCCTTGTGGCCTTTATTTCTCGTGGAGCCGCATCGCCAAACGATCGAACACGAAGATCGTCATTGGGAATCTCGTTCGTCATCGATCAGGATGCGCTCAGCCGCTCCGTTGAGGTCATCATATTGGCCATTGCGAAGCGACCATAGGAAGGCGGCAAGACCCGCCCCGCCCAGTAGCAATGCTAATGGGACGAGGAAAACGAGGCTGCTCATTCACCCGGCTCCTGAACCAAGAGTCTTCCAGCCGGTTGCGAGCTGGCGTTGACAGGCACGAGCGCTCGTCCTGCATCGAGGCGCAAGGCATTGGCGACGACGAGGATCGAGGACAGCGACATGGCAAGCGCCGCGATCAGCGGCGTGACATAGCCGGCGATCGCGACCGGCAGGGCGAGCGCATTATAGAGGATCGCGAGCGCGAAGTTCTGCCGCACCAGCCGGCCGGCGACCCGCGCGACGGCGACAGCGACCGGTACGGCATCGAGCCCGTCATGCAGGAAGACAAAATCCGCTGCGTTGCGGCCGATATCGGCGGCCGAGGCCGGCGCCATCGAGGCATGCGCCATGGCCAGCGCCGGAGCATCGTTGAGGCCGTCGCCGACCATCAGCACCTTGCGTCCCTCGGTCGCCAGCGCGGCGAGACGCTCAACCTTCCCGGCAGGCAGCAAACCGGCTGAGACCTCGTCGATGCCAAGCCGGCCCGCGATCGGTTGCACGGCCTCCGGACGATCGCCGGAGAGCAGCACGATGGCGAGCCCACCCCCGCGCAGGGCATCGACGGCGGCACGCGCCTGCGGGCGCAAGGTCTCGGCAAAGGCGAAGCAGGCGACGAGCGCGCCATCGCGGCTCAGCACCGTGCCGTTTTCCGGCTGGCCGCCCGCTTCCGCAAGTGCCCATTCCGCCCGCCCGAGGCGATAAAGATGGCCTTCCAGCGCGGCCTCGATTCCGAGCCCAGGATGCTCCCGAACTTCGCTCGGCGCCAGCCCCGCGTCCGGCGCCGCAGCCGCGATGGCGCGCGAGAGCGGGTGGCTCGAACGCCGCGCAATGGCCGCCGCGATGGCAAGATCGTTTGCCTGGAGCGAAGTAGGATCGACAAGTTGCGGCTGGCCATAGGTCAGCGTGCCCGTCTTGTCGAAGGCGACCGTATCGATCTCGGCGATCCGCTCGATGGCGGAGCCATCCTTCACCATGATGCCGGCCTCAAACAGGCGCCGCGAGGCCACGACCTGCACGATCGGCACCGCCAGCCCCAGCGCGCAGGGGCAGGTGATGATCAGTACGGCAATCGCGATGGTGATTGCCCGGTGCCAGTCGCCGGTGGCCATCATCCAGCCGAGGAAGGCGATCAGCGCGGTCGCATGGACGACTGGCGAATAGAGCGCCGCCGCCCGGTCGGCGATGCGCCGATAACGGGCGCGGCCACCCTCCGCCGCCTCCATCAATCGGACCATCTCGGCAAGGAACGAGCTCTCGGCCTTTGCCGTTGCGCGGATCGTCAGCGGACCGGAGAGATTGAGCGTTCCGGCCTGCACCGGCATGCCCGGCGAGACGGATCGCGGCGCGCTCTCGCCGGTGGCGATGGCGCAGTCGAGCTCGGAAGCGCCCTCCTCCACGATGCCGTCGACCGGCACACGTTCGCCGGCGGTGAGCGCGGTGCGCATGCCCGGCACGACCTCCCCCAGTGGCAGATAGTTCCGACTGCCATCGGCATCGAGCACGGTCGCGCCGCGCGGCGCCAGTCGCATCAGGCCGCGCACGGCGGCCCGCGCCTTCTCATGCATCAGGTGGTCGAGCGTGCGCCCGATCAGCAGGAAGAAGATCAGCGAGGTCGCCGCGTCGAAATAGGCATGCGGCCCGTCATGGATCGTGTCGTAGAGGCTCAGGCCAAAGGCGAGGCAGATGCCGATCGAGATCGGCACGTCCATATTGGTCCGGCCGCGCCGCAGCACCGCCCAGGCGGAAGCAAAAAAGATCCGACCCGAATAGATCAGGCAGGGCAAGGCGAGCGCGGCGGAGATCCAGTGGAAGGCCTGGCGCGTCCCGGCCTCCGCCCCCGACCAGACCGAGACAGAGAGCAACATGATATTCATGGCGCAGAAGCCGGCCACCGCCAGCGCCCGGATCAGCCGGTCGCGCTCGGGGTCCTTCCCCTCCTCCTCACTCTCGAAGAGATGGCCGGGATAGCCGAGCCCGGCGAGCGCCGCCAGCAGTTCAGGCGCCACCGCCCCACGCCATTGCACGGCAACACGGCGGGTCGAGAGATTGACCCGGACCTGCGCCACGTCCGGGAGCCGAGCAAGCCCGGTCTCGACCGCAAGGATGCAGGCGGCGCAATGCAGACCGGGCACCGAAAGGTCGCTCTGCCGCAGGCCGTTTCCGAGATCGCGGCTGGCGAGGCGGATTTGCTGCCGCGCGGCAGACGGATCTGGCGCGCCGTCCAAAGGCAGCGGTGGCGCGCAGCAGCTCACCTGAGCGCCCGGTAGCTGTGCCAGGTCGCGTGGCCAAGCAGCGGGAAGACCACGATCAGCCCGAGCAACCCGGTCGCCACCGAGACGAGGAACAGGGCGAGCACGATCGCTCCCCAGGCCAGCATCACCGGCAGGTTCCGCCAGACCATCGAGATGCTGGTCCCCATCGCGGTGAAGGCATCGACCCGCTCGTCTAGCAACATCGGGATCGCGAAGGCGCTAATGGCGAAGGAGAAAGCAGCGAACAGCCCGCCGACCACGGTGCCGACCAGCAGCATAGCCCAGCCGACCGGCGTCCCGAACAGCATTGCGGTGACCTCATGCAGGCCGGGAAACGGCCGTAGGCCGAAGAACAGCGCGTAGATGATTACGGCCGCACGCATCCAGACCAGCATCAGCAGCGACAGGATCGCGCCGGTGTACCAGACCTGTCCGCCCGAGGCCGCCTTGACGAAGATCATTCGGGAGAGACTGACCGGCTCGCCGAGCTCGATCGCGCGGCTCTTCTGATAGAGCCCGATCGCCAGGAGCGGCCCCATCACCATGAAGCCGGCCAGCGCCGGAAACAGGATGTAGTCGAGCCCGAGCCGGAACAGCCCCCAGACAATGATGGCAGAGACCGCGAAGACCGCGAGCCCATAGAGCAGGCTCGGCCCCGGCTGGCGCCAGAGGTCGCGCCAGCCTGTCCCAAGCCAAGACAGGGCAGCCCCCGCTGGCAGGTTGCGCCGCCGCTGGGCGGAGAGAGGCAGCGACATCTCCTGGCCGTTCCCGATCGCAGCCATGTGCTTCCCTCCCTCAGCAGGACGGGCGGGCAGCGCGGAACCCGCCCGCCTCACCCGCCGATTTCGCATGCGGTACGCAGTCCGGCTGCGAGCCGACCGCGACATAGACCAGATGCGCGTTGGCAAGGATCAGCCCGCCCGCCAGCCCGCCCGCCAGCACGCCGGCGAGCATGAGCCAGAAAGCCCTCCGCCCTCCGCGCCGCCGTGCGCTGCCGTCGGCCGGGGCGCTCATCGCTTCGCCTCGCCCTGCGTGCCGACATAGAGCGCCAGCAGCTTGATATCGGTCGGCGAGAGCCGGCCTTCCCAGCTCGGCATATGGCCCTGCCGCCCGCCATGGATGCTGTTCACGACCGATTGCAGGTCCCCGCCATAGATCCAGTTGGCGTCTGTCAGATCCGGCGCGCCGAGATCATGCTGGCCCTTCGCGTTTTCGCCGTGGCAGGCGACGCAGTTCGCCGCAAAGACCTCCTTGCCAGCCGGGATGCGCGCCTGCTCGGCCGCATCGAGCTTCTGGCCCGAGAGCGAGCGGACATAGGAAGCGACGGCTAGCACCTGCTCGCGCTGGAGAATGCCGTCGCGGCCGAAAGCCATCATCTGCCCCGTGCGCGTATCCTTGGCCGTGCCGTTGATGCCGACACGGATCGTCTCAGCGATCGCCTCCGGACTGCCGCCCCAGAGCCAGGAGCCCGCGGCAAGATTGGGGAAGCCCGGCCCGCCCTTCCCCTGCACGCCGTGACAGACGGCGCAATTGTCCTCGAAGAGCGTGCGACCGGTGTCGCGGACATGGCGCATCAGCTGGGGATCGGCGGCGACCTCGGCGAAGGAGGCCTTGTCGAGCTTCGCTGTCCAGCTTGCCCGCTCGGCGGCGGCATCGCGCACCTGTTCGGCCACGACCTGGCGCTGGTCGATGCCGAGCAGGCCCTTGGTATAGGTCACGCCCAGAGGCCAGGCCGGCATCAGCAGCCAGTAGCCGATCGCGAACAAGGTCGTGACCGCCAGGAAGAACAGCACAACGCGCGGAATCGGCGTATCGAGCTCCTCGATGCCGTTCCACTCATGGCCGGTCGTCACCGTCCCCGTGACCGGATCGCGCGTCGCATCTGCCATCGCTCAGTCCCCCGGCCTGTCGTCCTTGTCGAAAATGCTTCTCTTGGCCCGGTCGAAGCGTTTCCGGTTCGAAGGCCACAGGGCATAGATCAGCACGCCGGCCGCCATGGCGATGAGGTAGAACAGCCCCCAGCTCTTGGCGAAACCAACCAGCGTGTGGTGATCGACGTCCATCGTCTCATTTCCCCGCCGCAGCAGCCTGCTTATGCGCAGCGTCGGTCAGGCGGCCGAGCACCTGGAGATAGGCGACAACGGCATCCATCTCGGTCAAGCGGCCGGGCTCTCCATCGAAGGCGCGCACGTTGGTCGCCTCGCCATAGCGCTCGCTGACGCCGCCGGCATAGGCGCTATCGGGACTGGCCTGGCCATAGGCGTCCGTGCTCGCATTGGCGATCATCGCGTCGGTATAGGGCACGCCGACCGCGCGCTGCGCCTGGAGATGCCGGCCGAGATCCGCGGTCTTCAGCTCATTGCGCATCAGCCAGCCATATTTCGGCATCACCGATTGCGGCACGACATCGCGCGGGTTGATCAGATGAGCGACATGCCACGCATCGGAGTATTTGCCGCCGAGCCTAGCGATATCCGGCCCCGTGCGCTTAGAGCCCCAGAGCATCGGATGGTCGTATTTCGATTCCACCGCGAGCGAGTACGGCCCGTAGCGCTCGACCTCGTCGCGCAGCGTGCGGATCATCTGGCTATGACAGGCATAGCAGCCCTCGCGGATATAGATGTTGCGCCCGGCCAGCTCGAGCGGCGTGTAGACGCGCATGTCCGGCGCCTTCTCGACGGTCTCGCCGATGGTGAAGAGCGGCGCGATCTCGACGAAACCGCCGATCGCGGAAACTCCGATGATGGCGAGCACGAAGCCGATCGCGCTGCGTTCGAGCTTGCGGTGAAAGAACTCGCGCATCGGCTCACTCCCCCGCCTGAAGGGCTGCGCCGGCGCCGCGCAGCAACGGCAGGTCGGCATCACCGGTGCTCGCCGCGGCCTGCGAGCGAGACATGCGGATCGTCATCCAAACATTGTAGGAGGCGATGACGGCGCCGAGCAGGAATAACAGCCCGCCGACCGTCCGTGCGATGTAATAGGGGCGCATCGCGACCAGACTGTCGATGAAGGAATAGGCCAGCGTGCCGCTGTCATTGTAGGTGCGCCACATCAGGCCCTGGATGATGCCCGAGTTCCACATCGCGAAGACGTAGATGACAGTCCCCGCCAGCGCGAGCCAGAAATGGACCTCGATCAGCTTGGGCGAGTACATCCGCTCGACCTTCCACATCCACGGCACCAGCGCGTAGAGCGAGCCGAAGGTGATCATCGCCACCCAGCCGAGCGCGCCGGCATGGACATGGCCGACGGTCCAGTCGGTGTAGTGCGAGAGCGAATTGACGGCCCGGATCGCCATGAACGAGCCCTCGAAGGTCGAGAGCCCGTAGAACACGGCGGCGACCATCATGAAGCGCAAGGTCGCGTCGTCACGGACCTTGCCCCAGGCGCCGTTCAGCGTCGCCAGTGCGTTGCCGGCCGAGGCCCAGGACGGCACCAGCAGCACCACCGAGAAGGTCATGCCAAGCGTCTGCACCCATTGCGGCAGCGCCGTGTAGTGCAGGTGGTGCGAGCCCGCCCACATATACATGAAAGTGATGCCCCAGAAGCTGATGATCGACAGCCTGTAGGAGAAGATCGGTCGCCCTGCCCGCTTCGGCAGGTAGTAATACATCATCCCGAGAAAGCCGGAGGTCAGGAAGAACGCGACGGCGTTATGGCCGTACCACCACTGCGTCATTGCATCCTGCACGCCGGAGAACAGCGAATAGCTCTTCACCTCGCCGAAGGAGATCGGCACCGCCAGGTTGTTGACGATATGCAGCACCGCCACGACCAAAATGAAGGCCATGTAGTACCAGTTAGCGACGTAGATATGCGGCTCCTTCCGCCGCTGCAGCGTGCGGATATAGAGCAGGAAATAGGTGACCCAGACGACGACGAGCCAGAGATCGGCATACCATTCCGGCTCGGCATATTCCTTCGACTGGGTGACGCCCATCAGGTAGCCGCTGGCCGCCAGTACGCAGAACAAGTTGTAGCCGATCAGCACGAACCATGGGCTGAATTGATCGGGCAGGCGCGCCCGCGTCGTCCGCTGCAGGACATGGAACGAGGTCGCGATCAGCGCATTGCCGCCGAAGCCGAAGATCACGCCGGAGGTATGGACCGGCCGGATGCGGCCGAAGCTCGCCCAGCCGGCATCGAAGGTGAGATCCGGCCAGGCCAGCAGCGCCGCGACCCAGACGCCGAAGAACATGCCGACCACGGCCCAGCCGAGTGAGAGCACGATGCCGACCCGAGTTGGATCGTCGTAATAGCGCGTCAGGCGCTCGTCAGACGGCTCCGGCGCGAAATATTGCGACATGACGAGGCCGAGGCAGCCGAGTCCAAACAGCATGACGATGACGCCGTGGACGCCGAACAGGTCTTCGTTACCGGCGATCGCCATGGCGAGCCCGCATAGCGCCAGGGCGGCCGAGATTCCAATTGCGCGCTGTCGCTCCGCGACAGTGAGTGCCGCAATCATCGCTCCCCCTCTTCGTAGCCAGCGCGGGCCTGCGGCCTCAGGCTTTCAAGGTCGGTATCGCACAAAAGAAGTATTTCAGATACCTAATTTGCCGATGGCAGGGTCGGACAAAATGCCGTAGTCGGCATCTGATCGTAGCGACAGTGGGCCATATCCTCCCCCTCACTGTTTCTCGATCTCCGCGAGATAGGTCCGCACCGCCCGCTCCGGCCCGTGCCAGGAGGCACTGCCCTTGCTCTGCAATTCGGGCGCGTCCTTCCAGCCCGGCTCGATTCCGGTCATGTCCGGCAGCAGGTGGGCGATGCCCTTGTGGCAGTCGATGCAGGTCTTCTCGCCCGTCGTCAGGAAGCGGCTATGGATCTCGGCGGCGCGGCGCGTCTGCTTGGTGAAGTCCATAGCGACCGAGGAATGGCAGTTCCGGCATTCCAGTGAATCATTCGCCTTCAGCCGGGCCCATTCGTGCTTGGCGAGTTCGAGCCGCAGGTTGAGGAATTTCTCGCGCGTCGAGATCGTGCCGAAGATCTTGCCCCAGACCTCCTTGGAGGCCTGCATCTTGCGGGCGATCTTGTCGGTCCAGTTATGCGGGACGTGGCAATCCGGGCAGGTCGCGCGCACGCCCGAACGATTCGAGAAATGGATCGTCGACTGCAGCTCCTGATAGACGTTGTCGCGCATCTCGTGACAGGAGGTGCAGAACTTCTCGGTGTTGGTGACCTCCAGCGCCGTATTGAAGCCGCCCCAGAACAGCACGCCGCCGACGAAGCCGCCGAGCGTCAGAACGCCAAGCGGCAGATAGGCGCTCGGCCGGCTGATGATGCGCCAGAAGCTGACGACGACGCCCCAGCACCACAGGACGAGGGATTTGAACCTGGCCATGATCCCGCCCCGCTATGGCTTCCGGCCGATGTCTTTGGCGTCCTGGAACCGGTTCGGGACCAGGGGCGCAACATCGGTCTGCTGGACATGGCAGGCGGTGCAGAAATAGCGCCGCGGCGTCACATCCGAGAGCACCTGCCCGTCGCGGTCCTGGAAATGGGTCACGCTGATCATCGGCGCGCCCGAGCCTTCCGTGAACTCGCGCTTGTGGCAGTCCATGCAGCGATTGGTGTTGAGGGTGAGCTGGTAGCCGTCGATCGCATGCGGGATCACAGGCGGCTGCTCGGGATAGTTCCGCATGCGCCTGACGTCGTCGACGATCGGGCGACCCAGCGCCGGCACGCGTTCGAGCGCCATCGGATCGGCGGTGCCCGTGAGGCGCGGCACGATCTTCACAGGCGCCCCCTCCTGCGAGACGGCGGCACCGAAGGCGAGGACGAGGCCGGCCGCGAGGGCGGCCCCGAGGAAGGTCCGCGAGCGCATCAGCCCGAGACCGGAACGATCTTGACCGCGCATTTCTTAAAATCCGTCTGCTTGGAGATGGGATCGGTGGCGTCGAGCGTCGTCTTGTTGATGAGCTGGCTGGCGTCGAACCAGGGCACGAAGACCACGCCGGGCGGCATGCGGTTGCGCCCACGCGTCTCGACGCGGGTGCGCATCTCGCCGCGCCGCGAGATCACGGTGATCTCGGCGCCCTGGTTGAGCCCGCGCTTGCGGGCGTCCTCCGGGTGCATGAAGCAGCGCGCGCCGGGAAAGGCCTTGTACAGCTCGGGCACGCGCATGGTCATCGAGCCGGAATGCCAGTGCTCCAGCACGCGGCCGGTGACGAGCCAGAGGTCGTATTCGTTGTCGGGCGATTCCGCCGGCGGCTCGTAGGGCACGGCGATGATCCGGGCCTTGCCGTCCTTGTTGCCGTAGAACTCGACGCCCTTGCCCGGCTTCACATAGGGGTCGAGCCCCTCGCGATAGCGCCAGAGCGTCTCCTTGCCGTCGACCACCGGCCAGCGCAGGCCGCGCACCTGATGGTAGAGGTCGTAAGGCCCGAGATCATGACCATGGCCGCGGCCGAAGGCGGCATATTCCTCGAACAGCCCCTTCTGCGCGTAGAAGCCGAAATGCTTGGCTTCGACATTGTCGTATTCGGGATCGATCTCGCTTGCGGCGAACTTGTCGACATTGCCGTTGCGGTAGAGCACGTCGAAGAGCGTCTTGCCCTTGTAGTTCGGGTTGGCGTCGAGGATTTCCGCCGGCCAGACCTCGTCGGTGGTGAAGCGCTTCGAGAACTCCATGAGCTGCCAGAGGTCGGAGCGCGCCTCGCCCGGCGCCTGCACCAGTTGGTGCCAGACATGGGTGCGCCGCTCGGCATTGCCGTAGGCGCCCTCCTTCTCGACCCACATTGCGGCGGGCAGGATCAGGTCGGCGGCCATTGCCGTCACCGTCGGATAGGCGTCGGAGACGACGATGAAATTGTCGGGGTTGCGATAGCCCGGATAGGCCTCGTTGGTGTTGTTCGGCGAGGCCTGCAGGTTGTTGTTGACCTGGATCCAGTAGAAATTGAGCTTGCCGTCCTTGAGCATCCGGTCCTGCTCGACGGCATGATAACCGGGCTTTTCCGGGATGACCCCGTGCGGGACGCGCCAGATCTCCTCGGCATGCTTGCGGTGCTCGGGATTGGTCACCGTCATGTCGGCCGGCAGGCGATGGGCGAAAGTACCGACCTCGCGCGCCGTGCCGCAGGCCGAGGGCTGGCCGGTGAGCGAGAACGGGCTGTTGCCCGGCTCGGAGATCTTCCCCGTCAGCAGATGCAGGTTGTAGACGAGCTGGTTCGCCCAGACGCCGCGCACATGCTGGTTGAAGCCCATCGTCCAGAACGAGGTGACCTTGCGCTTGGGGTCGGCATAGAGCTCGGCGAGCTGCTGCAGGAAGCCGGGCTCGACCCCGGTAAGGGCCGAGACCTTCTCAAGCGTGTAGTCCTTCACGAAGGCGGCATAGGCCTCGAAATCGATGGGCGTCGTCGCGGTGACATCCTCCGCCTTGCGCGCCTTGACCTCGCGCGGATCGTCGGGCCGCAGGCCGTAGCCGATCTCGGTCGCCCCCTTCACGAAGGTCGTGTGCTTGCCGACGAAATCCTTGTTCACCCGGCCGGTCGTGATGATGTGGTTGGCGATGTAGTTGAGGATCGCGAGGTCCGTGCCCGGCTTGAACACGATCGGGATGTCGGCGAGGTCGGAGCTGCGGTGGGTGTAGGTCGAGAGCACCGCGACCTTCACATGCGGCTGGCCGAGCCGGCGGTCGGTCACCCGGGTCCACAGGATCGGGTGCATCTCCGCCATGTTCGAGCCCCAGAGCACGAAGGCGTCGGCATGCTCGAAATCGTCGTAGCAGCCCATCGGCTCGTCCATGCCGAAGGTGCGCATGAAGGCGTAGGCGGCCGAAGCCATGCAGTGGCGGGCGTTAGGGTCGAGATTGTTGGAGCGGAAGCCGGCCCGCATCAATTTGGTCGCGGCGTAGCCTTCGAAGATCGTCCACTGGCCGGAGCCGAACATGCCGAGCGCGGTCGGCCCCTTGGCCTTGAGCGTCGCCTTGGCCTTGGCGGCCATGGTGTCGAAGGCCTCCGCCCAGGAGACCGGCGTGAACTCGCCGTCCTTGGCATAGACGCCGTTCTTCTTGCGCAGCAGCGGCTGGGTCAGCCGGTCGTTGCCGTACATGATCTTGGAGAGGAAATAGCCCTTGATGCAGTTGAGGCCGCGATTGACGTCGGCCTTCATGTCGCCATGGGTGGCGATGACCTTGCCTTCCTTGACGCCGACCATGACGCCGCAGCCGGTGCCGCAGAAGCGGCACGGCGCCTTCGACCATTTGATCTGCAGACTGTCAACGCCGCCGGTCACCGGCTGGGCTTCGGCCGGAACGCTCATATTGGCGGCAAGCGCGGCGACGCCGGCCGCCTGCGCCTTCAGCATCTCGCGACGGGACAGGGTCATGGGATCACTCCGGGGTCGTCGAGGGTTTCAAGGTCTTCGATCTGCTCGAACACCATGTTGGCCGAGAGCACGCCGTCGATCAGGCTGATGGCGGCCAGCCGGTCGCCGATCACGCCGGTGCTGGAGCCTTCCAGCACGATCACGATCTTGCCGTTCTCGACCCTATGAATCTCGGTCTCGGGAAGCTCTGCGATGCGGGCGAGCACAGCCTCGACCTGCGCCGGCAGGGCCGAGACGACGGCGCTCGAAATATGATGGAAGCGCGGGCGGGATCGCTCAGCCATGAGCGGCCTCCAGCGGTAGCATGCTGACAGCGACGGCCTGCGCCGGACAGGCGGCGACACAGGCACCGCAGCCGCTGCATCGGTCCGTTGCCAGTTCCGGCAAGGCCGGACCGCCGAGCCGAGCCCGGAAGCGGATCGCGCTTTCCGGGCATGCATCGCCGCAACTCTGGCAGACGATGCCGCGCTTGGCGAAGCAATCCGCGCCGATGACGGCCCGATGCTCGAAGGCCGGAATGGCCCTGTCGAAGACCGGCTCCGGGCAAGCCTCGGCACAGGCGCCGCAGAAGCTGCATTCGTTTCGCGAGAAATCGAGGGCGGGCCGCCCCGACTCGTCGAGCGCGATGATCCCCTGCGGACAGGCGGGCACGCAGGCCCCGCACCCAGTACAGGCGGCCGCGACGGAAGCCGCGCGGGCCCAGGGCGGGCGCGGCCTGTCGGGCAATGAAAGGCGCCGGCCTGTCAGGAAATTACGGCGCCCGCGATCGATGGCGGAGCGTTCCATCGCCCGGCCTCAATGCGGCGGCCCGGGCGGGCCCAGGATGATCTGGGACATCCACACCAGGAAGCCGTATCCGCCGACGACGCCCACGGCAACGATCGGCCAAATCAGCACGGCCAGCGTCAGGAAAGCCAGTAATTCGGCCCGTTTCGTCGGCCGCTCCGGAGCGGCTTCCGGGCCACTCGCCCCCGCAGTCTCCGTCGCCATCTCTTTTCCTTCTCCAAGACGGCCGATCACGTATCGCGCCGTCGCCAGATTAGAGATCGAGGAAGGAGAATAAGCAGCTCTGCGCCGCTGTACAGCCTCACAAGTGCTGACACGCCCGATTTGTGAGCTGAGTTTGATGTAGCGCAAACTGAACCGTTCGAATCCTTCGAAACCGCGGCGCACCTCTCCCGCCACGATCTGTGCTGCGGTAGCCTGCCCGACAGACGAGCGACGCAAAGCTCTTCCTAGCGCAGCTTTCGACCGCCGAGTTTGCTGCAGCGCAAACATGCCTGATGCTGGATCGACTAGCTGAGATCACGGGCAGCGTTCCGAAACACGGAAAGCCCGCCTTGGTTGCCCTCGGCATCCGGCCGCCCCTGGCGATTCCGGACATCCCCTTAACGCGGTCATGACATTCGCTCCCCAGAATCTGAGAAGGTTGCCGATCTTTGCGGCGCTGTCCGATGCCGAGCGACGTGCCATCGCGTCAGCGGCGTCATTGCAGCATCTTGCGAGAGGCGAGCGCGCGTTTTCCGAAGGAGCGCCGGTCGGCGAGTTCTTCCTGATCCTGTCCGGGCATGTGAAGCTCTCGCGGGCCAGTAGGCACCGCGGCGGCGTCATCCTGCGGATCGCTCACCCGGGCGAGCCTTTCGGGCCCGCTGGCGGAACGCAAGGTAGCCGGCAGACCACCACCGCTATCGCCCAGCGCGACTGCCTGCTCGCCGTCTGGCCCATCGAGACCTGGAACCGGTTCCTGCACGACATGCCGGGCCTTGCGATCGGGCTGTTGGGGGTTCTAGAGCGCCGCCTGGCCGTCACTCAGGACAGGCTCATCGAGATAGCCTCTCTCGATGTTCCCCGCCGCATCGCCCATCTCGTCCTGCGCCTGATTGATCAGGCCGGCCGGCAGGACGGCGACGGCGTGCGGATCGATTTCCCGATCACACGGCAGGACATCGCCGCTCTCACAGGAACGACCCTGCACAGCGCATCTCGCATCCTTACGCTGTGGGAGCGGCAGCGCATCATCGGCGGCGGCCGGCGGGAACTGCTGGTCCGGAACGTGCCGGCGCTGGTCGACCTCGCCACGGCCCGCGCAGCCGACCGGGACGCCCGCTGATCGGCGAAGCCACGCGACACGCCCCTCGGATCGACGGCCTCGAGACGTCGGCGGATTGTTTGCCGAAGCGCAAAGAGGTCTGCCCCCGCGCCCGATAAGACCGGTCATCCCCGTCTGAGTGGCGGGTCCAGAGCCGGCGCTGCCGGCGCCGCCTCCCGCAGGCGCAACGGAAGGGTGAACGCATGGCCGAACGTCTGACAAAGGCGGGAGCCCGAAATGTCTTCTACGGCGGATCGATTTTCTTCTTCGCCATATTCGTCGGGCTCACCGCCCATAGCCACTGGTTCATGCGGACGCAGTCGACCGACGAGTCCACGCTCTCCCCGGCCGTCGCCCGCGGCAAGCATGTCTGGGAGCGCAACTCCTGCATCAACTGCCACACGCTGCTCGGCGAGGGCGCCTATTTCGCCCCCGAGCTCGGCAATGTCTGGAAGCGCTATGGCGGCGACAAGGACGCGGCCGGTGCACGCGAGAGCCTGAAGGCCTGGATGGCGGCCCAGCCGACCAGGATCGAGGGCCGGCGCCAGATGCCACAGTTCAACTTGACCGAGCAGGAACTCAACGATCTCGCCGATTTCCTGGAATGGACGAGCCGGATCAAGACCCAGAACTGGCCGCCCAACGATGCCGGCTGAGACATCGCGACAGGAGAGAGCCATGCCAGGCTACAATACGATGAAATATCAGACCCAGAGCGTCGCGATGCTCTATTTCTACGGCGCGCTCGCGCTGTTTGTCGCGCAGGTCGCCTTCGGGGTTGTGGCGGGGCTGATCTATGTCCTGCCCAACACACTGTCCGTCATCCTACCCTTCAACATCGTGCGGATGATCCATACCAACGCGCTGGTGGTCTGGCTGCTGCTAGGCTTCATGGGCGCGACCTATTACCTCCTGCCGGAGGAGGCGCAGACCGAACTCTACAGCCGCAAGATTGCGGTGGTGCAGTTCTGGCTGTTCTTCATCGCGGCGGCGATTGCGGTTGTCGGCTATCTCTTTCGCATCCATGAAGGGCGGGAGTTCCTCGAACAGCCCTTCGTGATCAAGATCGGCATCGTCGTCGTCGTGCTGATGTTCCTGTTCAACATCACCATGACCTCGCTGAAGGGCCGCAAGACCACGGTCACCAACATCCTGCTCTTCGGCCTGTGGGGTCTGGCGCTCTTCTTCCTCTTCGCCTTTTACAACCCGGCCAATCTCGCCCTCGACAAGATGTACTGGTGGTACGTCATCCATCTCTGGGTCGAGGGCGTCTGGGAGCTGATCATGGCCTCGGTCCTGGCCTTCCTGATGATCAAGCTCAACGGCGTCGACCGCGAGGTCGTCGAGAAATGGCTCTATGTCATCGTCGGGCTCGCGCTGTTCTCCGGCATCCTCGGAACCGGCCACCACTATTATTGGATCGGCGCGCCCGGATACTGGCAGTGGATCGGCTCGCTGTTCTCGACGCTGGAGGTCGCGCCCTTCTTCACCATGGTGATCTTCACCGTGCAGATGACCTGGAAGGCTGGCCGCAACCATCCCAACAAGGCCGCCCTGCTCTGGTCGATCGGCTGCTCGGTGATGGCCTTCTTCGGTGCCGGCGTCTGGGGCTTCCTGCACACGCTCTCTTCGGTGAACTACTACACCCACGGCACGCAAGTCACCGCCGCCCATGGCCATCTCGCCTTCTTCGGCGCCTATGTGATGCTGAACCTCGCGATGATGGCCTACGCCATCCCTGAGTTGAAGGGCCGCGCTCCCTACAACCAGTGGCTCTCGATCGCGAGCTTCTGGATGATGTGCACGGCGATGTCGGTTATGACCTTCGCACTAACCTTCGCCGGCGTCGTCCAGGTCCATCTCCAGCGCGTGCTCGGCCAGAGCTTCATGGACGTGCAGGATCAGATCGCGCTGTTCTATTGGGTCCGGCTCGGTTCCGGCGTGGTGGTTGTGATCTCCGCGCTGATGTTTGTCTGGGCCGTGCTGGTGCCCGGCCGTGAGCGCAATGCCGATCCGATCGCCTTCGCACAACCTGCCGAATGATCGTGAGGCCCGCCGGTCGCCGGGCCGGCGGGCCTCTGCCCTCCCCAATGCATTGGATGCCCGCGATGAACATGATCCCACGCCCGCCTGTCCCGGCTTCAGCCGTCGACATCCCCGCCTATACCGCCTCCGGCAACGAGAGCTTCCTGTTCGAGAAGGCCTGGGAAAGGCGCCTGCCGCTGTTGCTGAAGGGGCCAACCGGCTCGGGCAAGACCCGTTTCGTCGCGCATATGGCCGCGAAGCTCGGGCTGCCGCTCTTCACGGTCGCTTGCCATGACGATCTCTCCGCCGCCGATCTCACCGGCAGACACCTGCTCAAGGGCGGCGAGACCGTCTGGGTCGACGGGCCGCTGACGCGGGCCGTTCGCGAGGGCGGGCTCTGCTATCTCGACGAGATCGTCGAGGCCCGCAAGGACGTGGCGGTGGTGCTGCATCCGCTGACCGACGACCGCCGCATCCTGCCGCTGGAGCGCACCGGCGAGCTGCTCGCAGCCCCAGCCTCCTTCATGATCGCGGTCTCCTATAACCCCGGCTACCAAACCCTGCTGAAAAACCTAAAGCCCTCGACCCGCCAGCGCTTTGTCTCGATCAGCTTCGACTTCCTGCCGCGCGATCAGGAGATCGCCGTGGTCGCGCAGGAAAGCGGGCTCGACGAGGCCACAGTCGTGCCGCTGGTCGATCTCGCCCGGCGCCTGCGCACGCTCAAGGGACAGGATATCGAGGAAGGCGTCTCGACCCGCCTCATCATCTATGCCGCGAACCTGATCGCCGCCGGCCTGCCGCGGCAGGAGGCCGTGATGGCTGCCATGATCGAGCCCCTGACCGACGAGCCGGAGGTTCGCGCCGGCCTGGTCGAGATCGCCCGCGCGGTTCTCATCTAGGAGGCTATGATGCTGGACTTCCTCGAGCTGGAAGAGACGGTCGGACGCTTCTGGCACCGGCTGGTCGGCGATACCGCGAGCCTGCCGCATCACCCGCAGGCGGCGGTGACGCTGGCGAGCATGGCGCCGACGCTCGCCGTCTGCTTCCGCGGCTTCGGCGGTGAGTCCGGTGTCAAGATCGTTCCGGCCCGCGAGCGCACCGCCAGTCACCGACTCAACCTGCGCCAGCGCGTCGGCCTCGGCGAGGAAAGACTGACCCAGTCTCTGCGGACCCAGGACAGCCTGCAACTGCCGGCTGAGATCGCTCTCTTCCCGCAGCCCAGGCTCAACCGCGACCTCTATGTCTGGCTTACCGCCTGCATGGCCGCGATGCCGCCGCGACCGATCATCGAAACCGATCCGCTCCAGCGCGATCTCGTCTTGATCGCCGCCGCGCAGCGCCTGGTTACACAGGTCCTCGCCGCCTTTCCGGGCCTCATTCCGGTCTATCGCCGCTTGGCAGATGGCCTTCTCGCGAGCCGCCATCGCGTGGGTCTGCCCGCGACCGAGGCCTGGATCGAGACACTGATCCGCGCGCTGCTAAGTGGCAAGCCGCTCGACATCGCCGCTGGGGACTGGCTCGCCCAGGCACCAGCCGGCTATCTGCCGGCACTCGGCGTGCCGCTCTGGCCGTTGGCGAACGCCGCCGCCCCCGCCCGCACGCGCCGCCGCGACGAGGACCAGCCGCCCCCGATATCGGCCAAGGCCGAGGAGCAGATGAAGGCCTATGCCGCCAGCCGCGACGAGACGACCGAGGACTGGCGCGAACGCAGCCCCTTCGCCCTCAATCGTTTCGAGACGATCCTGGCGATGTCGGAGATGGTCGCCGTCGACCGCCCCTCAGACGACAGCGACGAGCACGATCCCGAGGCCGCCGACGAACTCGACGACATGGTGCTGAGCGAGCGCAAGGGCCGCCCGGCCTCGCGCTTCCGCTTCGAGCTCGACCTGCCGCCTGAAGCGATGGACGAGACGGCTCTGGCCGGCGCCCTGACCTATCCGGAATGGGATTTCCGCAGCGCAAGCTATCGCAGCGATCATTGCCGCGTGCTCGCCGGAATGGTGCAGCAGGAGCAGGCGCCCCCGGCGCAGGACGCCGCGACTCGCGCGCTGGTGCGGCAGGTGCGCCGCCAGTTCGAGGCGCTGCGTCCGCTCCGCGAGCCGCAGCGCAGTCAGATCGACGGTCCCGATCTCGATCTCGACGCCGTAGTGCGCCGCCAGGCCGATCTCGCCGCCGGCGGCTCGGGGAGCGACCGCATCCATCTGGCGAGCAGGCCGCAGGCGCATGACCTCGCCGTGACCACGCTGATGGACGTCTCGCTATCGACCGACGCCTGGTTCGACGATTTGCGCGTGCTCGATGTCGAGAAGCAGGCGCTCACCGTCTTCGCCCATGGCCTCGCCGCCTGCGGCGACCGCCACGAGATCCTGACCTTCACCTCGCGCCGCCGCGACTGGGTCCGGATCGAGACGGTGAAGCGCTTCGACGAGGCGATGGGGCCGGCGGTGGAGGCGCGCATCGCGGCGCTGAAGCCCGGCTACTACACGCGCATCGGCACGGCGATCCGCCATGCCGCGGCCGGCCTGAAGGCGAGGCCCGATCGGCGCAAGCTCCTGCTCGTCCTGACCGACGGCAAGCCCAACGACATCGACCATTACGAAGGCCGCTTCGCGATGGAGGATACGCGCATGGCGGTGATCGAGGTGCGGCGCGCCGGCATCTGCGTCTTCGCCGTCACCGTCGACCGGGAATCGCGCGCTTACATCCCGCATCTCTTCGGCCGCAATGGCCACGCCGTGGTCGCCCGGCTCGATCGCCTGCCGGCCGCCCTGCCGGCGATTTACCGCGCGCTGGCCACCTGAGTGCCCGAAGCCAAAAGCAAGCCCTCGTCCTGAGGAGCCGTTTCGCCAGAAATGGCGTCTCGAAGGATGCTCCAGGAGGCTCCGGAACCATCTGGAGCATCCTTCGAGACGCAGCCTTCCGCTGCTCCTCAGGATGAGGGCTCGAACGTCAAGACAAGCGTTGAGGAGAACGCCATGACCGACGCTCAGATGGGTCTCGTCGTCGCCACGCCCGCGATCATCGTGATGGCCCTGCTGCTCTACCGGATGGGCGTGCTCCAGAAAGGCGGCGTCGCCGCCGCCGTCATGATGTCGCTCGCCATCGCCGTCCTGCTCTTCCTCGAACAGTGAGGCCGCCAAAAGCGCGCAGTTTGCGCTTCGGCAAATTGCCGCAGGGAGGGCTCCGTTAGGCTGGAGAGCCGCCCGCATCGGGGCCGCAACCGGAGCCGAACCATGACCATCCAGCCTCTCGAACCGCTCGACGTGCGCACGATTCCGCCGGTCGTGCGCCATCCCACGATCTTCGGCATCCTGGAGCGGCTCTCCCCCGGCGATGCCTTCAGCATCGTCAACGATCACGATCCCGCGCCGCTGCGCCGGCAGATCGACGCGCGTTATCCCGGCGTCTATTCCTGGGCCTACATCGTCCAGGGTCCGGAGATCTGGCAGGTCGAGATCGGCCGCAACGAAGCCGGCAGCGATGAACATGCCGCCGATTGCGGCGGCCATGACGAAGGCCATTCCTGCACCTGCGGTCACTGACCGCTTCGCATCCGGGAGACCGCAGCCATGCCGATGGCATCGCTGTCCCGCTGGACGATGAGCTACTTCGCGGCCGCGCTCGCCTTCCTGCTTGCGGCCGAGGCTCTCGCCGTCGCCGGCATCGGCTATCCCGCCGCCGGCCTCGGGGAGCCCGCGACACTCGTCCTCGTCCACCTCGTGGCTGTCGGCTGGCTCAGCCTCGCCATGGCCGGCGCGCTGCTGCAGTTCGTGCCGGTTCTGGTGTCCCGCCCGCTTGCCTTCCCCCAACTCGCTCTGCCGGTGCTGGCCGCGCTGGCCGCCGGCCTCATCCTGCTCAGCACCGGCTTCGCCACGCTGGCCGGCTGGATCGACGTCCCGCTCGACCTCCTGCCGCTGGGCGGCGCCGCGCTGCTCTCGGGCCTGACCCTGCTCGGCCTGATGCTGGCCGCGACGCTGCTGAACGCGAGGCCCATCGCCTTGTTCGCCCGTTTCGTCCTCGTCGGCCTCGCCTGCCTCGCAGCCACGGCGATGAGCGGCGCGGCCTTCACCACGCTCCTGTCGGGACGCGGTGGCTGGCTCGGCCACGTCGCGTTGCTTCCCGACGGCCTGCCCTTCCACGCCCTGCTCGGCCTGGGCGGCTGGCTCGGCCTGATCGCCTTCGGCGTCAGCTACCGCCTCTTCGTCATGTTCATGATGGCGCCGGAGCCGCCCGCACGCGGGGTGCGCCCGGTGCTGCTGTTGGCCAGCCTGGGGCTCGGCCTCGCCTTCGCGGGCCTTGCCGCCCCCTTCGCCGGCATCGAGCCCGGCGCCACCTGGATCGTAGCGGCGCTCATCATGCTCGTCCTGGCCAGCCTCCTCTACGGCCGGGGCATCCTCGCGCTCTACAGCGCCCGCAGGCGCAAGGCGCTGGAGATCAACATGCTCGCCAGCATTCCCGCCTTTGCGGCGCTCGCGCTTGGATTGGCGCTGCTGCCGGTCGCCGTCGTGGCCCATGCCGGGGACGGCTCGATCGCGGCACTCGTCTTCCTCGTCGTCTTCGGCTGGCTTGGCGGCTTGACGCTGGCGCAGCTCGTGAAGATCGTCTCCTTCATGACCTGGCTCGAAACCTATGCACCCCGGCTCGGGCGAGGCCCGGCGCCGCGCGTCGGCGATCTCGTCGCCATGCCGCGCACCGGCTGGTGGTTCCTGCTCTACTATGCAGGGGTCGCGTTCGGAACGGCGGCGCTCGCCATGGAGGCGACCGGCGGCTTCCGATCGAGCATGGCGATCGGCCTGGCGGGAACGATCGGCATCGCCGCCGAGCTGGTCCACATCCGCCGCTTGTCGCAGATCAAGGCTGCCGACCGGCCGCCGGCGCATGAACGCCCCAGGCTCTTCGCCGCTCGGGCAGAGGAAAGGAGACCGGACCATGTCCACACCGGAACCATCGCCCATCCGCGAGCTTGACGTCCGCCCGATGCTGCTGGCCGGCGAGGAGCCGTTCCAGGCGATCATGGAGGCCGTCGGCGCGCTGGCGCCGGGCGAGTCCCTGCGCCTCGTCGCGCCCTTCCGGCCGGTGCCGCTGTTCTCGGTGATGGCCA
This sequence comes from Allobosea sp. MMO-172, assembly GCF_037147855.1. Lineage (NCBI taxonomy): Bacteria > Pseudomonadati > Pseudomonadota > Alphaproteobacteria > Hyphomicrobiales > Alloboseaceae > Allobosea > Allobosea sp. MMO-172. The sequence continues at coordinate 50,856 of NZ_JBBCUM010000010.1, read as the reverse complement.
ATCGCGGCTTCTCCGCCAGTGACCGCCCGCTCGACGGCGGCGACTGGGAAGTCGTGTTTTCGCCTGTCGCCGAGATGCAGGCCGAGGCCGGGCTCGCCACGGGCAGCAGCCCCTCCGCCATTTTCTGGGGCGACCCCGTCGAGGAGCTCGACCTGATCGATCTCGAACCGCCGGAGCCGATGGTGCGCATCCTTGAAGCACTCGAGGCGCTGCAGCCCGGCGATGTGCTGTTCGCACTGCTCGCCCGCGAGCCGGTCTTCCTCTTTCCGGAACTGGCCAAGCGCCAGCATGAATGGGCCGGCAATTTCGACGCGTCCGGCACGGCCTATCGCCTGCTCGTGCGCCATGGCGGCGGGAGGGCGCACGGATGAGCACCAATCTGGAGCGCCTCGTCGAGATCGCGCTGCGTGACGTGCTCGACCCCGAGATGGGCCGCAGCATCATCGACCTCGGCCTGATCTACGCGATCGCGGCGGCGTCGGACGGTTCGGTCGCGATCACCATGACGACGACCACGCGTGGCTGCCCGCTCACCGGTTTCCTGAAGGAGGCCGTGGCCTTTGCCGCCGGCGCCGTCGAGGGCGTCACGGGCGTCACCGTAACGCTGACCTATGAGCCGGCCTGGGAGCCAGCAATGGTCGCCGCCGAGTGACCTAGTGTCCAGCCGCAATCGTCAGAGATGTTGTGCTGCAACAAAGATCGAATTCGCCAGGCTCCTAAAGTGCTCATGACCGATCCATTGACGGTCATTCGAAGGAGACAAGCCATGGGCGAAGAACTCAAACTGACCCGCCGCAGCATACTGGCGGGGGCGGCAGCCACCGGGGCGATCGTCCAGGCCGCCTCTGCACCGGCGCAGGCCCAGGCCGTGATGACCAAGGCCACCGCCGCCGATATTGCGAAGCTGCCGCGCATCAAGCCGAAGCTGGTCGATCCCCCCTTCGTGCATGCGCATGAGCAGGTCGCGACCGGAGGCCCCAAGGTCGTCGAGTTCACGATGACCATCCGCGAGAAGAAGATCATTCTTGACGACGCCGGAACCGAGACCTTCGCCTTTACCTTCAACGGCACGGTCCCGGGCCCGATGATGGTTGTCCACGAGGGCGACTATGTCGAGCTGACGCTGATCAACGCCGAAACCAACGAGCTGATGCACAACATCGACTTCCATTCGTCGACAGGTGCGCTCGGCGGCGGCGCCCTGACCGAGGTCAACCCCGGCGAGAAGGTCGTGCTGCGCTGGAAAGCCACCCGCCCGGGCGTATTCGTCTACCACTGCGCCCCTCCGGGCATGGTGCCCTGGCACGTTACGGCCGGCATGAACGGCGCCATCACGGTGCTGCCGCGCGACGGACTGAAGGACCATCAGGGCAAGCCGCTGAAGTACGACAAGGCCTATTATGTCGGCGAGCAGGACTTCTACGTGCCGCGCGACGAGAACGGCAAGTTCAAGCGCTATGCCAGCCCTGGCGAAGCGCATGAGGATGTCGCCAAGGCGATGCGCACGCTGACCCCGAGCCATGTCGTCTTCAACGGCAAGGTCGGCGCCCTGACCGGCAAGAACGCGCTCACCGCCAAGGTCGGCGAGACGGTGCTGATCCTGCATTCGCAGGCGAACCGTGACACCCGCCCGCACCTGATCGGTGGCCATGGCGACTATGTCTGGGCGACGGGCAAGTTCCGGAACCCGCCAGAGCGGGACCTCGAGACCTGGTTCATCCCCGGCGGCTGTGCGGGGGCGGCGCTCTACACCTTCCTGCAGCCGGGGATCTACGCCTACGTCAACCACAACCTGATCGAGGCGTTCGAACTCGGTGCCGCCGGCCACTTCAAGGTCGAAGGCGAGTGGAACGACGACCTGATGAAGCAGATCGTGGCCCCGGCCGGCATCTGACTTCTCTCAGCCTCCCCGCGACCAGCGGGGAGGCTCCTTCCCAATAGGGCTTCCGGCCATGGGTACGACGCTCAACACTTCACTGCCGAGACTGACGACTTCCCTCGGCTTCCTGTTCATGGCGGGTGCCGCAGCACTTCTGCTCGCCGGCCCCGCGAACCACGCCGTACCGGCCTTCCCCATGCCCCAGACGGCCATCGTGCCTCCGGCGACGCTGTTGCACCGCGTCGACGGCGAGTACAGCCGCGCGGGCCGCCCGATCGACGCCCCGCGCGTGACCGTCCGGCTCGCGCAGCCGCTCGAGATCATGCGGTATCAGGTAACCGCCGCTGATTTTGCGCGCTGCATCAGCGCCGGGGCCTGCAGGCGCCTCGATCATGCGGCGGCTCGCGGAGACCTGCCGGTGACTGGCGTCAGCCATGCCGACGCCATCGACTACGCCATCTGGCTGTCTCGCGAGACAGCCGCCGCCTGGCGTCTGCCGAGCGATGGCGAATGGGCTCAGGCCGCCGGCTCGCGCTTCGTCGACGACGCGCGGGGCCTGGACGGCAGCGAGACCAACCCGGCGCTGCGCTGGCTTGCAGACTACGAACGAGAAGCCAATCGCAAGGCAGCTTCCGACCCGGCCCCCCTGCCGATCGGCAGCTTCGGCGCGAACGAGCACGGCGTCCACGACATCGCCGGCAATGTCTGGGAATGGACGCAGACCTGCTTACGGCGCGTCACGCAGGATGCTGCCGGCCGGACGACCAGCGAGACCACCAATTGCGGGATCTATGTCGTCGAGGGCCAGCATCGCGCCCCGATGAGCTTCTTCATTCGCAACCCGAAGGCGGGCGGCTGCTCGGTGGCGATTCCGCCCGACAATCTCGGCTTCCGGCTGGTCCGCGAGCAGAGCTGGCGCGACCGGCTGCGCAGGCTGCTGCCGGCATGAACGTCGCGTTACGCGAGGGCCTGGATACCACGCAGCCGGAAGCCGGGAGTGGCATCGAGCTCCTGCTCTGGATCCTGATCTGGAGCGAGCTCGCCGTCTTCGGCGCTCTGCTCGGCGCCTTCCTGCTGTTGGGAATGCTCGATCCCGCTGCGCTGGCTGCCGTGCGCGGCGAACTCGACCTTCCGCTCGCGGGCATCGCCACGGCCATACTCGTCTCCAGTGGCTTCTTCGCCGCTCGGGCGGCGTCCGGATGGCAGCCACTAGGCAATCTCATTGCCGCAGCTCTGGGCGGCCTCATATTCTGCGGCCTCAAGATCGTCGCGTTCACCCACGAACTTCCGGCGCTGGCCGCCATGGAAGCACGCCTCGCCGAGCTCTACATGCTCATCGTCGGCTTCCACTTCGCTCATGTCCTGTTCGTCGCCGGCTTGCTGCTGCTCGTCGCCTGGCGACCGACGCCGAGGCATATCGCCGGCGTCGCCACGATCTGGCACCTGATCGACCTCGTCTGGCTCCTGATCCTCCCCGTCGTCTATCTCGGTTGACATGCGCTCTTCTCGCGCCCTTCCCCTCCCGGCCATTCTCATCTGCCTGTTCGTTGCAACGGGGTTGAGCCTGGTCGCGGTCTCCGTCCTGCCGGCCGAGTTTCGGGGCGCAGCCATCGCGGCGCTCAGCCTGACGAAGGCGATGCTCGTCGTGCTGGGCTTCATGCGGCTGCAGCGGGAGAGCGTGGCGCTGGCCGGCGCCCTGATCGGCTATGCGGCTCTGATATGCCTGTTGGCAGGCGCCAGGATCGCGCTCTCCGGGATATCGTGACGCACTTGAACCCCCGTCGCGATTGCGGTCTTATCCCGCGTCCCGCCTGCGTGAGATCAGGATGCGGGCCGTGTTCGAATCGCCGATAGGAAGGCAGCACCGTGGCTTTGGATCGCAGCGTGCTGCGTAGCATCCCGCTTTTCGCGGCCATGAGCGACGCGCAGCTCGACCGCATGACCGCGCAAGCCAGCGCGCGGCGAATTCCCCAGGGCGAGGCGGTCTTCGAGCAGGGCGACCCAGCGAAGGCCTTCTATCTCCTGCTGCATGGCCGATTGAAGGTGACGCAGGTGACGCGTGATGGTCAGCAGATCATCGTCCGCGTCGTCCACCCCGGAGACCTGTTCGGCTTTACGCGCGCACTCAGCCGCCCCGACTATCCGGGAACCGCGACGGCCGCCGTCGACAGCCTCGTTTCGGCATGGCCGAGCGAATCCTGGGACAGCTTCGTCGAAGACAATCCGCACCTGGCGATGAACGCCATACGGACCATCGGCCAGCGTCTCGACGAGGCCCATACGCGCATCCGCGAGATGTCGACCGAGGAAGTCGAGCGCCGCGTGGCCCATGCCGTGCTGAGGCTGATTGAGCAGGCCGGGAAACGCGATGAAGCCGGCATGCGCGTCGACTTTCCGATCTCGCGCCGCGACATCGCCGAAATGACCGGAACCACCCTGCATACGGTCTCGCGCATCCTCAGCGCCTGGGAGACGCAAGGGCTGGTGGAAGGCGGCCGGCAGAAGCTCGTAGTCTGCGATGCGCCTGCGCTGAAACGGCTCGCCGAGAACGTGAAGTAGCGACTGAGCGGCCGATTTAACGCGGCTTGTAGAACTCCACGAAGAAGCGAACAGGGCCGCAAAGCTCGACCTCGTGCAACGAGGCCGGGAAGATCTGCGAATGGACGCCCTCGGACAGGAGCAGTTCTTCGCCGTTCTGCAGATCGCGGAAGCGCAACGAGCCGGCGAGCACATGCAGCTTGGCCCAGACCCCCGGCTTCGTAGCATGAGCCTTGAGCAGGCCGCCCGGAATGGTGTCTTCGGTAAACTCTGGCGAACGCCGATAAGCGACGAGTTCCTCAGGCCACCGCGGCATCGGCCGGCTCCCAGTCATAGAGATGGATCAGCTTGGGATCATCCGCATGATCTATGAGCATGCGGCGGACGCGATCCTGCCAGAGCGCGGCGAAGCTGGAGAGGCCCGCCTCATCCGCCTGCCCGGATACGGCCCGAGGCATGACGGCGGCCATCTCCTCCGCGTGCGGCACAGCTCCCGTGTCGATGTCGACAACCACCCCCTGCCCGGTGTCGCGGCGGCGCAGCGCCATGACCCCTTCGATGTCGGCACCGAACCGAAGCAGGTCCCGCCGGGCGAAACGATGCGCCGGGCCGATGCCGTGAAAGCCGGTCTCCGCCGTAGCTCCAGTGAGAAGCGTCACGACCGAGGCCATTACGCCTGTCGTCCCTTGGTCGCGCTCGTCGCGCATCAGCACCTCGACGCCGCCGCGCTCCGGCAGTTCGTCTTCATAGAGATAGGAGAGGCCGTTGATCACCATCAGATAGGCGCCTGCAACGGCCGGGCAGGAATGGCCGGCAAGTCGGACCGCATCCTCGTAGCTGTAGTTGAGGATGCCGTCTTCACTGGTGCCAAGAAAGGCAGCGAGCGGATCCCTCACCTTGAGGCGCGGAGCCTGCGCGAAAAAGGATGGAAACGTCATCAAGCCACCTCTATCTCAACCGGGCGCACCGCGTCCGAGCATCCAAAAAAACGGCTTCGATCTAACGGGATCTGGCGGCGCGCTTTTTGCGCCGACGCAAGCAGCCGTCGATAGTCGCAGGACATATGAGGACATTTCAGGCCGCAGGGCGGCCGATGCCGAAACGCTCGGGATCAGCGGCGAGGTCGCGCAGCGAATATCTGTCGAGCTCGGCCAGAAAAACCTCCATCGCTCCGGAGAGGATGCCGCGCCAGCGATCCAGGCTCAGCAGCGAACGCCCCTCCGCCTCCCCGAAGCATTCCACGATGGAAAAGGCCGGCTCCGTCACGCGGATGATCGCCCCCAGCGAAATCGCCTCCGGCCTCAGCGCCAACGTCAGCCCGCCCGAACGCCCGCGCACGCCTTTAAGAAAATCATGCCGCACGAGGAGGTTGGCCACCTTCATCAGATGCGTTCGCGAAATGTCGTATGAGGCCGCCGCTTCTTCGACGGTGACCAAGCGGCCGGGATGAGCGGCCGCGAAGATGAGGAGCCGCAGCGCATATTCACTGAATTGGGTCAACCGCATTCCAGAATCCGCCTCCCCCTGCCGCGGCCCAGTAATCCCTCAGCACTTTGTCGAGATTTCGACGTAATGTATCCGCATCATCATCTTATTTAATCTAGATAAATTCGAATATAATATCAGCCTAATCGACGATTAAACAGATAACACACAACGATATACATGCAACAACATGTCGCACCATGCAGATAGGAGTTTACAACCTCCGCCTCCGCACGTAGGAAAAGTGCCATCTGAAATTCCTATTTAGAACGCTCCCATGTGGAACGCCAGCTCCAATCGCATCGCCCCGGGCACTCGCCGGCAGGCCCGGCCCCGCCATCAGCGGAGCGAGTCCACAGGACGGACGCCGCCTTCCCTCTTTCGTTCCACTCTTCAGAAGGCGTCGCGATCATGACGACCCGCAATGAACACCTCTGCGTCGCTGCGCGCGCGCCGCGCCGGATCGCCGGTTTCGGTCGGCTGACGCTCGCGACGCTGCTGACGACCGTGTCGACACAGGCGTGCCTCGCTCAGTCAGCCTCCCCCGGTTCCACGATCGTTCTCGACACGATCGTGGTCGAGGGCGCCGCGGCCGGCGTGCCGACCTTCGTGCGGGATCGCTTCTTCGCGACCGCCGGGGGCGCGACGCTGCTGACGGCCGAGGACATTCCGCAAAGCGGCAATCCGACGTTGGCCCGTGCTCTGCAGGACGCGCCCGGCGTCGTGGTGCAGGAGTTCTTCGGCGGCAACGACCAGCCACGCATTCAGATCCGCGGCTCCGGCCTGCAGCAGAATCCGGTCGAGCGCGGCATACTCGTGCTGCGCGACGGTCTGCCGCTCAACCGCGCCGACGGCTCCTACATCGTTGGCCTCGCAAACCCGCTCCAGGCGCAGTCGATCGAGGTTTATCGCGGCCAGACCTCGCATCGGCTCGGCGCCACGGTCCTTGGCGGCGCACTCAACTTCGTCTCGCCGACCGGCAACAGCGCGCCCGGCACGCAGGTGCAGGTCTCGGGCGGCAGCTTCGGACAGGTCAATCTCTCCGGCCAGACCGGCTATCGCGGTGAGGGCGTCGACGCGCTGATCCAGGGCGATTTCAGCCGCCGCGACGGCTACCGCGTCTACAATGAATCGCAACGCGCCAGCGTCAGCGGCAACGTCGGCGTGGCCCTCACCGAAAACATCAAGACCCGCTTCTTCATCGGCTACACCGATCTGAGCTTCGATGTCGCCGGCCCGCTGACCAAGCAGGGGCTGCGCGCTGACCCGAAGCAGGTTCATGGCGGCCCCCGCGTGGTCAATGGCGTAGCGGTCGACCCCGGCCCCAACGTCCTACGAGACCGCCCGCGGCGCGAGACGAAGCAGTTCTTCATCGGCAACCGCACGACGGCGGAATTCGGACCGCATCTCGTCGATCTAGGCCTCGGCTACACCTACACGGACGACATGTTCCGCTTCCCGATTTCCTCGGGCGTCCGGGTCACCAAGGGCGGCGATTTCACCGCCGTCGCGCGCTACGCCTACAAGCCGGACCAGGCTGCGCCGCTGCCGCTCTTCGAGACAACCGCGCAATACGTCGTCGGCTCGGCGAAGCGCGAGAACTATCTCAACCAGGGCGGGACCACGGGCGCACTGTTCGGCGAGAGCGATCTCGATGCGAGCACACTCTCGCTCTATGCCGGCGCCAACATCCCGATCTGGCAGAGCGTGACACTCTCGCCGGCCATTTCCTATGCCCATGCGACCCGCGACAACAGCGATACCTATGCCGCCGCGCGCCGCCCGACCAATGCCTATAGCCCGGCCTCGCCCTATGCCCATCTGCCCAATGGCTCGGTTCCCAGGCAGGATTCGAGCTATGGGCGCACTTATGATGGCTGGAGCCCGAGCCTCGGCCTGAGCTGGCGGCCGAACACCGATCAGATCGTCTTCGCGGCATTGTCGAAGAGTTTCGAGCCGCCGACCCACGAGGATTTGCTCGCCACAATCAACGGCACGCCCAACAGCAGCCCCGGCCGCCCCAACCCCGGCGCCCCCATGGCGGCTGCGGCGGCATTCTCCACGCCTGCGCTGAAGGCTCAGACCGGCACGACGCTGGAAGGCGGCTGGCGCGGCCGGCACGGCGACTATTCCTGGGACGGCGTCGTCTACTATTCCTGGATCGACAACGAGCTGCTCAGCCTGCGAGACGCCACCGGCGCCTCGCTCGGCGCGATCAACGCCGACAAGACCACGCATTTCGGCGTCGAGCTCGGCTTGGGCGCCAAGATCTTCGAGCAACTGACCGGGCGCCTCGCCTACACCTACCAGGACTTCCGCTTCGACAACGATCCCACGCGCGGCAACAACCGCATCGCGGGCGCGCCGCGGCACCTCATCAACGCCACGCTGCAATACCAGGCGACGCAGGCCTGGATGCTGCAGGCCTCGCTGCGCTGGAACCCGGAGAAGACGCCGGTCGACAACATGAACACGCTCTATGCCGACCCCTATGCGCTGGTCGACCTGCGCACCGAATACCGCATCAACGACAGCGTCACCGCCTTCGGCGAAGTCAGCAACGTCTTCGACAAGACCTACGCCTCCTCGACGCTGATCGTCGATCAGGCGCGCTCGGACCAGGCGGCGTTCCTGCCCGGCACCGGTCGCGCCTTCTATGCCGGGCTGAAGGCGCGCTTCTGAAAAAGACATCACGGTCCACGTCGCCGGCTTACGGCGACGCGGCAAGGAGATCAGCATGCTCAACCGCCGCCGCTTTCTGGCTGCCATCGCCACCACCATCGCCCTGCCGCATCTCGCGCGCGCCGCCGAGCCGCTCGTGCTCTGGGGCCCGCCGGCGACGCCGGGGCTGCTGCTCGTCGCCGCCGCAAAGGATCCGGCGCTCAAGCCCTTCGCCGACAGCGTCGAGGTCAAGATCTGGCGCACGCCGGACGAGATGCGCGCTGGCGTCTCCTCCGGCGGCATGAGGGCGGTGGTGGTGCCGAGCTATGTCGCGGCCAACTTGCACAATCGTGGCCTGGGCATCCGGCTCGCCAACGTCCTGACCCACGGCCTGCTTCAGGTCGTTGCGCCGGCCGGCACGGTCAGCACGCTTGCCGATCTGAAGGGCAAGCGGGTTGTCGTGCCGTTCAAGAACGACATGCCCGATTTCCTGTTCCGCCGCCTGCTCGCCGCGCAAGGCTTGAAAGCTGACGAGCTCAACATCGACTATTCCGGCACGCCGCCGGAAGCGGTCCAGCTCCTGCTCGGCGGGCGCGCGGATGCCGCCCTGCTGTCCGAGCCTGCGACCTCGGGCGCGATCATGCTGTCGGGCATGCGCGCCAAGCCGCTCGAGCGCGCAGTCGACCTGCGCAAGCTCTGGGCCGAGGCGGCAGGCCGCCCCAACCTGCCGCAGGCAGGGTTGGCCGTCACTGACGCACTGACGAAGCAGATCGGCACCGACGGCATTGCCGCGCTCCAGCGCGCGATCGAAACCGCGCTCGGCACGGTCGCAGCCGATCCGGCAGCCGTCGCCAACGAGGCGGCAACCTTGTTCCAACTGCCCTCGCCCGTGCTGGCCCGCGCCGCACCGGTGAGCAATCTCGCCGCGCAGCCCGCCTCCGCGGCCCGACCGGACCTGGAAGCGCTGTTCACCGCGCTTGCCAAGGACGATCCGCGCATCATCGGTAGCAAGCTGCCGGGCGACGCCTTCTACACCTTGTGACGCGATGCGCCATGGGATTGCCTTCCTGGGCTGGGCCGGCCGTTATCTCTGGGCCGGCTGGGCCGGCGCGGCCGGATTGTTCTGCATCGCCGCCGCCTGGCAGGCGGGCCATGAGCTCTATGGCTCCTTCATCCTGCCAGCGCCGCTGGAGACCGCGCGTGAGGTCGTCAGGCTGGCGCAGGACGAAGCCTTTCGCCATGCGGCGCGCCAAACGGCCGAGCGCGCCGGACTGGGCTTCGCGCTCTCCGTGCTGATCGGCACGGCCGCCGGAATCGCGGCGGGCTACTCCTTCGCGGCGATGCGGCTGATGCGCCCGGTCGTGACCGTCATCCTTGGCGTGCCGCCGATTGCCTGGATCGTGCTGGCACTGATCTGGTTCGGTGCCGGCGGCGGCACCGCCGTCATGACCGTGGTCGTGGCCTCGCTGCCGATCTCCTTCGCCGGCGGGCTCGAAGGCGTCGCCACGCGCGACCGGGGGCTCGATGCCATGGCGCGTTCTTTCGGCGCCGGCCCCCTCATGCGGTTGCGGACCGTCACCGCCCCCCACATGGTCTCCTATCTCTTCCCGGCCTGGACGACGACAGCGGGCTCGGCCTGGAAGGTCACTGTGATGGCGGAGCTCCTATCGAACGCGGGCGGCCTCGGCGGCGACCTCGCCAGTGCACGTGCGCTGTTCGACATAGCGCGCGTCACCGCGATCGTGCTCGTCGTCGTCGGCTTTGCGCTGTTCTCCGAATACGCGCTGCTCCAGCCCGTCCGCGACCGGCTGGAACAATGGCGCGAGGCCGGCCGGCCCTGGGGCGTGAAGCGATGAGGCTGGAACTCGACCGCATCGGCCACGCCTTTCTTGGCAGGCCGGTTTTCGAGGATCTGACGCTCGACCTCCACGAAGGCGAGGTCGTCGCGCTGGTCGGCCCCTCCGGCTGCGGCAAGACCACCGTTCTGCAGATCGCAGCCGGGCTGATCGAACCGTTGCGCGGACGCGTGCGCCGGCACTACCGGCGACACGCCGTCGTGTTCCAGGAGCCGCGTCTGCTGCCCTGGCTGACGGCGCGCGACAACATCGCCTATGGGCTTGCCGCGCGCGGGATGGGCAGGGCCGAACGCCGGGCGCTTGCCGAGCAGCGCGCAGCCGAGGTGGGCCTGCTGGAGCGGGATCTCGACAAGTACCCGGCGGAGCTTTCCGGCGGCATGCGCCAGCGGACGGCCGTCGCTCGTGCTCTCGCGACCGACCCCGAGATCGTCTATTTCGACGAGCCCTTCACGGCGGTCGATGTCGGCTTACGGCGTGTCCTGCAGGACCTGATTATTGCGGCCTCCGCCCGGGAGAAGTTCTCCGCGCTCTTCGTCACGCACGATCTCGCCGAGGCGGTCAGGCTCGCCCATCGCATCGTCGTGCTCTCCGGCCGGCAGGACGGCATCGTCGCGGAGCGCACGCTCGACGGCGTGCCCGGCCAACGCGACGACCGCGCGGTGTTCGAGACCGTGCAGACCTGGATGCAGGACCCCTCCTTCGCGGACCTGTTCGATGGCGACAGGCAGTGACATGACCCGACATTCACCGGACCACCCGCTGCTCGCGGAAGCGCTGAAGCTGTTCTTTCCCGTGGCAGCGGCCCATGCGGTGCTGCTGCCGCTGATCTGGGTGACGGTCTTCGCCTTCGATCTGCCCTTCACCCGGCAGGTGCCGGCCGGGCAGTGGCACGCCCACGAGATGATCTTCGGGACCTATGGCGCTGCGCTCGCCGGCTTTCTCGGCTCGGCCATGCCGGAATGGACCGATACGAAGCCGCGCCGCGGCCGCGCGCTCCTGCTCCTGCTGGCCCTCTGGCTGCCCGGCCGATTGATCGGCTTCCTCGGCGCCGATGCCCTGATCATCCCGGCGGCGCTGACCGACCTCGCCTTCCTTGCCGTGCTGCTCGTCTATGTCACCCGACCGTTGATCGACCGGCGCACCACCCGCCACGGCTCCTTCGCCGTCTGGATCATGCTGTTCGCGCTGCTGGAACTCTCGATCCGCGTGGCCTGGATTCTGGGGGAGACGGCCTTGTCCGGGCGGCTGCTGCAGGCCGCGCTCGCCGTCTTCCTGGTCTTTCTCTCGCTGGCCATCGCCCGCATCAACGTCGTGGTCGTCAACCATGCGCTGGATCCCAGCGGCGAGACGACGCCCTACCGGCCCCATCCCGGTCGCCAGAACCTGACCGCCGGGCTCGTGGGGCTCCAGCTCATCGCCGGACTCGTCGCGCCGGACTCCGCCGTGCCCGCCTGGCTTGCGCTCGCCGCGGCAGCCGCCTTCTTCGACAGGCTGGCGGAGTGGTTCATCGGCCGTGCCGTTCTGCGCATGGAAGTGCTTGCGCTCGCAGCGGCGAACGCCTGCGGCGGCCTCGGCTTTCTGGTGCTGGGGCTGGCCGGCCTCGGCGCCCCGGTCGCCCCGGCAACCGGACTGCATCTGCTGTCCGTCGGGGCGCTCGGGCTGGCGGTGATGGCAGTCTTCGTGATCGCGGGCCTGCGCCATAGCGGACGCGACCTCGTGCTGCCGCCGGCGGCCAAGCTGGCGCTGACGCTGATGGCTGCCGCGACCGTGATGCGCGTTCTGCCCGAGCTCGGCGTGGGCTCCGGCCTGCTCGGTCTGCACTATGCGCTCGCAGCCGGGCTCTGGTCGGCGTCCTTCGCCACATGGCTCATCGGCTTTTGGCCGATCCTGAACAACCCGCAGCGCGATGAAGGCGGCTGCGGCTAGATCATCGGACCGAATGTCGTATCCGGTCCGATGATCTGGCTCTTTGCATCGGCATTTGCCGAAAGCCGCGGTCGACTTTTCGGGCCGATGCTCCAATCAGGCCCGCTGGGCGGCGGCGGGAGCCTTCGGCGCGACACGCACGCCGGTCAGGACCGGCCAGTAGGCCACAGCGAAGACGAGGAAGGCCAGAGACCAGCCCAGCCCTGCGACATGCAGCAGCGCGACCGGGCCATGGCCGAATGCCGAGCAGATCCGCGCCACCGTGCCGATGACGACGAGCGCATAGCAGAGCTGGGTCGCCGCCGTGGCGGTCAGAGCGCGGCCGGTATGCCCGAGGCTGGCGCGCGACATCACAGCGAGCGTCATCGTCCCGAAGGCGCCGGCGGTCCAGGCATGGGTGCCGGCAGCGGGAGCGATGAAGCCGAGGCTCGACAGGGCCGTCAGAGCGAAGCCGATCGGCACGAAAAGGTAGCCGACATGCAGGACGACGAGCAGAGGATTGCGCCAAGTCCGGTCGCCGGCCCAGCGCGCGAGCCTGAAGAGGTGGAGGCCTGCGGCAATCATCAGCACGACGCCGGTCGTGACCGTGTCCGGCGCCGCGATCCAGCAGATGAGCGCCACGGCGCTGCCGGCGAGCACGGCCTTGTCATAGGTGCCGAAGGGGACCGGCAGCCGCCCCTCTCCGCGCTGCGCCAGCCAATTGCGCGTGAAGCTCGGCACGATCCGTCCGGCGATGAGCATGACCAGCATCAGGACGGCGGCGATCGCGAAACGGCGGGAGACGTCGGCGCCTCCGGTCAACCCCGCTTCGAGATGGAAGGCGAGATTCGCCGCCAGCAGAAGCACGATCAGCAACACGACCTTGAGGTTGCGCCAGTTGCGCCCCGCTACGATCTCGCGGGCAGCGGCGGCGGCGAGCAGCAGCAGGAACAGCGCATCGATCGCCATCGCCAGGCGCCAGCCGATCAGGGCCGAGGCCGAGACGGCGAGACGCCCGGCGAGCCATGCCAGCACGAGGACCAGAAGCGGCCGGCCCAGCACCGGCAAGCGCCCGGTCCAGTTCGGGATGGCCGTCAGCAGGAAGCCGCCGATCGCGGCCGCCTGATAGCCGAAGAGCATTTCGTGGACATGCCAGTCCACCGGCGCGAAGGCGGTGGGCACGGCGAGATGGCCGGTGACGAAAGGCAGCCAGACCAGCATCGTCAGGCCGGCCTGCAAGGCGGCCAGGAGGAAGAACGGCCGAAAGCCGTAAGACAGAAAAGCGGGCCCGTCATAGGCCCGCAGTCGCGGTATGGGTGCCATGGGCTCCCTCCTTCTCGCGGCCGCGAGAGATCCGGCCGCGCCCGAGTATCGGGTTTCGAGCTACTGCGCCTTGGCGACCAGATCGGCGAAGACCTGCTTGGCCTTGCCGGGGTGCTTGGCGGCAGCGGCGGCATCCAGGTTGGTCGGCTCGCCGACCACGACCAGCGCGACCATGCCCATGCCGTAATGCGGCTTGCACTTGATGCCGTAGACGCCAGCCTCCTTGAAAGTGACGTCGACCTGCTCGTTCATCTTGCCCAGGAAGGGCTCAGCGCCGGCCGGCATCATCTCGGGAATGCTCTCGGCATTATGGCTCTTGTCGGTGGGAACGAACTTCACGGTGTCGCCCGGCGCGATCTTCACCAGTGCAGGCTCGAACACCATGGCGCCGGCGGCACCCTTGTTGAGCATCTTGACTTCGACCTCGGCGGCATTCGCGCCAGCGATCGCCAGAGCCATCATCGCGCCGGTTAGAACAGTCCTGAACATCTGACTTCTCCATCACCGCAGCGAACTCATCGGTTTCTCGCTGCACCGCAACACTAACGGGAGCGGGCCGATCGCAATTTGCGATAGCGCAAAGAGAAGGCCGGATTTGACGGGCCTATAGGCCGCGCAACGCCGAGACCGCGGCGTCCGCGCTGCGCGTGATCTCGACGAACAGCAGCGCGAACTCCTCGAACACGGTTCGGTCGCTTTCCGCTTCGGTGAGGGCGTCCAACTCCGACAGGAAATGCAGGATCGAAGCGATGCGCTCCTTGTGCTCGCGCGCGGCGGCGAGCCGCCGGCGCGTTTCACGCCGACGTTCCTGCTCGTCGAAGCGGGCGAGCGCCCCGTTCAGCGTCTCGCGGCAAGGGCAATCCAGATCTTCCGGACGTAGCACTCGTCGCAAGCGGCCGATCAGTTGGCTCGCCGAGGCGGTCGCTGCGCTTGGCTCGAACGTATAGTCGGCGTCTCCCTCGTGCCCGGCTTTCATGACAGGCTCCTTCCCGCTTCCCGGTGAGCTTCAGCGCAACGCGCCCAAACTGCCGCCGCCCGCTCCCGCATGAACGTGACCGGCCATCCCGTGCAGGAAGCCGTTGGAGAACGGCACATCCAGATAGATTTCACCCAGCAGCCTCTCGGCTTCCTCGGGCTCGATCCGCCCATCGACGACGTCGCGGAACAATCGCGCGACCGCGACCATGTCGCAGCCCTGCGGCGAGAGGCGCAGCGAAGCCACGCTGGCACGACGCAAGGCAGGAATATCGCTCAGCAGGCTGACGCAGCTATCCGAAAGGATCTGCACCCCGTTCACGGAGAGGAATCCGGCGCCGTCAAGCGTCTTGACGGGCATGCCGTCAGGATCCTTCTCGCAGACGAAACGACAATTGTCCTTGGTCAGCTTGTGAGCACGCGCATGATAGCAACGCGCCGACATCGCCAGAGGCACCTTGCCGAAGGCAAAGACCTCGGTCGCGAGTTGCGGCACCGCCGCCGAGATGGCCGCGACCGCAGGCAGCGGCAACTCCGGTGGCAGGCAGATGCGCGTCGCGCCTCGCTCGGCCAGAAATCCGGCCGCTGCCTCGTTGTAGACGTTGACGAAGGGGCCGACCGCGAACGGCCTCGACGCCAGCCCAGCCAGACAGGTCAGGTCGTTGATTTCGACCTCGGCCTCGTCGCTCTGCATCAGCTCACGGGTCTGGCGGCGCTCGCGCGGCAGCGAGATCAGGATCAGGCTGGAATGCAGCACGCGCTTGCCCGCTGCCTCCAGCCGTTCGACCACGGCGGGGATGTAATCCTGCTTGAAGGGCGCGCGCTTCGAGCAGACGGCCTCGCCGACGACCACGGCGTCGACCTGCGCCTCATCCGCCACGCGATAGTAGAAATCGCGCCAGCGTTCCGGCGACCAATGATAGAGCACGGGTCCAAGGGTAAGCTGCATCGCCTGTTCCTTTGCGGGCCTAACGCCAGCCCTTGCGATAGGCACCGACCGTGCTGGCCTGCCCTTCGGCCATGGCCGCCAGGCTGACTGCGGGAGGGCTGCGGCCCTCGTCGATCGCCGCGAGTATCTTGCGGAAGGAGCGCACCACGCCCGCGATATAGGCGCGCCCGCGCTGTCGGCCTTCGATCTTGAAGGCGGTCACGCCGGCATCGCGCAATGCCGGCAGCATCAGGGCCGCGTCGAGGCTGACAGGCTCCTCGAAGATGTAGCCGGAGCCTCTGGGCGTGGCGAAACGCCCCTTGCACAGGGTCGGATACCCCGCCGGCTCGTCCTTGCCGAAGCTGTTGATGGTGAAGCCGCCCAGCGTGGAAACGATATGTCCGTTCCGCTCGGCATAGGCCACATGGCTCGCGGGCGAACAGACGCCGTTCATGTTCGGCGATTGGCCTGTGGCGTAGGAGGAGAGCGAGCACCGTCCCTCCTCCATCACGCAAAGGCCACCGAAGACGAAGACCTCCGTCTCGCAGGAGGTCTCGCGCACCATCGAGGCGATCTCCATCACGTTCAGCACACGGGGCAGCACGACGCGTTGCGCACCGAAGGTCTCGGCATAGAAGCGGATGGCGTCGGGATTGGCCGCGCCGGCCTGGACCGAGACGTGGAGCCTTTGGCCGGGGTGCCGGCGATGGGCATAGTCAAGCGTCGCGAGGTCGGCGAGGATCAGCGCATCCGCGCCAGCCATGACGGCATCGTCGATCGCTTCCTGCCACAGGCCGAACGCCCCCGCACGGGCGAATGTATTGATCGCGACCAGAACCTTGACGCCGCGCCGATGGGCGAAGGCGACCCCCTTGCGCAGCTCCTCGCGCGAGAAATTGAGGCCCGGGAAGTTGCGGGCGTTGGTCTCGTCGCGAAAGCCGCAATAGACAGCGTCGGCGCCCGCTTCAACCGCGGCTTCGAGACTGGCCGGCGTCCCGGCAGGGCAAATCAGCTCCATGTCTCGACTCCGACGGCGGCGGACCGCCCTTGCAGTTTTCTGCGCAGCACCTGGCCGAGTCTTTGGCCGAGGGGGCCGAGCATGACGGCGCCGAAGTCGATGCGGGCGTCGTCGATCGCGTTGCGCAGGGCGAGAGCCGCCGCGACATCGCCCTCCACCCAGAGAATCCGCGAGAAGAACAGCGCATCGCCGTCAAGCGTGCCTTCCACCATGCCGACGAGCCCCGCCAGCGGCCCGCGGATGCTGGCGTCGAGGCGAGCAGGCAGAGCCCGCACGGCGCGTAGCCGGGGCTGGCGCAGGCTCGGCTCCAGCAGGAAGGCGAATGGCAGGTCGGTCGGATCGATGCCGAAGCGCTTGTCCGCGTGCTCGCCGAGACGGCCGTAGAGATCGGGGTAGAGCCGGCCGATGCGATGCAGCATCAGCGCCAGCAACGGCTGCAGCGGCGCAAGCGGCAATGGCGCGACGGCGCGCGCCAGCCCTGGCGGCAGCGTCGCCGGAATCGCCGCCGACCTGGTCATCTGTGGATCCGACATCGGTCACCTCCGGCCCCTAATCTGGACCGAAAGCCGGAATCTTCGTTGCTCTGGCTCAAAGACGATCGCGAATGAAACGGCGCATCGTCCGGCAACCGGAGCCCATGCCTTGCCGATCCGCACCCTGCCCCGCTTCCGCGATCTCAGTGCCTTCGTTGCCCATCTCGAGGCCGCTGGGCAGCTGCGGCGCATCGCCGGGCCTGTCAGCGTGGTCCATGAGATCACCGAGATCCACCGCCGCGTCATCGCAGAGGAAGGGCCGGCCCTTCTCTTCGAACGCCCCCTGCTTGCGGACGGCGCGGTTTCGTCCATGCCGCTGCTGACCAATCTCTTCGGTACGGTCGAACGCGTCGCCTGGGGTCTCGGCGTCGAGCGGGAGAACCTGCTTCCCCTTGGCCGGGCGCTTGCCGAGCTACGCGAACCGCGGCCGCCACGCGGGCTCGTCGAGGCATGGCGATCATTGCCGCTGGCGCGCGCCGCCCTGTCGATGCGGCCGCGCGAGATGAAACGTGCACCGGTCCAGGAACGGGTATTCCGAGGCGATGCAATCGACCTGACGGCGCTGCCGGTGCAGCTTTGCTGGCCGGGCGAAGCTGCACCGCTGATCACCTGGCCGCTGGTGCTCACGATGCCGCCGGCCCCCTTGCCCGAGGATGAAGGCAATCTCGGCGTTTATCGCATGCAGGTGCTCGGGCGGGACCGCGTGATCCTGCGCTGGCTCGCCCATCGCGGCGGCGCCCGCCACCATGCGCAGTGGCGCCGGATCGGCCGCGACATGCCGGTCGCGGTCTTGATCGGCGCCGACCCCGCCACGATCCTGTCGGCAGTGCTCCCGCTGCCGGAGACCGTTCCAGAGCTACGCTTCTCCGGTCTGCTGCGTGGCGAGCGGCCGGCGCTCGTCCCCTGTGTCAGCATTCCGCTTTCCGTGCCGGCGGAGGCGGAGATCGTCATCGAGGGCATGGTATCGCCTGACGAGACGGCGCCGGAAGGTCCGTTCGGAGACCACACCGGCTACTACAATGCGGTCGAGCCCTTTCCGGTCATGCGCGTGACTGCAGTGACGATGCGGCGGGCGCCGCTTTATCTCTCGACCTTCACCGGCCGCGCGCCAGACGAGCCATCGCGGATCGGCGAAGCGCTGAATGTCCTGTTCCTGCCGCTGCTCCAGCGGCAATTTCCCGAAGTGGTTGATATCTGGCTGCCGCCGGAGGCCTGTTCCTACCGGATCGCGGTCGTCGCGATCGACAAGCGTTATCCGGGGCAGGCGCGGCGGCTGATGCTCGGGCTGTGGTCGCTGCTGCCGCAGTTCAGCTACACCAAGCTCGTGATCATCGTCGACGGCGACATCGACCCGCGCGACTGGGCGCAGGTGATGTGGGCGGTCGCGACCCGTGGCGACGCCAGCCGTGACCTCGTCACGCTCTCCGATACTCCAATCGATTATCTCGATTTCGCCTCCCCGAAACCGGGGCTGGGCGGCAAGCTCGGCATCGACGCCACCAACAAACTCCCGCCGGAGACCGAGCGGGAATGGGGCCGACCCATGGCCATGACGCCGGAAGTCATTGCCCGCATCGATACGCTGTGGCCGTCGCTCGGCCTGCATCCGGCCGGAACGGCGCGATGAGCCTCCGCGTCATCGTCGGGATCAGCGGCGCCTCCGGCGCGGCGATCGGCCTGCGCGTACTCGAATTGCTGGCCGAAACGGGCAGGGTCGAGACTCATCTGGTGATCTCTCCGGCCGCCGAACGGACACTGGCGACCGAGGTCGACAGCGCCGCGCCCGCGCGAGCCCGGCAACTGGCCACCCGCTACCATGAGGTTTCGGACATCGGAGCCGCCATCGCCAGCGGCTCCTTCCGCACGGCGGGGATGATCGTCGCCCCCTGCTCGATCCGCAGCCTGTCCGCGATCGCCTACGGCCAGCTCGACAATCTCCTGGCGCGAGCCGCCGACGTCCATCTCAAGGAACGGCGCAGGCTGGTCCTACCCGTGCGCGAAAGCCCCCTGCATCTCGGCCATCTCCGCGCCATGACCCAAGTTACAGAATACGGCGCCATCGTCGCACCACCAGTGCCGCCCTTTTATCTGATGCCCGATACGATCGCGGAGCTGATCGACCAGATCGCGCGGCGCGCCATCGGGCTGCTCGACCTCGGGACCGCAGCCTTGCCGATCAACGAATGGCAAGGCGGTGGCGCGTGACGGCCGGGGGCGACTGCTCCGCATGCACGCACCGGCCCTTTCGCATCTTCTTCGTCCTCGCCGCGCTCGCTGCCGTCGCAGGCGTTGCACCCTGGCTCGCCGGCCTCTCGCCGGCCGGCATGACAGCGGCAGCTTGGCACAGCCAAATGCTGGTGTTCGGGATGATGCCGGCGGTCATGGCCGGCTTCCTGCTCACCGCATTGCCGCGCTCGACTCGCTCGGCGCCGATGTCGCGCGCTTTTTTGCTGAGCCTCGCAGCGCTTTGGCTGGCAGGCCGTGCGATGCCGTTCTGTTATCCGGCGTTCACGGCCCCGATTGCGGCCGGCTTCATCCTCTGCGTCGCGGGAGTCGTGGCCGTCCGCGTGATCGGGGCCGGCGCCCTACGGGAAATCAAGATCGTTCTTCTTATGGTCGCTCTGGCTGGAGCCTCGGCATCGGAAACCGCGCTCGACGCTTTGGCCGTCGGCTTGCGCCTGCGGCTCGCCCTGGCGGCCGAAATCGGGCTGGTAGCGGTGATCGCGGGACGTGTCGCGCCGGCGCTGACCGCCGCCTATCTTGCTCTGCACGGGCAGGAATGCGGCCCGCGGCTGCCTCGCGCTTTCGAGGCCGCCGCCGCCTTGTCGCTCGTGGCCGCTCTCGGCCTCTGGACTTGCGACGCTGCAGGACAAGCTCCTGTCAGCCTGGTAGCGGCGGTCCTGCAAGCCACCCGATGGCTCGCCTGGCGGCCCTGGCGTGTTGCCCATTACGCAGGCCTTGTCGCCGTTCACCTGGCCTACGCCTGGATTCCGCTGGGCCTGGGTTTGAACACTTTGCGCGCCGCCGGCCTGGGAGTCAGCGGAAATGCGGTTCTGCACGCCTGGGCGGCGGGCACCGTCGGCGCGATGTGCCTCGGCGTCATGGCCAGCATGGTCCGGCGGCAATCCCGTCAGGCCTTTTCCAGCCCCGCCGGTTCACGAGCGATGCTGGTTACGAGCGCTGCCGCAGCGCCGTTGCGGCTGCTTTCGGAAGTCAGCGCGCCGCTGCATCCGAGCTACGCGGCCCTGTGCTGGGGCGCCGCCTTCCTGCTCTTTCTCGCAGCCTATCGGCGCCCGCTCGGCCTGTCCTGACGCACGGCTCAGACGGCGCGGCTGTATTGCCGTGGCGCATGGTTCAGATGCGCGTCGAAGGTCGAGGCGACCTTGCGCACGAGCAGGCGCGCATCGCCGGGCAACAGCACGCGGCTGCCGTCGAAGTTGACCACGCCCTCCTGCGCGAGCTGCGCCAGCGCATGGCGCGACGTCGCGAGCACGCCGGCATCGACGGGATGCCGGGCGCAAACGGCGTCGATATCGACCGTCAGGTCGCACATGACGCGCTCGATCAGCTCTGCGCGCAGCCTGTCTTCCGGTGCCATGCGATAGCCCTTCGCAGTCGGCAGCGCGCCGTCCGAGATCCGCTCGGCATAGCGCCCGATCACGACTTCGTTCTGCACATAGCCCTGTGGCAGGCGCCCGATCGCCGACGCTCCGAAACCGATCAGCGCCTCGCACGGATCGGTGGTGTAGCCTTGGAAATTGCGGTGCAGCCGGCCCTGCGACAGCGCCCTGGCCATCGGGTCTTCCGGCCGGGCAAAGTGATCGAGCCCGATGCAGACATAGCCGGCAGCGACGAGACGGCGCGCCATTGCCTCCGCCTGCGCGTGCCGCTCCTGTCCATCCGGCAGCTCGGCTGTCAAGATCCGGCGCTGGTGCTTCTTGAATTCCGGCACATGAGCATAGCCGAAGATCGAGAAGCGGTCGGGCCGCATCGCGAGGCATTGCTCGACGGTGTCGATGCAGGATTGAACGGTCTGCTTCGGCAGGCCGTAGATCAGGTCGAAGCTCACCGAACCGATGCCCGCTCCGCGCAGCCCCGCGACGACGGCAGCGGTCTGCCCGGCGCTCTGGATCCGGTTGATCGCCTTCTGCACCTCGGGATCGAAGCTCTGCACCCCGAGGCTTACCCGATTGACCCCAGCTACTGCCAGGGTCGCGGTCATGGCGGGGGCGAGGCGGCGCGGATCGATCTCAACCGCAATCTCCGCTTCGGGATGAACCGCGAAACGCTGGCGCAGCAGCCCGACAAGCGCGACGAAATCCGCCGGCTCGAGGATCGTCGGCGTACCGCCACCGAAATGGACGTGCCGCACGTCGACAGGCGCCGCCAGATGTTCCGCCACCAGCGCGATTTCGCCGCGCAGCGCCGCGAGATAGTCAATGATGGGGCCGTTGCGCAGCGCTACAGTGGTGTGACAGCCACAATACCAGCACATCGAGCGGCAGAATGGCACATGCAGATAGAGCGACGTCGTCGTCCCGGCCGCCAGCGCCTTCAACCAACTTGCATAGGACGAGCCGTCCACGTGTGCCTGAAAATGGGGAGCGGTCGGATAACTCGTATAGCGTGGCAGCCGCTCGTCTCGATATGGTGTGGCCCGCATCGCGCAGCTCCGATCGACCGTTGAGGAGCCCATTACCTAGCGCGTTGGCCCATCGTCTTCTTTGATATGCTGCAAAGAGCATCAACGAGCCTTCTCTATCCGCCGTCTTTTGTCGAAGCCGTCGGCCTGCTCGCCCCGTCGACGGCACAATATTGTTAGCGGTTAATCGATGCATTTCGAGAGGCGCGGCGTGGCCCGGCGAATCTGTCCGCGATGCAGGCGATGGCAGTCGGCGCGGCATCCCGAGCGATGAAAGCAAATCCCGCCCCGGCGACGCCAAGGCTGAGTATCGGCCAAATCAGCGACCTTTGGCCTGCGGCCTGTGCTGTGGACGGTCGGTTGGGGTAATTTGACCTTCTTTTCGAACTTGACCGGGCTCATGCAGCCAATGGTTAAGTGCCAGGCAGCGACCAGGCCGAGCCCAGCAGCGAAGCTGACCTCCTAGGATCGCACCGGAACCGATCAACAATTGGACCTGCCTCCGCCGTTGCCGTCCGTGCCGTCCGTGCCGTCCGCCGCAGAGATCGCATCGGACGGTGCGGACGGCTCGGACGGAGCAACCGAGACGACCACTGCCTAGGCGACGCGGGTCATCGCGATGGTCCGCGTGCGCCCCTTGGCGGAGGCACGATCGAAGGTGATGTCGATGCCGCGGGCACGTAGGACGGGCGCGAGGCGGCGCAGCTTTCCCGCCAGGGCAGCGGGATCAAGAACCTTCGGTGGAACCATGCGGGTCCCGAGGAGCTTGGCCAGATCGGTCGCAGTGCCCCGCCAGGCCTGGCGATTGCTCATCAGCTTCACGATGGCGGCGGCGATCGGATCGCCATGCAGCAGAATATCCGAACTCGCCGCACGGTTGGCATCGTAGGCATCCGTGAAGCAGCCGGGTGGGCCGAACACGCTCTCGATCGCGATGCCGATCCGGGCGAACCCCGCCATCCGCGGCAAGCGTTCGGGCTTGACCTCTGGCAGGCGCGCGAGCGCCAAGGCCAGCAAGTCGAGCAGGACACCGAACATCACCGGCCGCTGCAGGCGGAACTGCTCGTCGAGTTGCTGGGGGTCGACCCGAGAGGCAGGGTCGATCACCGGGAGGTTGAACACGATGGCACGGTCGGCGAGGTCAGGCCGCTGCACGACCTCCTCGATGCCATTCAGCAGCAGCGGCCGGACCGCCTCGAACACGACCTCGCCCTCGTCCGTGAAGAGCTGGCGGGTGCTGAACCCTCCGCCGGTCGCGATCTTGCAGAAGGCGTCCGAGAGCCAGTCGGAGATGACGGAGATGTTGTCGAAGCTCAGGACATGCGTGTTCGCGGTCGAGATGTAGAGATCGCGCTCGCTGCGCGGCAGCGCCCGCAGCGGCAAGCGGCTCGGATCGACCAGATCGTGCACGGTTCGGGCGAACGAGGTTTTGCCGGTCCCCTGCTCGCCCGCAAGGGCGATCACCGGGTACGGCCCATCCGGCATCAGCGCCGCGACGCACCAGGTCACCAGCAGCTGGAACTCGCCGGGGCTCGCGAGGTTGAAGAACGGCTGCAGGAGCGAGACGGTCCCGCCGGGCTGGGGCCGCGGCAGCGACATCATGGTCCCCCCGCGCGTGAAGCGGACCGGCAGGTCGCCGACGATGCTCCAGCCGGTCGGATCGACCTTGACGGCCTGGTAGCTGTCGTCGCCGAGATCGATATAGACACTGCTCTCGTACCGCCCGGTCCGCAGGAAGACGCGCTCCTCGCGCCGCTCCGACGCCTGGTCCTCCAGCGCGGTGATGGCGTTCTTCACCGCGCTGGCGGGCGGCACGCGCCCCTGGAGCTGGCGGAACATCAGCCGCAGCGTCGACAGGAAGGTGCTGCTGCGCAGGGTGAGCGTCCGCTTGCCGATGCCGGCGGCGATCGTCGCATAGCCCCTCCCCCCACTCCGGCAGAGGTCGTAGTGCTCCTCGGCGATGGCGACGAGGAGATCGGCGTCCGTCAGCGTGATGCTGTCACCCGCGCTCACGACACAACCCTCCCATGGTGGGCCGGGCCGGAAGCGCGGTGGACGGCGCGACAGATGGCGCGGAACGTGTTGATGTGCATGATCTGTCCTTTTCGGTGTGAGACGAGGGACCCGGCGCCTTCTCGGCCGAGCTTGGCCGGCCGGGTGACGGTGCGAAGAGGATCATTCGGTGTCCTCTGGACGCCGATTTGGAATGCTGAACATCCGCTTGCTGATCGGATCGATCCCGGGCACGCATTGACGCTCGACCTGCCTCCAGCCGGGTAGACTGCAATCGATCAGAAAGGGGACGATGCCGCTGTCGTAGAGCCGGCGGGCACCGAGGCCGGCAGTGGTCGCCGTCCAGGCAAGATCCTGCGCCACCATGCGGTCGCGCAGGGTGTATCCGCGCAGATGCCCCGCTTCGTAGATGGTCCAGCCGAGGATCGCGAGGGCGACGGCCATTACGGCGATCCAGCGGCGCAGACGCATCAGCGCACCCGCCAGCGACGGCGCCTCGGCAGCCTTGCGCGCGATCATCTCGATCCGGGTCACCAGATCGCGTTGGTGGACGAGGCCGAGCAGATAGGCCTCCTCACCGGCGCGCAGGCCCACGAGCGCGCACTGACGCGCAAGGTCGTCGATTTCCGCAAGGGACAGTCGACGCCCGAGCACCGTTCTGGCGAGTTCGTCGATCTCCTTGCGGGAAATCGTCACAGCCCGAACTCCGCCAGCATCGGCTCGAGCGCCCGCTCGACCTTGCGGCGCATCAGCGGCAGCCGCATCTGCAGCTCGACGCCACCCTCAGCCGCCATGCGCGCGTGCGACATCCGGTTGTCGCGGAAGGCAGAAACGATGGCTCGGGAGATCACCGGGAAGTTGAGGACGCGACCCTCGCCGATCAGCCTCGTGCCGATCTGCGAACTGTTGAAGCTGCGGAACTCCTCGACGCTGCCATGAATGAGGTTGCGCAGGACCCAGATGCGCTCCTGGCCGAGCGCGTCGATCACATCCTGAAGGTGGATGAAGCTATCCTTCGTCGTGTCCATCGGCCAGACCACGAAAGTCTCACGACCGGCCTCCGCCGCCACGGCCTGAACCACACCGACATTCTCGATGAAGGTCTCGATCGCGCCGCCTGGCGCAGAGACCAGGATGGGGCCGGCGATCGCTGGATCCTGCGCAAGCTCGCCCAGCCGGCTGAACCCGTGCTCCTTCAGCAGCGAGATCAGGCTGCTCGGAACCTCACTGCCCAGCGCTTTGTGGATGTCCTGATGATCGTTGTCGGCATCGATCACATAGAGCGGATGGCCACGCACCTGCATCAGGTGAACGAGCGTCGCAATGACCTCGGTCTTGCCGACGCCGCCATTACCGTTCTTTCCGAAGATGACGGGCCCCTTGGCCGGGATGGTTCGGGTCATGTCTGTGCTCCTGCTATTCGGGGTCGGATTTGAGCCGCATGTCGGACTGGAAGTCGGTCGCGGCCGGCTTCGGCGGATTTGCGATGACGATGGAAGGAACGGGGTTGGCGGGCAGCTGGCTCTCCGCGCGAGCATCATTCCAGGGCGAGTGGTCGGCCTTCGGCAGGTCCGCGATGGCCACGATGCGATTGTCGACCCGCCGGAAGCCGATCCGCGCCAACTGGTCGTCGTAATCACCGCCCTTGATGCGCGAGCGGTACTGCCGGACCGACTCCCCCGAGAGCTCGTTGAAGCCGGAGGCCTCCCGCAGTTTCGCGGCGATCCCATTGTAGATGGCCGTGCTGGCTCCGGCCTTGCCGCGCCCCTTGCTCGCCTCGACGATCGTGTCGATCTCGGGCAGGGCCGCAGCCACGACCTGCCAGACATAAGCCGGCTTGAAGGTCCGACGGTCGGCAAGACCACGCGCCTCCTCGGCCAGGGCGGCTTGGATCGCATCCATGGTTCCAACATCAGGCGTGTCGTTCTCGTCAGACATGATGTCCTCGTTCAGCCTTTTGACGATCTCATATATTCGTATTCATTGGTAATTGTATTTCTTATGTAATTACACTGACCAGATACGTATCTGATAATACCAATATACAACCTGATACGTATCGCGATATTATCGCATATAATTGAACTACAATTTGATCATGATCCGATTTGATTTCATAAAAAGGCAAGTCCGGCCCGTGTTTACACAGCGATGCTGCGACACGGATTCCTTGCCAGGGGTGAACCCTGTGGACCCCAACCCAGCGAGCCGGGTGCGCCTTCCGGCGCCGGCTTCGCCGAGATCACAGGAGATCGAGATGACCGAGAAGAACCGCTTCCCCAACGCCGTCGCCTTCCGCATCGATGACCCCACGCACGACCAGTTGCTCATCGCCGCCGAGGCCGCCGGCGTATCGCCGGGCGTCTGGGTCCGCAGCCTGGTGCTGAAGGCGCTGGGCTCGGAGATGAAGGCGCCGAAGATCAGGCGAGCGGCAGCGAATGCCGCCCAGCTCGACGCGATCTTCGAAGAGCTGAAGGCGCAGGGGCGCAACCTCAACCAGATCGCCAAGATCGCCAATACCAGCGGCTCGACGGTCTCGATCGCGGCGGACATCGCCGCGATGCGTGCGGCCCTCGAGGGTCTGTTGGCCCGCGTGCTCGACCTGCTGCACATCGACGAGGATGCCTGATGTATATCGAGACGATCCCGCGCCGGCTGGGTGGGCTCGGCCGGCATCTGACGGATGCCGGCCGAGGCTCCAACGAGCGCGTCGTCATTCGGTCGGACCTCAGCCGCGACGTTCCCGAGGACGTGACTCTGGCACTGCGCGTATTGGCAGCACCGGCGCGCCGGATCCGCCGCATGAAGCGGGACATCGTGCACGTCGTCGTGTCGCCGGAGCGCCTGCTCAGCCCCGACGAGATCGAGCATGTGCTCCGCACGATCGAGGCGGAATACCTCATCCCCGAAGGCAGCGCCCGGCTGGTCGTCGAGCACCAGAAGGGTGATCGGGCGCACCACTTCCACATCGTCTTCTCGATGGCGTCCGAGGCCGATGGAAAGGCGCTGCGCTTCGGTCGCTCCGGAGACCGCGACGAGATGCTCGCGCGACGCCTGGAGATCGAGCTCGGCGAGCGGCTCAAGCCGAGCACACGCGTCGAACGAACGGTCGAACTGCTGCGCGAGCGCGGGTTGGAGGATATCGCCGAGATCGCCGCGCGGGGGCCGGTCGCCGAGACCGGTCGGCGCCGATCGAAGTCGGAAGTCCGGCAGGATGCGCGGCTCGGCGTCGATCCCGCGTTGATCGATGCGCGCGTTCTGCAGGCCTGGCGTCGGGCCGGCGGCGATTTCTCGCGTCTGCGCGCCGAGCTCGAAGGTGCTGGAATTGTCCTCGCCGCTGGCGACAAGCGTGTCGCCGGCGTGCCGATCGTTCAGCTGATCGATACCGAAACGCTGAAGTCGACGAGCCTGACACGCTGTCTCAACCGTCTCAGAGTGAACGGAGACGCGCCCCGCATCCGCGAAGTCGCCATGGGCGCCAGCGTCGGTGAATTGCAGCCGGTCGACAGCGTGAAGGCGGCACTGAGAAGGGATGCGCCGCAACGCAGCGCCGCCGCCGTACTCGGCGAGTACGATCGCCTGGTTGCCGAGATGGATGCCGATGGTGAGCGGGAAGAGGCCGCGAAGGCCAGGAAGGGACGTGATCGCGTCGCCGCCGGGCTCACGGCAGACGAGCGGGAGGAGCTTCGCGAAAGGCAGAACCTCGTGCGGAGCAGGTACCGGCAGCGCGACCGCATCCGGCGAGCCCGCGTCAACCGCGCCTTCATCGCTGCAGGTGTGTTCGCTGATCCCGGTGTCAGGAAACTCGCCTTCTACGTCGTGGCGGCGGGCGTCCTCGCGACCGGCGCCGGGCTGATCCCCGCACTGGCCGCAGCCGGTGTCGCCGTCGCCAGCCTGCCGAGTTTCACCAGCGCCCGCCGGGCCCGCGTCGATGCCGCGCAGGCCCTGGAGCAAGATCGTGTCGCTCAGACGGTCGAGATCAGAGACACGACCCGGGCGTTCTTCCGCGATCGTGTGGCTCGCCAGATCAGGCAGCAACGGCAAGAAGCTCGCGCGAAGGAGATGCGTCTGCGAAAGCAGGTCCACAGGAAGCGTGGGCGCGACACCCTCAACGGCGCCCCGCCTCCAGGCAGGGTCCGCCCCGTCGCGCGTCAGAGGCCGGTCAACCGCAGGGGTGGACCGGAACGCTGAGTTTGCATAAGTTCTATCCGAAGAATAAAATCCGGGCATCGGGGGCGTATCTCCGCGATAACGCCCCGTATATGTCCGCAAGGGCCGCAGCCCGTCTCAATGTTCCCAGATTCGGGGCATGCTACGAGCCTGCATTAGCGGCCGCCGAAGGGGGGGGCCGGGGGGCAGCCCGTTGCGCAGGCCCACCCCACCGCTTCCGAAGAAGTGGCGGCGGGGTCAGGCCTATCGCAGGCGGTGCTCGATCGGATAGACGCGCCAAGACCGGACATTGGAGGCTTGCCCGGAAGCGGACATTCTGAGGCGGTCGAAACTGTGCCCGCCAAAGTAGAAGTGTGCTGATCTAAGGTGAGGCTTTCGATCCAAACATTGTCGCTCAGCTGCGACTACCCGTCGTCAGGTGACCGGCGGTTAGTGGAGTTCAAATCGGAAAGCTCCATCAGATACATTTCGGCTACTCGTTGACAATGGCCCTGAGGAAGCGTCGCGTGCGCTCGTGCGTGGGGCTCGTGAAGAAAGTCCTTGCGGGCGCCTCCTCGATGATCTGGCCACCGTCGAGCAGCATGGCGCGGCTGCCGACGTTCCTGGCGAAGCCGATCTCGTGGGTAACGACGACCATGGTCATGCCGTGATCGTGGTGGACCTGCCGGATCACCTGCAGCACCTCCTCGCGCATCTCGGGATCGAGCGCGGACGTCGGCTCGTCGAACAGCATCAGCGTCGGCTCCATCGCCAGCGCCCGGGCGATGGCGACACGCTGGCGTTGGCCGCCGGAGAGTTGGAACGGGAAGACGTCCGCCTTCTCGGCCATGCCGACGCGTTCGAGCAGCTGGCGCCCGCGATCGGTGGCGTCGCGCTGCGAGAGCCCGAGGATCTTGACCGGCGCGATGGAAATGTTCTGCAGCGCCGTCATGTGCGGGAACAGATTGAAGTTCTGGAACACGAAGCCGGTCGCGAGCCTGATCTTCTGCAGTTCGTCGGCCCGCGCGGTCGAGACGGAGCGCCCGCCCACCGCGATATCGCCGGAGGTGATCGTCTCCAGGCCGTTGATGCAGCGCAGCAGCGTGCTCTTGCCGCAGCCGCTCGGGCCACAAAGCACCAGCACCTCGCCCTCGGCGACATCTAGCGAGATGCCGTTCAGCACCGGCACCGCCCCGTAGGACTTGCGGACGTCGCGGATACGGATGAAGGCGTGGCGCTCGGTGGCGACTGTCGCCGTTGCGGCCGCCATCAGATCGGTTGCCATTTCTGCAGCCTTTCGAGCATCCGCATGAGGATCGTGTAGCCCCAGATCAGCGCCACATAGAGAACGGCCGCTCCGGTGTAGAATTCGAGCGGCCGGAAGAACTGAACCGTCAGTTCCTGCGCGCGGAACATCACCTCGGGCACGGCGATGAGCACCGTCACGGTGACGTTCTTGATGACGGTGATGTGGACGTTGGTCAGTGAGGGCAAGGTGGCGAAGAAGGCCTGCGGCAGCGTGATGTAGCGCATCACTTTCCAGCGCGAGAAGCCGAGCGACTGGGCGGCCTGGACCTGCGTCTGCGGAATCGCTTCGAGACCGCCGCGAAAGGCTTCACAGGCGAGCGCCGCGCCATTGAGCGAAAGCGCGATGATCGAACTCGCGGTCGGCGAGAGCGAAGCGCCGGTCAGGATCGGCAGCACATAGTGGATCCAGATCAGCAGCACCACGACGGGCAGCGTGCGAAACAGATCGACGAAGACGATGGAGGCGCCCCGCACCAGTCTGCTGCGCGACATGCTCATCGCAGCCAGCACCACGCCGAGAAGCGTCGAGAATATGATGGCGGGAAAGCTCGTCCACCACGCATGCCAGAGCCCCCAGGCAAGGTATGGCCCGTAATCCGTGAGAACGCCGAACTGGAAGGTATAATTCATGTTCCAACCTGGCCGAAATTCAATCAAGGAGGAGCGCGCCGTCGCGCGGCGCGCTCCTGCACGAAGTCAGCGAGGCCCGGTAGCGAGCTCGGGCGGCAGCTTCCACTTTTCGGCAAGCGTGCGGTAGAATCCACGAAGCTGCATCGCCCGGACATAGGTATTCAGGAACGTCACGAGATCCGGATCCCCGTAGCGGACGGCGTGGTTCATGGTGGTCCATTCGGTCTTGTCGGCCGGGAAGCGGATGTTGTGCAGTTCGTCGGGGCGCTCCTCGGCCCGCAGCGCATTCGAGACCGCGTCGCCGATATAGGCGGACGAGCGGCCCTGCATGACCTCCAGCACGGCGGCGGCGGTGTCGGAAAGCGGATTGACCTTGGCGTTCTTGAAGGCGCGCTGCGCGAACTGCTGTGCAGCCGTTCCGGTGACCACGGAGACCGTGTTGCCGGGCTTGTCGAGATCCTCGAAGCTCTTGATCGGGCCCTTCGACTGCACCATTGCGGTGGAGGACAGGTAGCCGATCGGGTCCGTGAACGCGACTGCGGTGGCGCGCTCGGGTGTTGCGCCCAGGCCGCTCATGATCACGTCCCACTGCCCGGCCTGCAAGCCGGCGATCAGCCCGGCCCAGGTGGTGTTGACGAGTTGGACCTTGATGCCGGTCATCTGCTCGAAATTGCGGATGTCGTCGGCGATGAACCCTTCGAACTCTCCCGTCTTCGGATTGAGCAGGACGAAGCGGTTCCACGGCGCGACGCCGACGACCATCTTCTTTTCCTTGATGATCTTGTCGAGCGTCGGCCCTGCCTGGACGGGCGAGACGGTCAGCGCCATGGCGAACGCCAGGGCCCCGGTCACGGCTGCTGCGATGCGTCTGAACATTGTGCTCCCCTTTTTGATTGGGGCGGCATGGCGCCGCCCTTGATGAAACAGCTCCTTCAGTGGACGGCGTCGGCCGCCAGGATCGTCTCGAAGCCGACGATCGGCGCCGTCGCGTCCGGATCGATCACGACGTCGAGAACGTAGGGTTTGCCGGCGTCGCGGGCACGCTTCAGTCCCGCGGCGATCTGCGCCGGGTCGGTGATGCGCTCGCCGCCGCACTTCAGCACATGCCCCAGTTGGGCGAAGTCGATGTCGAGGAAATCGCACTCCAGATAGCGGCCCATGACCTTCTGCTCCCAGTGGCGCTGGAAGCCGAGCGTGCCGTTGTTGAAGACGACGACCGTGACCTCGACGCCGTAGCGTGCGGCGGTCTCGAGTTCGTTGAAGACGTAGCCGAAGGCGCCATCGCCCGTGACGCAAACGACGTCGCGCGCAGGATCGGCCATCTTGGCTCCGATTGCGGCCGGCAGGCTCCAGCCGATCCCGCCGGTGCCGCGCGGCGAGAGGATGAAACGGCCGGCGCGGGGCACGTCGACATGGCTCATCGCCCAGCCGGTGACGTAGCTCGCATCCGTGACGATCAGCGTGTTGTCGTCGCTGCTGTCCGAGATTTCGGAAAGAAGGCGCTCGGGCCGGATCGGAACCTGGGAGGACGTACCGACGACGTCGAACTCCTCGCGCCAGCTCTTCGTCAGCTCGGCGACCCGTGCCCGCGCGGCGCCATCGGTCCGGGCGAGGCCGTGCTCGGCGCAGTACGCGAGGAGGTCACGCAGCGTGTCGCGCACGTCGCCGACCATCGGCACGTCGGTCGGGAAGTTGCGGCCGATCTCGATCGGGTCGATGTCGAGATGGATCAGCTTGGTGCCGGCCTTCGGCAGCGACCATTCGCTGTAGCAGATCTGCCCGGTGCGCGAGCCGAGCACGAAAGCGAGGTCGGCCTCGGCGAGGAGCGTGTTCGGGACGCGTCCGCGCCCATAGCGACCGCCGGTCGTCGAACCCAGCGGCCCGGCCGCCAGCGGATGGGCATCGGCGATGGCGCCGCGACCGGTCATCGTCGTCGCGACCGGCATGTCGAACAGTTCGGCCAGAAGCCGCACCTCTTCCTCCGCACCGGAGATGATCGTGCCGCCGCCGGCAATCAGCAGCGGCCGGCGAGCGCCGGCCAGCAGCTCCGCCGCCTGCGCGATCGCTTCGCGGCTGGCCCGCGCGCGGTTGGCGGGGAAGTGAGTGTAGGCCGGTTCCGCGTGGACCGCCGCTTCGGTCTCGGCCGCCATGACGTCGCCCGGGCAGAGCAGCACGACCGGACCCGGCCGGCCCGTGGTAGCGATCCGAAATGCCTTGCGGACCGCGTCGCCGACCTGCTCGGGCAGGTCGATGCGGATGACCTCCTTGACGTAGGGCCCGAGCGCACCGGCATGGTCGAGCGCGCTGCTCGCATGCTTGTTTTTTAGGCGCAGCGCGTGGTCCTGCACCAGCGCGATCACCGGAACGGAGGAGCGCTGCGCCTCGAGCAGCCCCGTGATCAGGTTGGTCGCGCCCGGTCCGAAGGTGGCCGCGCAGACGCCCGGGCGGCCGGTCACCTGGGCATAGCCATGGGCCATGATCGCAGCATGCTTCTCGTCTCGCACCGTCACGATGCGCGTGAAGGCGCGGTCGACGGCATGGAAGACGTGGATCGGGTCTTCCATGCCGAACAGGCAGGTGACGCCGTAACTCTTGAGCGTCGCGTAGAGCAGCGCCCCGCCAGTGCCTCGCATGGTCGTCTCCCGTTGACATTCTCGTTGTGTTGCATATTATGCAACGTGTTGCATATTCATGGTGACGCTGGTGCGTTGCCGCGTCAAGACGAGAAATCGAGCGCCGATGAAATCGATCGAAAAGGCCGTCGAGGCCCTGCGTCTGATGGTGGATTCGGGCGGTGAACTGCGGGTCGGCGACGTCAGCCGGCACCTCAAGGTCAACCGCAGCACGGCCTCGCGGCTGCTCGCCGCGCTGGCATCCGGCGGGCTGATCGAGCAGGATCCCGTCAGCCAGCGCTACAGCGCCGGCATGCTCGCGGTCGAGCTCGCGGCGAATTTCCACCGGCGTTTCGACGTGGTCGAGCAAGCGCAGAAGGAGATGGATTCGCTGGCGCGGGAGATCGGCCACACCGTCTGGCTGGGCGTGCTGTCAGGGACCGAGGTGGTGGTGCTGAAGACGGCGCGCGGCTCGCAGCCGATCCAGTTCGCGGTCGAGCCCGGCCACCGGCTTCCGGCGCATGCGGCAGCGATGGGCAAGGCGTTGCTCGCTTTGAAGCCCGACGCCGAAATCCGGGAGCTGTTCAAGGATGCGCTGCCGGCCGCGACCAAGCAGACGGTGCCGACGCTGGAGCGTCTGCAGGCGGAGATCGTGCAGACAAGGCTGCGCGGCTACGGCATTTCGGACCAGGAGCTTTTCGAGGGTGTGAAAGCGATCTCGATCGCGCTGGAAAGCCCGCACGGCTCGGCCATCGCGGTGAGCGTGTCGTATCCGCTGTTCACGATCGAGAGCGGCAATGACCAGCAGATCGTCGAGGCCCTTCTGGGCTTCGGCCGCCGTTTCGGCGCCCGCATCGGCGATGTGCGCTGGACGCGTTAGGTTCACCGACAGGTCGGCCGACCGGGCCGATCATCGCGAAGGGGCTGACCACTCTAAGACTGTGACCGCGGGTAGTGAGATTGCCGGAGCTGCCGCAGCGAACCTCGAAGTGGCACGCTACTGAATGGTTCGTTGAGCTGACGAAGGGCGGCGCCGTGGGCGCCGTCCTCCACGCATCGCACACGCGGCGCTCCTATAGATCCGTTTGCTCCGACAGGATCAGTGCGTCATCAACCTCGATACCGAGATATCGCACCGTGCTTTCGAGCTTCGAATGACCCAGCAGGAGCTGGCAAGCTCGGAGGTTACCGGTCCGCTTGTAGATCAACGCCACCTTCGTTCGCCGCAGGCTGTGCGTTCCATACAGAACAGGGTCCAGCCCGATCAGCGAGACCCAATCATCAAGCAGGCGGCCATATTGCCGTGTTGTCACATGATCACCCGGCCGGCTGCGACTGGGGAAGATCCAGTCGCCTTTCTCGTTCGGGCGCTTTCGGAGCCAGGCGGTCAGCGCTTCTCGGGTCGAGTCTGTCAACTCGAACGGCACAGGTCTACCGGTCTTCTGCTGGATGATCGACGTCCTCAACCTTACGGTTCCGCCAAGCAGGACATCGCCCACACGCAGGCGAACGAGGTCACAGCCTCGCAGCTTGCTGTCGATCGCGAGATTGAACATGGCCAGATCTCGAACCCGTCGATCATGCTGGAGCCGCGTTCGGATTGCCCAGATATGGCGCGGCTTCAGTGGCGGCTTGGGACCGATAATGCGCCCCGTGTTCCACGCGGGACGCTGATGGATCTGTTGAGCTTCCATAGGCATGACGCATCCTCATAGGAGGCCGCATCCGGAGCCATTGTACCTTATGGACCGCGCAATCGCGCCATAAGCGGACGTAGAAGGGTTGCCCGAAAGCGGACCCAGGTCCGGGACGAGATGTCCGCTCCCGCCCTTCGGTCAGTATCACCTGAGCAACCGTTTCCTGGGCGCAGCACGCCCAAGCTGGCCCTGTGCTGACCCGCCACTATCATTAAGGCTTTGGCGGCGTCAGCCCTTGCAGCTCGATCGTTCCGTAGGACGGCATGGTGCCGAGCTGTTTCTCCAACGCGGCCGGGTCGAGCGTCACCGGTTTCTCCAGCCAGTATGTCACCATCTGGGGGAAGGCGATCATCAGCGCCACCAGGATGAGCTGCAGAACGATCCAGGGGATCGAGCCGAGATAGATGTCGCGGCTCTTAGCCGTCGGCGGCGCGATGCCGCGCAGGTAGAACAATGCGAAGCCGAACGGCGGATGCATGAACGAGGTCTGGATGTTGGCGCAGATCAGGAGCGCGAACCAGATCAGGTTGATGTCCAGCTTGGCCGCCGCCGGCGCCAGCATCGGAATGATGATGAAGGCGATCTCGAAAAAGTCGAGGAAGAAGGCGATGAAGAAGATGAAGATCATCGTGAAGGTCAGGAAGCCGACCTGACCGCCGGGCAGCCCGGTCAGCATGTGCTCGATCCACAGCCCGCCGCCGACACCCTGGAAGACCAGACTGAACACGCGCGAGCCGATCAGGATCATCGTCACCATGGCGGTGATCCGCATGGTTGAGGACATCGCCTGATACGTCAGCTTCCAGCTCAGCGTGCGATACATCGCGGCCAGCCCGATCGCGCCGACCGCGCCCATGGCGCCGGCTTCCGTCGGGGTCGCCAGACCCATGAAGATCGTGCCGAGCACGAGGAAGATCAGCGCCGCCGAGGGCACGATGCCGCGGATGCACTTCCTGACCAGGGCCCAGCCCTTCAGCGTGCGGGCCTCGGGCGGCAGCGCCGGAACGTCGCCTGGCTTGATGATCGAGAGGATCATCACCCATATGCAGAACAGCACAACCTGCACGATGCTGGGGCCGATGGCGCCGGCATACATGTCGCCGACCGACTTGCCCATGACGTCGGCGAGCACGACCAGGACCAGCGAGGGCGGGATGAGCTGCGTGATCGTGCCGGACGCGGCGATGACGCCGGTGGCATGGCGCATGTTGTAGCCGTAGCGCATCATCACGGGCAGCGAGATCACGCCCATGGCGATGACCGAGGCCGCGACCGTGCCGGTGATGGCGCCGAGGATCGCGCCAACGAAGATCACGGCATAGGACAGGCCGCCGCGCACGCTGCCGAAGAGCTGGCCGATCGAGTCCAGCAGATCCTCGGCTAGGCCGCAGCGCTCCAGGATCGCGCCCATGAAGGTGAAGAACGGGATCGAGAGCAGCAGGTCGTTCGAGATGATCCCATAGAGCTGGAAGGTCAGGTTGCCCATGTAGCTGGGCGTGATCACCCCCATCTCGATGGCGATGAAGCTGAAGAACAGCCCCACGGCCGCGAGCGAGAAGGCGGCGGGGTAGCCGATCAGCAGGAAGAGAATCAGCCCCCCGAACATCATGGGGCCGAGATTGGAGCGGATCGCATCGATCATTGAAGCGGCTTCTCGTAGGCGTATTCGTGCTGGTGGAAGCCACGCAGCGCCGCGGCACGCTTGATCATCTCGGAGATGCCCTGGAGCAGGATCAGGACAAAGCCGACCGGCAGGAGCAGGATGACGGGCCAGCGGATCAGGCCGCCGGCATTGTTCGAGGCCTCGTTCAGCGTCCAGGACTGGACGAACCACGGCCAGGTGAACCAGACCATCACGATGCACATCGGCAGCAGGAAGACCGCGCCGCCGAGCAGGTCGATCCAATGCCGCGCGCGGTCGGAGACCATGCCGTAGAACAGGTCGACCCGCACATGCTCGTTGACCTTCAGCGTATAGGCCGAGCCGAGCAGCACGATACCGGCGAACATGTACCATTGCAGTTCGAGCCAGGCATTCGAACTATAGGAAAAGAGATAGCGGATCGTGGCGTTGCCGGCGCTGACGACGCAGGCGAGCAGGACAAGCCAGCTAGCCACGACGCCCAGCACCCCGCCGACCTTGTCGATGGCGCGGGAGAGCGGCATCAGCTCGCGACAGAAGAACCAAGCGATCGCGACGGTCGCAGCCATGCAGCCGACCGTGGCCAGCGCCAACCAAAGCTTGAACATGCGCTCCCCGTCCCGCGGCTATCCGCTTACCCCAGGGAGTCGCAGCTACCAGCTAGGCGCTTAGCTGTTCCATTGCGGAGAGGAGGCTATCGCATAGCCTCGGCATAACCGGCAGCATCGAGCTGTTCCTGCGTGCGCAGCCGGTACCCGACGGCGAGCTCGGTCACGATGTAGATCGGCTGCGCGGGATCGGGTTCGATCCGATTGCGCAGCTTCTTCATCAGGATGCGCAGATACTGCACATCCTCCACAGGTTCCTGCGGCCAGAGTTCGCGCATCAATTGGCGATGCGTCAGGACATGGCCGTGATGGACAGCCAGCGTCCGCAGCAGCGCGAACTGCTTCGGCGAAAGTATGACGGCATTGCCGTCCCTGCTGACCAGCCGGCGCGCGATGTCGATCTGGAGTGCGCCGACGCGTACGATCGGCTCCGCCGTCTCCTGCCGCACCGTGCGGCGTAGCACGACGCGCGCCCGGGCCAGGAGCTCGGCCATCCCGAATGGCTTGACGATATAGTCGTCGGCGCCGCTCTCCAGCAGCCGGACCTTCTCGGGTTCGAGCTTGCGCACGGAGAGCACGATCACCGGCACCTGCGACCAACTCCGCAACGCCTCGAGCACGACCGCACCATCGGCATCGGGCAGGCCAAGGTCGAGCACCACGAGATCGGGCTGGCGCATCACGGCGAGTTCGGTCGCCTGCCGCGCGGTCTCGGCCTCGATCACCCGGAAGCCATGCATCTCCAGCCCCGTCCGCAGGAAGCGGCGGATGGCGAGCTCGTCATCGACGACAAGAACCAGCGGTCCCGCAGGCGCCTCAACGGTCATGGTCGTCCCCGCCGGCCGCGGCCTTCGCGATGGGCAGGTGAATGCGCATGGCGGTTCCCCGGTTCGGCCCCTCGCTCGACGCGACGATGCGCCCGCCATTGGCTTCGACGAAAATCCGCGCGATCGTCAAGCCCAGCCCGCTGCCGCCGGCGATGTCGGCATGGCGCTCGCCGCGATGGAAACGCTCGAAAATCTCCTCCGCTTCCCGCGCATTGAGCCCCAGCCCATCATCCGAGACCGTGATCACGCAGCCGTCGACATTGCGCTCCACCGTGATGCCGATCGATGCGCCATCCTGCGTGTATTTCGCCGCGTTCTCGATGACATTGACGAGGGCCTGCGCGAGCAGCACCGGATCGACACGGATCAGCGGCAACGGCTCGCGGAACCGCCGGCTGACGAGCCGCCCGCGCAGGCGGTCAGCAGCGCTGTCCAGAGCATCGTTGACGATATCGGCCGGATCGACCGTGTCGAGGCGCGGCTGCAGGGCTCCGGCGCGGATGCGGCCGAGATCGAGCACATCCTGGATCAGGCGGTCGAGCCGGCGCGCCTCTTGCTCGATGCCGTCAGCCAAGCTGCGAAGCGCCGGCCGGGCCGCGAGATCCGGCACCGCGGCGAGCACGCTCGCCGCCCCCATGATGCCGGTCAGTGGTGTCCGCAATTCATGCGAGACGGATTCGACCAGGATATCGCGCAGTTCGTCGGCCTGCCGGCGCAGCTTGCGATCGGCCAAGGCCTGCGAGAGGCCGAGCCGCTCGAGCGAGCGGGCGCTTTCGGCCAGCAGCGCCGGTATCTGCGCGACCGCTCCGTCATGGCCCTGCTGGTCCGTGGTGTCCAAACGCAGGGCCAGGGCAGCGGGCCGTTCTTGGCCGCTGGCGATGCGACAGAGAAGCCAGCGATCGCCGAGTATCGTCATCGCGAGAGTGTCGGGGCCTCCGGAGGTCGTAAGGAATGCGGGGACGGCCAACGCCAATGCTGCGGTCTCTTCCTCGGAAAGGGAGGTTCGTGTGGCACGAAGGTCTCCGCGATCCTGCGGAACGAAAAGAGCGACCGGCTGCCCGAGCGCTTCGGATACGTGGTCCGCGACGGCATCATAGACGGCCTCAACGTCACTCGTTGCGAGGATGGCGCTGCTGAGTTCATAGACATGGCGGATCGCGCGTTCGTTCTGCTTCGCCCGCAGCATCTCCGTGCGCATCCGGCCGGCCAGTGTCCCCACTGTCAGGGCGACGACCAAGGACGTGGCGAGGTCGATCATCTGCGCCGGTTCGAAGACTAGCGGGCTGAACAGCGGTGGATAGAACAGCGAGGTCATGAACGCGCCGAGCAGCGCCGCGGCGATCGCTGGCCCGGTGCCCCAACGAATGGCCGAAAGCAAGATCGGCAGCATGTAGATTGCGGAGACGCTGTCGAGCGGCGCGAACCAGACGACAACGCCTGCAACCGTCGTGGCCAAGGCTATGAGCGCGACGGTCTTGAGATAGGGGAGCAGCAACCGAAGCCCGGGCATTTGCAACCGATACAGGTACAGACGGTCCAAGCCTAGATGCGACCTGACGCCCGTTAAACCTGCGCCGGTCGGGCTCGCCTTATGTGGCCTCTCATCCCGATCCGCACCCGAAAATTACTGCAATGGAGGCGGCCGGTAACGTTGACGCGCCATCTGCAGCAATCACCTGCAGGCCTCTCTCCTGCTACTCGTGGGCGCCTACCAGCGAGATGGAAGCCCTGCGCCATGAGCGGACGTGGGTGACGTGCCGGTAAGCGGAAATTCAGACCATTTCGTCCAACCAAGTCACAACCAGTACCGGGCGGTAGCAGGATTCCGGCATCAAATTGGTCCGGCGTCCGGTATGTGCGCTTCCTGCGGCTCACCCAATATGCATGCTAGGGCGCGCGTCACTTGCGCGACTGATTGATGGCGTCTGGGCTACCCGGCACCTCAATCGTCGCGTCGCAGAGGTGCAAGCGCGGCTAGCCCGCGCGCTAGCTGCTCCGGCTCGACATCGTGCAGCAGGGCATCCTGAACGACGAAGCCGACGATCATGGCGAGCAGCGCTTTGGCGGCATCCTTGCCGGACAAGCTGCGCTCCAGATGGCCGGCATCGGCCGCTCGCCCGAGCGCTTGCTCCAGCAGATCCCGGAAGGCGAGGTAGAAGCCGCGCATGGTCGCGCGCAGCCGCTCGTTGCGCTGCGCCTCGGCCCAGCCGAGCAGGGCGACGCGCTTGAGGTCATAGCCTTCGCGAGCCGTGAACTGGTCGATCGTCGCAGCGATCTGCTGCAGCAGCGTGGCTGGCGCCGGCGCGGGCATGGCCTGCAGCAGTGGAATGACCAATGATGTCAGTCCCGAGAGCGAGGTGGTGACAGCGGCCAGGATCAGCTCGTCCTTGCTTGGATAATACGAATAGACCGCGCCGGCGGAGAGGCCGGACGCACGGATGATGTCATCCATCGTGGTCGCGTGCAGGCCCTCCTTCTGAAAGCAGGCCCAGGCGGCCTCCAGGATCTGAGCCCTGCGGGCAGCGCGCTTCTCGTCGGAAATCTTCGGCATGGGATCGAAATAAAACGAACGCTCCCTCTTTACAAGTTTGTGGCACGAGGGATAATAAAACGAATAACCGTTCTTTTTAAGGAGAGGCGACCATGATCAAGGTGACGGCGATCGAGACGGGGAAGGCCCGGATGAAGACGGCGCAGCGCACCGGGCAGGAAGGACGCGGCGGCATCGGCCGGAAGATCGACATCTTCCGCGACCGGAACTGGGTCGAGCCGCTGCCGATCCTGTGTTTCCTGATCGAGCATCCCGAAGGGCGATTCCTCGTCGACACCGGCGATACCTGGCGCAATTCCGTGCCGGGTTACCTGCCGGGCTGGAACCCCTTCTACAAGCAGGTGCAGATCCGGGTGGCGCCGCATGAGGAGGTCGGTTCGCGCCTGCTGGCGCTGGGGCTCGACCCGGCGATGGATATCGGGACGGTCATCCTCACCCATTTCCATCACGACCATACCGGCGGGCTAGATCATTTCCCGCGCAGCCGCATCGTCGGCCCCCGTGAGAACTACGCCATCTCGACCGGACTGCGCGGGATGATGACCGGCTGCCTGCCGCAGCGCTGGCCGGTCTGGCTGAAGCCCGATCTCGTCGCGATGGACGGGCCGGCGGTCGGCCCGTTCCCGGCCTCCCATCCTATCACGCGGGACGGCCGCATCCTGCTGGTGCCGACGCCCGGCCATGTCGACGGGCATGTTTCGGTCATCGTGCGTGGCGAGGGCGTGACGTATTTCCTCGCAGGCGACGCCACCTATTCCCAGGCCAATCTCCTCGCCGGCCAGACCGACGGCGTCACCAACGACCCCGCGACCGCGCTCGCGACCTTGCAGGCGATCCGCCACTTCGCCGCGCAGGAGCCGACGATCCTGCTCCCCGCGCACGATCCGGAAGGCCCGGCGCGCCTCGCCGCCGGCGCCATCCTCGCCTGACGCCGTTTCCCTCCGACACCGCAAAGGGCAAGCCATGAAGGCCAATCGCTTCGTCCGGATGCCGCAGACCGCCTGGATCTACCCGCTGCTCGCAGCGCTGTTCTACGTCGTTGCCTCGTCGCTCGGCTTTTCCGAGGGGCTTGCTCCGGGTCTGACCGGTATCGTGCTGGCGGTGCTGCTGATCCCCGTCCTCTTCGGGGCGATCTTCGCCGCGGTCTATCATGCCGAGGTCATCGCCCACCGGACCGGCGAGCCCTATGGCACTCTGGTTCTCACGGCTGCCGTGACGATCATCGAGGTCGCGCTGATCGCCTCCGTCATGATGTCGGGCGCCGAAAGCGGACCGACGCTGGCGCGCGACACCGTCTATGCCGTGGTGATGACCGTCTGCGCCGGTCTCGCCGGCATCTGCATCCTCGTCGGCGGCTTGCGCTATCGCGAGCAGAGCTTTCGCGTCTCCGGCGCCAGCGCCTATCTGACGGTGCTGATGGTGCTGGCGACTTTGACGCTGATCCTGCCCAACTTCACGCAGCAGGCATCGGGGCCGAGCTACTCCTCGGCCCAACTCGTCTTCGTTGCCGTCGCGACGGTGCTGCTCTACGGCGCCTTCCTCTATATCCAGACCGTGCGTCATCGCGACTACTT
The DNA here is from genome assembly GCF_037147855.1 of Allobosea sp. MMO-172. Taxonomy (NCBI): domain Bacteria; kingdom Pseudomonadati; phylum Pseudomonadota; class Alphaproteobacteria; order Hyphomicrobiales; family Alloboseaceae; genus Allobosea; species Allobosea sp. MMO-172. Next base: position 9,502 of record NZ_JBBCUM010000010.1, on the reverse strand, counting down.
CATCGTGCCGGCGCCGCATCACGACTGGCATTTCGAACCCACGGCGAAGCGGCTGGCGATCAGCGGCGCGCTCCTGCTGGTCGCGCTCGTCGCCATCGTGATGCTCTCGAAGAAGTTCGCGGTCATCGTCGAGCTCGGCCGGGTCGCGGTCGGCGCGCCGCCGCAGGCCACGGGCCTCGTCGTCGCCATGCTGATCCTGCTGCCGGAGGGCATCGCCGCAGTGCAGGCCGCCCGCAGCGACGCGCTTCAGAAGGCCCTTAACCTGGCGCTGGGATCGGCGCTCGCCACCATCGGCATGACTTTTCCGGCGGTGGCGATCGTCACGCTGCATCTCGGCAAGCCGCTGACGCTCGGCCTCGAACCCTCGGCCATGATCTTGCTGGCGCTGACCATGCTTGTCAGCACGCTGACCTTCGCGACCGGGCGCACCCATGTGCTGCACGGCCTCGTCCACCTCGTGATCTTCGCGACCTTCCTGTTCCTCAGCTTTCAGCCTTAGCCGGAGTGTCAGATTCGACACCTGATCCACCAAAAGCTTAGCCCGAGCTCCAATGGCCGAACAGCCGACGCCGGTCACGACACCGCTTGTGAACGCTGTCGAAGCATTCGAGTTGGTTAGTCCGTTCTTGCCGGCATCAGGATCTCGCTAGGGCAGAGGTCCTAAACAACCCGATGTTCGAGACTATGCTGCGCCATTTGCGAACATTCGAACTTCGCCCGGAAGCAGACATCCCAGCGCCGAGTGAATGCCCCCGTCAGTCGGCGATGATCGAGCTGTTGGTCTTTCTCAGCGCTTGGCGGGACGATTTCTATCCGACCGAGCCCGGTCGGCGGCCTCACCAGGTGACGGACGTGCCCACGCCGACCACGCGACCGCGCCCGACATAGTTGACCGTCGCGCCGGGCGCATAGGTGAAGGCGTAGGAGAGCGGCCGCTCGTCGAGCAGGTTCCGGGCGAAGGCATAGATCTTCAGGTTGTCCTTCTCCCAGCCGATCTGGCCGTTGACGATGTGATAAGCCTCCATCTTGGCGCCCTGGCTGTTCTGGACATCGCTGTAGCGGCTGCCGACGAACTGGTACTCGGCGCGGGCGTTGAAATAGCCGGGTATGCCGAGCGGAGCGGCGGCGACGCGATAGGACAGCGCGACGTTGGCGGTGAAGTGCGGAACCTGCGGCACTTCATTGCCGTTGCGCACGCCGGAGGCCAAGGCAGCCGCGGTCGCATCGACGACGCGGGACTTGATCCAGGCGCCGCCGGCCGTAAGCTCCAGCCCTTCGGCCAGCCGGGCATTGACGCTGCCTTCGAAGCCGTAGCTGCGATAGGCTTGGTTCGTCATGAACGGCAGGAAGGTCAGCGGATCGAAGCCGGAGAGCTGGCCGTCCTTGACGTCGTTGAAGAAGAGCGCGCCGTTGACGCGCACGCCGTCCGCGACCTCGGCTTTGGTGCCGAGTTCGTAGGTCCAGGACTTGGCCGGCTGGAACGCCGTCGAGAGCAGGCCGAAGCCGGCGAAGGAGGTGGTCTTCTCGAAACCGCCCGAGGCATAGCCGCGCGCCGCCGAGATGTAGCTCATCGCCTTGTCATTCCAGTGATAGGACAGGGCAAGGCGGCCGGTCAGGTAGGTGTCGTCAAAGCTCTTGCGCTGCGCCAGCGCCGGCACTGTGCCAGGGAAGCCGTTGGAGACGTAGTTGCCGTGCAGCGTCTGGCGGTCATGGGCGATGCGCAGGCCGCCCGACAGGTCGAAGCCGTAGCCGATCGGCACGGTCGCGTCGGCAAAGGCCGCGATGGTCTCACTTGCGATCTTGTTGTTGAAGGTGCCGTTCAGCGTCGGCGAGAAGGCGGTGCCGTAGACGCGGTTCGTCTCGAAATCCGAGCGGAAATAGCTGGCGCCAAGAACCCATTGCACGGGCGAGCCTTCATGCGAGTTCAGGCGGATCTCCTGATTGAAGATGCGCTCGCGATCCTCGTAATAGATCTTGTCGTTATATGGGCTGTTGAAGAGGAAAGCCGGGAAGCCGGTCGCCTTGCTGAACAGCAGCGAGTCGGTGAAATCTCCGAGATTGCTGAGCTTGATGTCCTGGTAGCTCGTGGTCGAGGTCAGGATGAACGGCTCGAAGCGCTTGGTGATCTTCAGCGAGCCTGAGGCGATCTCCTGCTCGTTCCGCGGCCGGGTATCGGTGCCGCTGGCGGGGTAGCGCGCCTGCTCGCGCAAGATGAAGGCGGAGTTGTGCCGCTGATCACGGCTGTAATTGCCGGTGATGTCGATGGTCAGGCTCTGGTCGGGCGTGAAGCGCAAGGTGCCGCGCGCGCTGCCGAGTTGCGCGCCGCCTTCGTGGCCGCCGATCACGACATTGGGGATGTCGCCGTTGAAGTTCTGGAAGCGCACGGCGGCGCGGCCGGCAAGCTTGTCTTGGACGAGCCAGCCACCCGCGGTGCCCTGTACGAAGCCATAGCCCCGCGAGCCCCCTTCAGCGTCGATCCGGAATTCGCGCCTGCCATCGGCCGGCGTGTTGACGACGTTGATCGCGCCCGCGAAGGCATTCCGGCCGAAGGTTGTGCCCTGCGGGCCGCGCAACACCTCGATCCGCTCGACATCGAGGAAGGGCGCGCTAATGGCGGACAACGTCGTCGGCACGCCGTCCACCGATAGGCCGATCACGCTGTCGAGCGAGTTCAGCGCCGTACCGAGGGTGCCGACACCACGCATCGTCATGTAGCTTTCGCCGAAGCGGCCGAAATCCATGAAGTTGGTACCGGGCGACTGGCGCGCCACATCGGCGATCGGGTCGAGCGAAGAGGGCGGCACGGCTTCCGGCGACAGCACCGTCGTCGCCATCGGCAGGTTGGCATCGGCCTGCGGGCGTTTGGTGGCTGTGATCGTGATGGTGTCGAGCTGGATCGTCTCCCCCGGCGCCTGCGCCAGCGCCGTGCCTGCCAGCCCGAAAGTGACGGCGACCAGCGTGATGGCGGTTCCGCCCACCAGTCTCGATCGAGGAGCGCTGTTCATCATGGTCGTACCGGTTTCCTGTCTGAAGCGAGGAATACGGGGCCGCCCTTTGTACCGCCATGCCGGGACCATCGCCCGACACGGAAAAACATTCGCAAAACCAAATATTTATTAGATTTCCTCCAAACTGCTTCGACCGCTTTTACCTTGCGATGTCTCGCCGCGCGGCGAATGACCGAAATGTTTTCTATAGGCGGCGCTGAAGGCGGATGGCCGCGCGAAGCCAACGCGATGGGCCGCCTCGGCCACACCCAGGCCATGTTCGCGCAACAGCACGCGCGCCATCATCAGGCGCTGGTCGCGGACATAGCCGAAGATCGTCGTGCCGAAGGCCGTCTTGAAATTGGCCTGCAGCGTGGTGACGTTCACGCCGACGCGACGGGCCAGCTGCAAGCTCGTCGGCGTGTTCACGAGATCGGAATCAAGGATCTCGCGCGCTTCCAGGACCCGCTCGTACTGGCGCCGCCCGATCAGCGCCATCACCCGCCGTTCCTGCTTCAGCAGCTCGGCGACCTCGACGACATAGGCCAGCGCATTGCTTTCCAGGAAGAGCTGGCCGAGCTGGCCGCTATAGGGATGTTCGAGGCAGAGCCGGGCGATCTCCAGCAAGCGGGGCGAGCGCGGCAGCATCTCCGCGCGGAAATCGCCGATCACGAAATCGCGCAGGATCGCCAGCCCGTCATCGGCGAGGTTATCGCCGAATCGGTCGAAGAAGGCCGGTTTCAGGATGAAACCCGCAGTACGGAAGCGCTGCCCGGGAACGACCGGGCTGCAATATCGCACCGTCCGGCCGAAGCCCATCAGATAGGCGTGGCCGGGAAGCCGCGTTACGCGGCCATGGCCGACCACCTCGGTCTCGATGGTGCAGCCGGTCAGCATGACCCCGCAAAGCAGGGTCGGCTCCATGTCTACGATCATGTCCTGCCGGCCGACATAGGTGACGTCGCTTGCGGTCACCGTCAGGCCGGGCTGCACCTCATGCGCCAGGAGCCGGCCGGTATAGAGCGGCGTGTCGAGCTCCCGCGGCGAAACATCGACCGGCTGGGCACCGAGCGAGAACTCCGCGCCAAGACGGATCAGGTCCGAGGTGCTCATGCCGCGCGACGGGATCAGGTTCTGCATCGTCATGGCGATGTGAGATCTTTTCGATTAATACCAGTTCCAATCCTGCGTATATATCCGCAGATGAGAGCCAATATCGACTCATCGAGAAAATAGTCAATCATCTCGATTGGTAAGATCGTAGTCTTGATTTGGTATCGATATTTGAATTTACGATAGCGTACTCTTGCTTGATGCGATTTGACAGCCGCGACCCGCCTGTGCACGGCAGCGCCGACAATCGGAGGTAGTCGTGGCGGGTGGTTTCCAGAAGACGATGATGAAGGCCCTCGGGGCTACGGACCATGTCATGACCGTGCTCTCGGTCACGGACATCGCGCCAGGTTTCCGTCGTATCCGCTTGGCGGCGCCGACGATGATCGATGGTCGCGAGACGCCGACAGCGAGCTATGTCCGGCTTTGGGCGCCTGATCCCATCGAGCCGGGCAAGGTGCATCAGCGCGGCTACACGCTGGTCGATCCCGATGCCGCGACGGGCGAGGTCAGCTTCGATTTCGTCCTGCACGAGCCGATGGGGCCGGCCTCGGGCTGGGCCGCGGCCGCGCAGCGCGGCGATACCATCACCGCCTCCTATTACATGTTTCACAAGTTCGACCCGCCGGAGGACCCGGAGGGCTACCTGCTGATGGGCGACCCGGCCGCGATTCCCGCGATCAACGCCATTCTCGGGGAGCTCCCACCGGAGGCGCAGGTCGTGGTGATCCTGCAGGCCAATCTGCCGGGCGACGCCGAAATCCCGGTCACGTCGCATCCCGGCGCCGAAATCCTCTGGACGGGAGCCGGTACCGGTGCGCTGGCGGCAGCCGTCCCGGCGCGCGACTGGTCGAACTGGTATGCCTGGGTCGCGGCCGAGAACACCGCGATCAAGCAATTGCGCGTGGCGCTGAACCAGACGCACGGTTTCCCCCTCGCCGACATCAAGCACACCGCCTACTGGATTCGCGGCAAGGCCATGCGCCTGCGCAAGGAGGCTGCGCCAGCGCCTGAGGAGCAGCCCGAGCCTGCCGTGACGCAACCTGCCGTCGAAGCTGCGTCGGCGGTCGTTGGGAAAGCCGCCCCGGAGCGCCCTGCCCGCCCACGGCGCTGGCGGTCGCAGGGCGGCACGGAGTTGCTGGCGACGCTGCGCTGGAAGCTGCGGGCGGCAGGTGTGCTGCAAGGGCTGATCTCGCTGATGCAGCTCGCGCCGCTCGTCCTGCTTGCCGAGCTCGGCCGCCGTTTGCTCGCCGGCCAGACCCGCTGGGAGAACCTGTCGGGATTGGCGCTCTGGGCCATCGGGCTCTATGGCGCGGCCGCAGTGCTCTCGGCGGCCTTGATGCTCTCGCTCCATGCCGTAGATGCCCGGTTCGGCCATGCGTTGCGGCTCAGGGTCGTCGCCAAGCTGGCGCGGCTGCCGCTCGGCTGGTTCACCGACCGCAATGCCGCGAGCGTGCACCAAGCGGTGCAGGAGGATGCCGGGCGGTTGCACTACATGATCACCCATGCGGTGCCCGACGTGGTCGCCGGCATCGTCACGCCGGTCGCCGTCATCGTCTACCTGTTCACGGTCGATGCGGGCCTGGCCGCCATGCTGTTCCTGCCGCTGATCGCCTTCGTCGCCCTGTTTAGCCATATGATGCGCGGCGTCGCCGACAAGCTCGTCATCCATGCCGATTGGACGAAGCGCGCCAATGCCGCGGCCAGCGCCTTCGTCGAGGCACTGCCGGTGGTGCGCGTCTTCGGCGGCGATGGCCGGGCCCTGCGCGAGACGCTCGACGGGCAAGCCGGTTTCCTCAACGGCTGGCAGCGCCCGATGGCAGGGCGCAAGGTGGCATCGCAGCTCGCGATCCAGCCGCCGGCCTTCCTGCTGCTGATCGTGGCGACCGGCTGCTGGCGGATCATTTCAGGCGGTATGGCGCCGGCCGATCTCCTGCCCTTCCTCTTCCTCGGCGCTGCCTTCGGCGCCCAGATCATGGCGGTGATGTACGGGTTCGTGCCGCTGCGCGAGGCGAAGCAGGCGGCGCGGCGCATCGGGCTTTTGCTGGAGGAGGCCGAGCTCGACCGCAGCCGCTCGCTGCGCAGCCTGCCGCCGGGGCCGCTGGGCCTGCGCTTCGAGGCCGCGAGCTTCGGCTACCGGCCGCGCAAGCCGGTGCTCCATGGGATCGATCTCGACTTGAAGCCGGGAACGCTGACAGCGCTGGTCGGGCCGAGCGGAGCCGGCAAATCGACGCTCGCCGGCTTGCCCGGTCGCTTCCACGACGTTACCGGAGGCGCGGTCCGCATCGTCGCCGGCGGCGAGGCGATCGATATCCGAGACCTCACGCCCGAGGCCCTGCAAAGCGCCGTTGGCTTCGTCTTCCAGGATGTCCGGCTGATCAAGGGCACGCTGCGCGACAACATCGCGTTGGCCCGCCCGGGCGCCGCTATGGCCGAGATCGAGGCCGCCGCCCGCGCCGCGCAGATCCATGAGCGCATCCTGGCCCTGCCGCGCGGCTATGACAGCGTCGTCGGCGAGGATGCGCGCCTGTCGGGCGGCGAGGCGCAGCGCCTCTCCATCGCCCGCGCGCTTCTGGCCGATCCGCCGATCCTCGTGCTCGACGAGGCCACGGCCTTCGTCGATCCAGAATCGGAGCATCTCGTCCAGCAGGCGCTCAGCGCCCTGATCGGCCAGCGGACGGTGCTGGTGGTGGCGCATCGCTTGCACACGATCACCCATGCCGATTGCATCGCGGTGATGCAGGCCGGCCGCATCGTCCAGCGCGGACGCCATGACGAGCTGCTCTTCAAGCCTGGACTCTACCGAGATCTCTGGCAGGCCGGCGCGGAAAGGAAGGCATCATGATCGTCGCGACTCTTCTGCCTCCGGAGGCCCGTCCGCGGCTGGTGCCCTACCTGTTGCTCGCTGCCGTCGCCGCATGCCTGCGGGCGGCAGCCGCGCTGCTGCTCGTGCCGCTGCTCGGCGCGCTGTTCTCGTCGGCCCCGCGTGAGGCTCTGCCTTGGCTTTGCGCGCTCGCGGCGAGCATCGCGGCCGGCTGGGCGCTGGAGCGGCATCTGGTGATCAGGGCTTTCGATCTCGGCTTCGCGATGATGACCTCGATGAACCGCCGGCTCGTCGATCACCTGCTGGCGGTGCCGATCGGCTGGTTCGGCGCCGCGCAGCAGGGCCAGGCGAAACGCGCGCTGGCCGGTGCCGTGCCGGAGCTCTTCGCGAGTTCGGTCAACCTCGCCACGCAGGCGACGATCGCCGTCATGCTGCCGCCCGCGATCGGCCTTGGCCTGCTCTTCGTCGCTTGGCCGCTCGGATTGGCGGCGCTGCTGGCCGCGCCGCTATTGTTCGGTGCATTGCTCCTCGGTGCGCGACTGATGCGCCGGGCCGAGGCCGACTATGCCGCCGCTTCCGAGGAGGCCGCGGCCCGTACCGAGGAATTCGCGCGCTCCCAGCTCTTACTGCGCGCTGCCGGCCGCACGGGAGCGGACGGGACGCCGCTCGGTGAGGCGATCGCCAGTCAGAAGCGCAATGGGCTGCGCATTCTCTGGTTCACGCTGCCGGGCACGCTCGCCTTCTCGCTGGCAATGCAGGCCACATTGCTAACGCTCGTCGCGGTGCTGGCCCTGATGTTCGCGCAGGGCGTGACGGATGGGGCCCGAACCGTTGCGCTGATCGTCGTGGTGCTGCGCTTCCTCGAGCCGCTGAACACGCTGTCCGAATTGTTCCCGGCCCTGGAATCGACCCATGGCGCGGCGAGCCGGATGCTCGCGATCCTCGACGTGCCGCGTCAGCCGGAGCCCGAGCAGGACGCCCGGCCCGGGCCGCCGGCGATCGCATTTCGCGATGTCGGGTTCAGCCCCGGCGGGCAGCGTGTGCTGGAAAGCGTGTCCTTCACGGTCCAAGCAGGATCGATCACAGCGATCGTCGGGCCATCGGGGTCGGGCAAAAGCACGATCCTGTCGCTGGTCGCGCGGCTGCACGATGTCGATGCGGGTTCTGTTCAGCTCGGCGAGCAGGATGTCCGTGCCTATCGGCCGCAGACCCTGATGGACCAGCTCTCGATCGTGTTCCAGAACGTGCAGCTCTTCGAGGGCGGCATCGACGCAAATATCCGAATCGCCCGCCCATCGGCGAATGAGGAGGCTGTTCATGCGGCCGCCGCGGCGGCCGGCGTCGACGAGATCGTCGCGCGCCTCGGCCGCTGGGATGCGCCGGTCGGTGAGGGCGGCGGCGCGCTTTCCGGCGGAGAGCGCCAGCGCGTCAGCATCGCGCGTGCGCTGTTGAAGGACGCTCCCATCCTGCTGCTCGACGAGGCGACAAGCGGTCTCGACACGCTGAACGAAGCGGCCGTGATGACGGCGCTGAGCCGTTTCGGGCAGCGCACGGTTCTTATCGTGGCGCATCGCCTTGAGACGATCGCCCGCGCCGACCAGATCCTATTCGTCGAGGGTGGGCGTGTGATCGAGGCCGGCTCGCGCGACGAACTGATAGCGGCCGGCGGGCGCTTTGCGGACTATTGGAGCGACCGGCAGGGTGCGCGGACCTGGAGGTTCGACCGAGACGCCGTCTGAGCGCTTAAGAACGGACTGCGCACATCGCGGCCAACTTGCTGGAAAGCCGATCGCGGTATGCTTAGGAACTCTGCGCCATAAGCCGACATTGGCTCCTTGCTCGGAAGCGGACATAGAGGCAACCATGTTTGGAGGCGGCGGGGAAACCGATTGCCCCGTTGACTACCCCCAGCCCTCGACATCATCATGGCGGGCTTCCCACTTCTCGATCGCCTCGATAAGGCCGATCAGCTCCATCTCCTCGGGAGTGCCTGCTTCCGCGTTCCCGAGCCCGAGGACTCGCTGCTTCGCTCGTTCATAGTCGTCGACGCATCGAACAATTGCCCGCTTGGGATCGATGTCGACGGCTTGCACAGGTGTGAGGAAGGAGAACACCCGTGCCGCCTATTGCTCGGCAGGAGCGATAAGGCTCGCTTCATAGGCCACCATGGCGGCCGAGAGATCGAGAAAGGCGCCTTCGTCGCGCTCGTTGTCAGGCACATCGGCCAGCGACTTCAACCGTGCAATGGCCCGCTGGTACTGGTCTTCATTCTCGATCGTCATGAGCAGATGCTCCATCCGATTAATCGAACTGCTGGTCGCCGCGACGCGTCAGGCCTCAGACTTTCGGGGGTAGGTCGGCTCTGTCGAACACGGGTATCGACTCCGTAGAGCCCTGGGACCTCTGCCCCAGTGGCAAATCTTCGGCTGCCCGCCGCACTGCCTCTTCCGACTCCGTCAGGCCATCCGGAGTATTGTTGGCGTCACTCCCTTCATCGTGGACGTTTGTCCTGTCCCTTACTCGGCGCCCGGTCTGGATAGGGTCGGCAGCAAGAGGGCTTTCTCCTGGCGTTGCGGGC